>JAHFBI010000406.1 GCA_023250095.1 Candidatus Melainabacteria bacterium
TCTTCATCTCTTAAATCGGCGAATCTAGTCTCTATACCGAAGCGGGGCAGCCAGTTCGTAAACAGGCTGTATGTGCAACCGTACAAAGTGTGGTGCGCAAGAATCTGGTCTCCGGTCCGGCAATTGACGCCGACGGCGCCGCTGACAGCTGCCATTCCGCTGGCGAAGCATACGGCAATTTCTCCCAACTCAGACAGGGAGAGGTTTTCTTCCAGCATCCCGCGTGTGGGCTCATCGAGGCGATCATAGATATAGATAGGCAAGGAGCTGGCTTTGTCAGCTTCGGCTGATCCGTATACGGAAAAGCCTTCGGCTCCACGGTTGACCGAATCCAGCCGATAAGCCGCCGAGGCTGACATGGGCGGCACGACATGATGGTTGAACTCCCAATGCTTGCTCCGGTAATTGCCGTGAATGAGACGCGTGCGCATCTTGTATGCTTCTTGCTGCATGACGCTGCCCTGTTTAGTCATAAGCCCACCTCTTTGTCTGATCCACAGATCATAGAAAGCAACCGCCAACTTATCTATCAGTCGACATAAAAACCTAATCTCCGCTCTTCACAAGCTGAGGGAATTTTGATCATATGCTGGCAGCTGGTTGGGTTGCGGTTCCCATTTTCTGTGAGAAGAACGCCTCCGACAGCTCAAAGCCTGCAGGATGTCGGTGTATAAATGGTCAGCCCGCTGGCCGGGTCGGTGTGAATGGCTACTTCCACTTCATAGACCAGCGAGAGCGTCTCCGGGCGCAAGACTTCAGAGGCGGTGCCTGAGGCGGCTGTTGTGCTTGGACCATCCTTGTTTTTTTGCAGCAGTATGATCCTGTCGGCCAGGCGAGCAATCAAATTGAGGTCATGAAGGACAAGCAAGATGCCAAGTCCCTTCTGCTTCAAATCCTTAAGAAGTGAAACCAGCTCGAGCTGATGCTTGAAATCTAAATGGGCAGTGGGCTCGTCCGCCAGCAAGAATTGAGTCTTTTGAGCCAGAGCTGTGGCAATCATTGCTCTTTGCCGCTCGCCGCCGGAAAGGCTCCCGAGAGGCTTTGAGCGCACAGACAATGTACCGGTTACAGCGAGCGCTTCTTCCACTGCCGTTCGGTCCCCCTGGTTGCTCTCCCAGGACCACCAGCTCTGGTGCGAGTATCTTCCCAGGCTCACATATTCGACGACACTAAGATCTTGTGTGAGATCCAGCCGCTGCGGCACATAAGCGACCCGGCGGGCAAATTGCCTGGATGTCAGCTTCGTAAGGTCAGCGGTGTCGATATGTATCGAACCAGCAAGCGGGGACAGTTGCCTTGCCAGCGTCTTCAAGGCTGTGGACTTGCCAGCCCCGTTTGGTCCGGCCAGCACAAGAATCTCTCCTTGAGCCAGCTGAAAGTCGGACAAGCAGGCCACTGGCTGTCTGTCAAAGCCAACCGTCAAATTCTTGCAGCAAATGGAGCTTATTGTGTCGTTCATTCAGAGCCCCTCGCCTTTTTGCTTGAGCACGAGCCAGAGGAAAAAGGGCGCGCCAATCAAGCTCAACAGTGTTCCCAGGGGGAGCTCCTGTCCAGGAGCCAGGGTCCGGGCAGCCAGATCGCTCAAGAGAACCAGCATGCCTCCCAGGCAGGCGGTTGTGACAAGATGAACGCGCTCGTCACGCCCGAACAATTGCCGGCTGAGATAAGGGGCGATGAGCCCGACAAAGCCCACCAGCCCGCTCAGCGATACGGCCGCACCGCACAGGACGACGGCTGTGGCGAGAATGAGCCATTGCGCCAGAGCGACGTTCAACCCCAGCGCCGCGGCGCCGTGGCTGCCCAGAGATAAGAGTCTGAGAGGTTTGCTCAGGATGAAAGCGGCGATAGTGCCGGCGCCCACCCAGAAAGCCGCCGGCGTCAGCTCCGCCCAGCCTCTGCCCGAGATGCTGCCGGAGAGCCAAAAGAGAAGTCCCTGCGCGCGCACGGCGCCGGTAGCGCAAGTGAGAAGCAAAGTGATCAGGCTGCCACAAATAGCCGAGATGGCGACACCCGAGAGCAAAAGGCGCGTAATCGAGAGCCCGCTGGATGTCGAAGACATGAACGCCACGATTAAACTGGCGACGAGCCCGCCTGCCAGGGCCGCCACAGGCAGCAAAGCAAAATCAAGGGAGCCCATAGAGGCAAGCACAACCGCCAGCCCTGCTCCGCTTGAAACGCCCGTGAGATAGGGATCCGCCAGGTAGTTCCTTGAGAGTGCTTGCAGCAAATAGCCAGAGATGGACAGCCCGGTGCCGACGACGAAAGCGGCAAGCAAGCGGGGCAGACGAATTTGCCAGAGCATTTCATAGATTCCTGGCTCTAAGCCCAGAGGTGGAGCGCCCATCACGGCCTGACAGGCCTGAGAAGGGCTGACGAAAATTTCTCCCAGGCATAAGTTCAGGAGAAAACCGCCAGCCAGAACAAGGAGGAGAATGACTATTTTCAACAACAATCTTTATATCCCCTTCAAATCAGCTTGAGTTTGTCTGCACAACGAGCCCATGGGGAATGATTGTCTCAGGCCTGTGAAAGGACTGGCAAGCACTGAGGCGCAAACACTGGCGCGCAATCTGTCCTTTCACTAAGATAAACAAGCAGGTCCTGAGTCTGTGGTTCGTATGATGCCAGCTCCAATTTATCTTGATAACAGCGCCACGACGCAGGTCAGGCCTGAGGTAGCCGAAGCGATGAGCCCGTATCTCACGCAGCAATGGGGAAATCCTTCTTCCATTCACAAAGCGGGGAGACTGGCAAGGAGCGCCGTTGACCTGTCCCGGGCTCGGCTGGCGAGATTGCTTTCCTGCTTGCCTGAAGAAATCTTTTTCACTCCTTCGGCAACTTATGCCAACAATGTGGCCATTATAGGACGAGCTCGCGCAGTCGAGCCCGCTTTCAGCCCGCCTCATTTGATTACTTCGGCAATCGAGCATCCTTCATGTCTGGGACCGGCGAAATATCTTGAGGCTTGCGGCTGGGATGTGACCTATCTTCCAGTCGACGGGCAAGGACTTGTTGACCCTCGTAAGCTTTGTGCCAGCTTGAAAGCTTCCACCGAGATCATTTCTTTGATGTGGGCTAATAACGAGATTGGCTCCGTGCAGCCTGTCCAGGAGCTGGCTAACCTGGCGGCTGAAAGAAAGATTTTTTTTCATTGCGATGCCGTGCAGATGCCAGGCAAATTGCCCATGGATCTTCGCCATATCCCTGTTAGCACTCTTTCTCTTTCGGGGCACAAATTTTATGCGCCCAAAGGCATCGGCGTTCTTTTTGTCCGCAAGGGAATAAGAGTTGAGCCGTTGGTTTTCGGCGGCGGGCAGGAAGCCGGGCTTTTCCCCGGGACGGAAGCTGTGGCAAATATTGTAGCCATCGGAAAGGCCGCCGAGCTGGCCTTTGACGAGCTTGAATCGGTGCCTGAGGCTCTCAGAGCAATGCAAGGGATCTTGCTCAAGAAACTTGTCGGGGTGAGAGGAATCAAACTGACCGGACCGGCCGATCTCGCCAGACGCTTGCCCGGGCATGTGAGCCTGGTAGTGCCGGGGATGGAAGGGGAAGCGCTCGTCATGCAGGCAGATCTCAAAGGTGTTTGTGTCTCCAGTGCCTCTGCCTGCCATAAAGGACTGATGCAGCCATCGCATGTGGTGGCTTCCCTCGGGCTGAGCGAATCTGTT
>JAHFBI010000407.1 GCA_023250095.1 Candidatus Melainabacteria bacterium
TACTGTTCCTGACCGAAATCAAACATGCCTTGCTGGTCGCCGTTTTGTGTGTCGTGGCGTCCGGCGCCAGGGACGTATGGTCCCGGGTAGCCGGTGCCTTGCCCGGCGCGAGTTGGGAAAATGTTGCCGTGGGTGGGGTCGGCAAAACCCGATGGTGGCTGGGATGGTCCGCCCATATCGCCCGGGTTGACGCCGTCCGGTGTGGCTCCGTCACCTATCGGCGGGGGCTGCCCTTCATAAGGAGCCTGGTAGGGAGCAGCATGCGGCGCGCCGGGTATCAATGGATTGCGAAGCGTCTGGCGCGGCGAGCCACCGAGAATTTCTGCATAGTCGGCTCTGGCCTGATCAGGGGCAAGGGCGAAGACCGAGGTTGCTATCAAAGCGGCCAGTGTTGCCGTTCTTGCTTTTGTATTCAGTGTCTTTGTGACCTTGCCAGACATTTTTGTCTACCTCTTTGATAATCAGTCTTGCGGAACTTTGATGACTTCTTCTTGTTCGCCGATATCTGGATCTTCAGCTTCCATCTGGCGTCGCCTCAAGCGTGCCAGTTGATTGGACAGAGATGTCAGTTCGCTGATAGAAGGGAAGTCCAGCATTGTGTCGTCATCTCCCCAGAGACTTTTCTGGATGGACGAGGCAGCTTGCTGCTCGGATGTGCCGGCGACGGCAGATTCTGCCGGCGCTGCCTGGACTGGCAGAATATCTTCAACCGGGATATCCGGTATTGTTGCTTGCTCTTCTTCTTCTTCTTCTTCTTTGACCAATTCCACCGGCGTGCTGTCGGCAGCAGGCAGGATATCGGCAACGGCTGAGTCTATGAATGCGTCTACCAGGGACTCTTGCTCTGTCTCGTCGATATCGTCGATGAGAGGCTCTTGCGACATGTCGAAGCGTTGCTTGTTGCCGTTTCTGCCGCCTGCCAGCGAGGCGATGATTGGCACTGGCGCCGGGCGTACCACCGGCTCGTAGTCGCCTGCCGGGATTTCGAGAATTTTGTGACCGTCTTGCTCGAACTGGGCAACAGTAGAAACCATATACTGTTCTTCGAGGCTGTGAGCTTGCGTGCAACTCTTGTCCGACACAGGCTCTTCCGTGTCGACAATCTTGCCGAGCGTCACTTCCAGCCCCAGCCCTCTCAGTTCGCAGCACAGCCCGTCGAAAGCGGCGGTGCGTCCTGCCGGTGTGGCATCCTTGCCCTGCACTATGTCGGCGTAAGCCTGGTGGCGTCCCTGTATGTCATCGGACTTGATCGTCATCATTTCGTTGAGCAGGTGCGCCGAGCCGTAAGCCTGGATAGCCCAGACTTCCATTTCGCCCAGTCTCTGACCGCCGTGATTGGCTTTGCCGCCGACAGGTTGCTGGGTGACGGCTGCGTACGGTCCACCTAGCCCGGAGCGGGCATTTATCTTGTGCAGCACCAGTTGATTGAGCTTGAGCATGTACTGGCGTCCGACCAGAACCGGGCGGTCGAAAGGTTGGCCGGTCCTGCCGTCAAAAAGAGTCACTTTGCCATCCTGTCCGACCCATTCGTAACCGGGTTGCTTGCGCACTTCAGAGAGAGCTTCTGAGACCAGGTTGAAAGAAGCGTCGGCAGAAAGTGATTCGTCAAACTGGTGGATGCGGTAATAGCGATTGAGGATGGAGGCGTAGAAGCCGAGCTGTGTTTCGAAGACCTGCCCGACGTTCATGCGGCTGGGCACGCCAAGCGGGTTGAGAACCAGGTCGACCGGGGTGCCGTCGGGCAGGTAGGGCATGTCTTCGTCAGGCACGACAATCGAGACGATACCTTTGTTGCCGTGGCGTCCTGCCAGTTTGTCGCCTACTTCCACCGGGCAAAGACGGGCTATGAGCACTTCGATTTCGCAGATGACACCGGCTTTCAATTCCGGCGTGGTTTCCGGCGTGAATATGCGCACATCGATGACGCGCCCGCCGGAGCCGTGCGGGACACGCAGGCTCGTGTCAGCCATTTCTTCAGCGACCTTGCCGAAAATGGCTTGCAGAAGCTCTTCTTCAGCGGAGAGCGCTTTTTGCTCTTTAGGCGAGAGCTTGGACACGAGCACGTCGCCTGGCTTGACATAGCTTCCGACTTTGGCGATGCCGCGCTCGTCCAGATGCTCGAGATCTTTGCTGGCGATGTTTGGCAGCTCGGGGGTGAGAATTTCCGGACCGCGCAATGTCTGGTAGACGCCAGTTGAGTGCTTCTCGATTTCAATGTGCGTCAGGCGCTGGTCTTTGATCAATCCCTGGCGCACGACAATGGCGTCTTCGTAGTTGTAACCGTTCCAGGGGACAAAGGCGATGAGCAGGTTGCGCCCGAGGGCCAGCTCGCCATGGTCGATGCCTGGACCGTCGGCAATTATCTGCCCGGCTTCCACTCTGTCACCTTCCTGGACGATCGGGCGCTGGTCGAGAATTGTGTTCTGGTTGGTGCGGTCGAAACGTGTCAACCCGTAGTGGCGTGATTCGCCAGAGGCTTGCGTCACTTTGATTTCGTTGCCTGTGACTGTGGTGACTGTGCCAGCCCGGCGGGCAACGACTGAGTGACCAGACGAGCGAGCCACTATTTTTTCCATGCCTGTGCCTACACGCGGGCGCTCCGGACCGACAAGCGGCAGGGTCTGGCGCATCATGCCGCCGCCCATGAGAGCGCGGTTGGCGTCATCATGCTCAAGGAAGGGAATCAGAGCCGAGCCCACTGAAATGAAGCCTTGCGGCGCTATACCGATCATATCCACTTCTTCCGGCGAAACCGTAAAGAAAGTCTCGCCGCGGCGGGCATGCACCAGACCGACTATCTCATTGTTTTCTACTTTCGTGTCGGGCGGTGCCAGGGTGTATTTCTTGTCGTCGGCCGGAGCCAGATAACGGACTTCATCTGTGACAGTGCCTTCGACGACACGCCGGTAAGGAACGGTCATGAAACCGTCGTCGTCAATGCGGCAATATGTAGCCAGATAAGCCACCATGCCGCAGTTCTTGCCTTCAGGAGACTCCACCAGGCACACGCGCCCTATCTGGCTGGGGTGCACGTCACGCATTTCGGTGGGTGCAGCATTGGGATCGATGCCGCCTGGTCCGAAAGAAGTAATGCGGCGGCGGTGCGACAGCTCGGACAGCGGGTTCTGCTGATCGAGATATTGTACGAGCGGGTTGCCGGCGAAGAATTTGTTGATGGCGTTGACGAAGGGGCGGGAGTCGATGAAGTCATTGGGGCTGCCAATCTCTTCTTCTTCGAAGAGCTCCAGTCTTGTGCGAATCGAGCGGCTCATCTGGGACAGAGCCGGGCGGACCGCGCGCATGAGCACGTCGCCAACGCCGCGCAGATGGCGGTTTTCCAGAGAGTCGATATTGTCGCAGTTGCCCGATCCCAGCGGCAGTCCGAGAATATATTCCACTGCCGCCAGCAGGTCTTCGGCTGTCATTTGCCAGGATTGCTCTTCCAGGCGCAGCTTTTCGTTGAAGCGGCGGCGCCCGAGCGATCCCAGAGAATAACGGCGCTGATCAGTCAGCTCTTTGAGAGCTGTGGCGCCCGAGCTGACGCCGCCACCGCCGTCTGGTTTCCAGGAACGTCCGACTACGGAGAGAGCTTCGTTGAGCGTGACATGCTTCCATTCTATGCGGTTGCGCTCGAGCAGGGAGCCGAGACGTTTTTGCAGGTCGGAT
>JAHFBI010000119.1 GCA_023250095.1 Candidatus Melainabacteria bacterium
CTCTGCGAAATGATCCCTACTACATCTTTCGGCATTATGCCTTGTTTGATCAGCCCGGCAGCAGCAAGCTCAACTATGCGCCCTTGCTCTCTCCAGATTACTGGGCGGTAAGCGCCATTTATTTTGTGCAAAATTGCCGGACGGTCGGGTGTTTCTTTTACCCTTTCCCAGAACACTTGAATGAGTGTCTCTTGTGCCACTGCCGAGCCTCTTATTGCCACATCCCTATTTTCCTTGGCTCAGGACCGAATTCATCCAGTCCATGTATGGTTTGTAACCATCTTCAATTGGCAGGCAGATGATTTCTGGCACTTCATAAGAATGAAGCTCTTTTATGCGGTCGCGCAGGGCTTCCCAGAGGGCGCGTCCGGTCTTGAGGACCAGCAATTGCTCGGGTTCGGAGCATAACCTGCCTTGCCAGCTATAGACGGATGTGACATTGCCGATGATATTGACACAGGCGACCAGCCCTTCTTCCACCAGCCTTGAGGAAAGGTCCTCGCTAGCGGCTGCCGGACATGTCACAAGCACAAGAATTGCTGGAGACGGATTGGGCGAGGGTGGCATTGATGAAAGCTGACCTCAGTGGAGTCCCCTGCTTAGCTCCAGCCCTGATTCGGCAAGGAATTCACTCAACAAACCGACAAGCTGAACAAATGGTTCGCTCTGGAGTCTGGGCATGCGATAGCGCCGGTGCATCTTCAACACAAGCACAGGCAAGGATAGCACCTTGGAAACAAATTGAATTAAGGGTTCCTGTTGCTCATCATTCAAACTGATGCCAACTGGCTCCAGAGCTGAAAGCTTCAAGCGGAGCCGGCTGGCATAATCCTCCTGGAGGGCGCCGGCCGGTCCGGCGCCCTCCAGGAAAAGTCCGGGGTACTCATGCCAGCTTGAGCCAAGAAGCATGACCACCAGTCCAATCTTGCCGGAGCGGCTGACATCGGTGAGAGTTTTTACGAACGGTGTCTCCAGATGCATAAGGGGATCGACCGCTGCGCAGTAAGTGCTCAAGAGAGCGTGGGCACGTGCCACACGATTAATTGTAGCGGCCATGCAGCCTGTAAACATATCAGGCTCTTGAAATTCGCCCTGGCGAAAGAAGGCTGTGGCATGAGGAGCAAGAACAAGCACCGGGAGATCGCCGCCAAGGAACTGATAGTCAAGCTCTCCGGCAGGAGGCAGTTGCTCATAGTGCTCGGAAAGAAGTGATTCATATTGCAGAGACAGGTTGAGAATATCCGGCTCGGGATGTTCGCCGATTATATAGTCGACAGCGCGTTCGATATCTTGAAATCTTGCTTGAGAATGAGAGAGCACCCATGGACTGAAAGGCGAGTGTCCCACGACAGTGACCATTTTTCCGCGCCGGTGTGCATAAAAAATTTCCATTGCTGTGCCGTAACCGGGCTCGCGCAGATTGGCCAGCATGGCATCGCACTGATCTATGAGATCGAGAGCGCGCCTGACGCGCCTTTCCAGTCCTTCATCCGATCCAGCCCACGGACCCACGATAGGATTGACCACCCGCATGCCGTAGCGCTGCAGCTTTGAAAGGGCATGCGTGCGCCAGTCTGGCTCGGAGGGCAGTCCAATCAGATCGGCATTTTCTATGACATCGCCAGTGAGATATACGGAAGACATGATTCTGGGAACTGGACCGGGCTGACAAAGAAGGCTCTGACCACTATATACCACAGGATCGGCAAAGAGCCAATGTTTTCCCCGCTTTCGGCAGTCGCGCCGATAGATCTTTGCTCCGGGCAAGCCCGAAAAGGCTGATGCCCCGCTCGTTGCCCGTCGGAATAAGTTTTTTTGTCACTCCGCCGCCAGCTTCTGTTAGCTACAATTACTGGCGTCCAGTAAGGAAGGGGATAATGATTGCTTTGACCAGTCACATGAGCAAGCACTCAGTCATAGCCGTGTTTGTCGTCATGATGGCGGCAATGAGCCTGAGCGCTTGCAAGTCGATCGGTCCAGGCGCCGGACCAGGGCAATCCGATAGTCAAGCAGGCTCGACGGCGGCGACGCCAGGTTCGAGGAACCCGTCGTCGTCTTCGTTGAATTGGTTCGGTCAGAATCAGGCGGCAGTCAGGGGCTCCAGGGGAGGGCAGGGCGAATCTCCGGGTGATTTACAAGTTGCCGAGGACGGACAGGCAGAAATTCTCCAGGCTCAAGAGGCTCATGTGCGTAAAGCCGAGGTGACGGTCGAGGCTCGTGTTTGCCAGCTTCTGAGCGATGACACGCAGGGGCTGCCGCACCAGCGTTTTCTCATCCATTTGAACAACGGCTCGACAGTACTGGTGGCTCACGACACCAAGTTGGCTCCCCACGTGCCTGTCAGCCAGGGCGATCTTGTGCGCATACATGGTGAATATATTTGGAATGGCCGCGGTGGCGTGCTGCACTGGACCCATCACTCACTTAACGGGCGTCACGAGGCTGGCTGGATTGACTATAATGGACTGCGCTACCAGTAATTGTCGGAATACTGGCGACAGGTTTGAAACTTATCCGGACCAATCTCAGGAGCTTCCATGACAGCCAAACCGCGCTCTCTGGGACTCGATGTCGGTGACAGGCGTATCGGCGTTGCAATTTCGGATCCGCTGGGCATTACAGCAGCCGGTCTCGAGACGATCGAACGCAAGAACTCCCAGGTCGACGTGGCTGCCATTGCTGAGCTTGCCCGCCGTCATGGTGCTGTGGAAATTGTCATTGGTTTGCCCAAGAATATGGATGGCTCAATTGGCGAGCAAGCTCAAAAAGTGCAGTCTTTCGGCAAAAAACTGGCCCGTGCTACCGGATTGCCGATTATTTATGAAGACGAGCGTCTGAGCACGATTTCGGCCATTCGCACACTCACTATTCAGGGGGTCAAGACAGGACACAACAAGGATCTTGTCGACAGGCAGGCGGCAGCCATTATCCTGCAGAAGCATCTCGATTCGAAAGAGCCGCCCCCTTCAGCTTGATCAAAGGCTTAAGCTGAGCGGTGATCAGACAGCAGCTTTGGTCTGCACCAGTCCGTGCTGCACCATCAGTGCCGCTCCCCGCCACAAAAGGGCTGTGGGCATCCCGTCCAGGGACCGGAAGATATTGGTCAGAGTTGTATTGCCGTCAGCGCGCTGGACGATTTCAGACATGGCTGTGAATTCATCTGGAGTGGGCGGCTCGGGCAGCTGCCCGAGCCCCTGCCAGCGAGCGGTAAATTCCAGGGGCGGCACCGGACGTATATACATCTCGGATGTGGAGATGATTTGCTTGGCCGCGTTGAAATTGTCCTGAGCAAGCGCGCCGTCCATCAGACAACGTTCCAGCCCTTTCTGGACGTTATAGCTGTCATCAAGCTTGGGCAGCTTGGTCATTGTTTCGCGCCCGGTCATAACCTTTTCCTGGAAGTTGAAATTGCCTTCCTCGAAAGTAGTCACGAATTCCACGATGGCATGGCTGCCGGCAAACTTGCCCAGGCGCGCTTGAATAGGTTTGCCGCTTTCGAAGAGACACCAGAGTTGCTTGCCATCACGGGACTGCACTGTGAGAACGCCTGTCTTCTGAGCCGTGGCCAAGGATTGCAGCAAGGCAGCCGGGTCGAATACGCCCAGCTCGCCGCCGATTGCCGCGGCAGCTTTGGCCGACTTGAAGCTCTTGGGCACCTGTGCAGAGTGGCAGCACTTGTTGCGTCCCAGTTCTTCTTTTACATAATAGAGCGCAGTGTCAGCTTTCAAAAGAAGCTCATCGGTGTTGCGCCCGTCAGCTGGATAAGTGCTCACGCCAATGGAGAGAGTCCATTTGGCTATGCCGCCTGGCCAGTCGCTCTTGCCTTCCACCGACTGGCGAATGCGTTCGCCGATAGTCATGGCGCGCTTGGAATCTGTTGCTTCCATGACGATGAGGAATTCTTCGCCCCCATAGCGGATCAAGTAATCTCCCGGTCCCCCGGAACGTTCGCTGCCTTCCTGAGCTCGCACGCACTGGCGTATTGTCTTGGCCAGATCCTGAAGCATCTGGTCGCCGACCTGGTGCCCGTACGTGTCGTTAATCTCTTTGAAGTGATCGCCGTCCATCATGATGAGCGATATCGGGTTAGCGTCCGGGTTTACCGAGGCTCTGTCGAATACCTGCGGCATGATCTCGTAGAAGAATTTCTTGTTGCGCAAGCCGGTAAGCGGATCTGTACGGGCAGCCTCCAGCTCCTCTTCGTAAATGATTACTTGATAGAGGGAGCGCGCAGCCAGCTCCACGACGTTTCTCAAGACACGGAGGCGCTCCTGCACCGTCTGCCCTTCGGTGTTGAAATAAATGCCCAGCATTCCGAGATTGCGGTTCTGGAAAGTGATAGGCAGATAAATGATGCTCTTCACAGCGTTGAGCTGGGAAACTTGCTGCAGTCCGTGATCTCTGATGCCGTCTAGACCGAGGTTGATATATTTGCCGGAGCTGAAAATCTCGCGGGCAATGCGCGTGTGATCCAGCCTCCTGAGCAACTGCACGGATCTGTCATCGAAGCCGAGAAAAGCCTCGAGATTGAAGCGTTGCTGTTTGTCAGCTTTGAAAAAAGCACCAAACATGATACTGGTAGGGAACTTGTCGTTGAGTTTGTCCAGCAAGCGCTGGCAGACCTGATGGCTCGACTTGAGCGCGTCAATCTCTCGCCCGAGAGCGTTGATGAACTCTTCTTCGGCTTCCTTTGTATAAAGCTCGGATATCTTCTGGTTGGTTTGGCTGAGCTGGTCTTCGTATTCTTTGGCCAGGCTCTTTTTCTCTTGCTCGTAAGTGCTGCGCTGGCGCTTCAACTCGTCTTCCTTGGAGACTCGCGCAGCTACCTGCTCGTCGTATTGCTTGCGGATTTCTTTGAGCCCGAGGGCCATCTTTTTTACTTCCGTGACCGATCCAGACACATCGAGCCCGCCGCCGGTGACACCGGAATAGGCGTCCCTGGCTAGAAGCAAGGACGTGCAAGCGCGAAAGAGATGTCCAAGCGGCTTGGTGACGAAGAGTTGCAGAGCGGCGATCGTAAAAGCCATCACACCGGCAAAAACAATGACCAGAAAGACTATTGGCCCAGGGATGGCGCCGCTGACGCCTCCAAGGGCAAGGGCTGGCGCAAAGACGGGACCCACATAAAAGCCCACGTGCAGCAGCTCGCCATTGCCAAGTGCCGCTACCGACTCGTAATATTTCTTGTCCTTCCATTCCAGATTACGCGAGACTATCTGCGGTGTACCGCTTATATCCGGAGCATATGCCTTTGTGGACGGATTGATTTTGCCGTCCGGACCAGAAACGTAGTACCAGGCAAGATTGTATTGACCGATTGCCTGGAGAATTTTGTTCTGCGGCGGCACGCGTTTCTTGGCTTCGTCGGACAGATTAATGGCTATCTGGTTGTACATTCCCGTCGTGAAAGAAGGATAGATATAATCGGCGATGAAAGGCAGAATCAGCCCGCCGACCATAAAGATGATCACCACCCTGAGCGGCAATCCGTTGAGGAACCCCATCACCCCGCCAATTAACGCCTTGATTGGCGATGGCTTTTCATCCTCGTGAGCTGTGCTCATCGCGGCCTCATATGTCACTGTTGTAAAGCCTCCACCTTAGACAATTCAATCTTGAACGGGAGCTGATCACCTTTGTACCAGTCGGGCAGAGGGGCAAATTCGGTACTCTCTACGGCAGCGAGAGCTTCCTTGTCGGCCTTTTTGCTTCCCGAGCTCTGGAAAATTTCGTCAGATAGCAATTTACCATCATGGTCGAGAGTGATCAAAACGATTATGTCTTCTGCCTTCTTTTTCGGATGCCAGTTCTGGGCAATGCGGATTAGCATCTCTTTACGGTAAGGACCGATATTGCCCAAGGCTCTGGCACCTGTGCTTGGCAACCTGGTGGCAATGACGCCCCCTGCCTGCCCGAAGCCGCTGCCAGCGCCTGGATCTCCTTGTCCGGTCCCTGAACCGCCGACGCCCTGCCCGCCCGTGCCAGTGCCTCCTTCGGAAGCGTCAGGCGTGCCTCCTGCCACGGCTGCTCCGGATGTGGGCAGGTTGGATGCTGCACCAGCGACGGGAGCGGTGGTTCTGGAGGGGGCTTGTTTGGGAGCGGGAGTCGGGGCTGCCGTCTTGATCAGGTTTGTCGGCGTTACCGCCACCGGTGGAGCCACGGTCGTCGTATGCGACGGGACAGGGCGCGCTTGTACTTGTGTTGGCGTAGGAAGCGTATCCGGAGCTTTCGGGGTCGGCAGGGACGCCTTATCGGCTGCCGCGGCCTTGGGGGCAGCTTCTGATCCCGGGTTGGCATTCTCGCCTTCGGTGAGGCTGATTGGCTTGGGGATATCCCCCACTTTGAAATTGGGCTCAGGCGGAGGAGCTGAAAATTCGAAGCTGACATCGACGTCATGGATGATGCGAGGATGCTTCTTTTCCATTTCTTGCATCTTGACGAAAGCTATACCGAGAATGGCATAAAAGATCATGACAAGTACGACTACCTGTCCTAACCTCCCCTGCCGGTCTATCGAATCAGGATCGCGCCGGTCCATAAACCGGTCTGTAATCCTGACTACTTCTTGCATCATGGTCATGGTCGACTACCCGCTGCTAAATCTGAAGACGTCAAGCACCACGAGCAGTGGTCCTGTACGGTCTTTTCCCACTTCCGAGCCCGGAAAAACGTAAGAGTCGATTTCTTTTTATTCACTTTTCTAAGGCAATTCAGCCCGGGCGCAATACCCAGAAATCCCCACAGGCGCAATATGCCCGCTGGGCGGCTGCAAGAGCCTAACTGCGAAGTTTTATTTCAGCGATTCTGCCTGCGGCAGGTGCAAGCCGGAGGCGGGTTCGAGCTGCTGGCAAGCCCGCAGCACCTCTGTTGTCGGCTATAATTTTGCCTGGCTGAGCGCAGCTAGCTTGTCGGCTGCCTGAATGACGGCAGACATTGACGTCGGAGAGAAGGTTGTGAATATCTGGTACATAGTGGCACTCGGCGTAGAGGTGGTTCTCTCCTTCGCCCTCATAGCTCTCATTCTCTTGCATTCGCCAAAAGGGGAAGGCATGGGCGGCATAGGGGGAACGGCGACGCTCTTCACCGGCAAACGCGGGGCTGAAGCCGGTCTGGACCGTTTGACCTGGATTGTTTTCGGGCTGTTCATGTTCGTGTGCCTCTTGCTTGGATTCGGATTCGTAAAACCTTGAGCCCATTCGAGCTGCCGACCAGGGAAGAAAAGGCCGGTTATGTGCACCGGCAGTTCGAGCGCATTGCCAGGCGCTATGACCTGACCAATGACGTCATCAGCCTCTTCATGCACCGTCTCTGGAAGCGCCGGGCGGTCGACATGCTGGCTGCCAAGTCCGACGGGAGCTATCTCGATGTCTGTTGCGGGACCGGTGACCTGGCTTTGACCATTGCCAGGCGTCTTTGTCCTCAGGCTTCGGTCACAGGACTGGATTTCAGCGCCAATATGCTGGCAGTGGCTCAGGACAGGCAAAGGAGAGCGCAAGCCGAAAGCCGTCTGCTGTGTCCCATCAACTGGCGTCAGGGCGACGCACAAGCTTTGCCTTTTGCCGATGACACTTTCGACGGAGCCATTATCAGCTTCGGCTTGCGCAATCTCACAGATCTGAGCGCCGGGCTGAAAGAGATGGCGCGTGTTGTTCGCCCGGGCGGCAAAGTGGTCAATCTCGATCTCGGTCGCCCGAGCCTGCCTCTGTTCTCACCTGTCTTTGCTGTTTATTTCCAGCAGGTAGTGCCTCTCATTGGCGCGCTTTTGCAAGGGGACAGGCAATCTTATACTTATTTGCCCCGGTCGCTTGCTACATATCCGCCTCCTTCGACGTTGACGGCGATGTTTCAGGAGGCAGGACTGGCCGATGTCCGCTGGTTGAGTCTTGCTCTAGGTTCCGTTGCTCTTCACCGGGGGACGGTCGTGTGACGGCCGCAGCCGCCGACACCCACGAGAGCCTCCAGTCAAGCTGTGGCTCCCGGTCGATCTTTGTCTTTGTCGGTGACATATCGGCCGATCTGCACGCGGCTGCCTTAATCAAGCAACTGAAAGGCAACGGTTTGCCTTTGCGGATATGGGGCGTGGGTGGCTGCGCCATGGAAGCGGAAGGCGTGGAACTCATCGAGAACTGCCAGTCTTTGAGCGTCATAGGTCCTGTCGAAGGGCTGAAGCTCTTGCCCCGTCTTTCCCGGCTGTCCAGGGAGATAATGGAGAGGCTCGCTGCCGACAGACCGGACCTAGTCTTGCTTGTGGATTACGGCGGCTTCAATTTGAAACTGGCCGCCCAAATAAGAGAGAAATTCCCCGGGCTGCCTGTTGTCTATTTCATCTCGCCTCAGGTCTGGGGCTCGCGCCCCTGGCGCATCAAGACTATCGAGAAGAGTGTCTTTCACATGCTTGTGATCTTTCCTTTCGAAGAGACACTCTATCGAGGCAAAGGTGTCGAGGCTACTTTCGTTGGGCACCCGCTAGTCGAGAAATTCGGGAAGTCCAGCTATCTGAGCAAGGCGGATTTCTGCGCCAAGTATGGGCTTGATATGGAAAAGCCGCTAGTTGGGATCTTTCCAGGAAGCCGCAGGCAAGAGATAAAAGATTTTATGTCTTTTATCGGGCAGGCTATCAACTGGCTTAGCGCCGAGCGGACGGATCTGCAGTTTGCCATGTCCCGGGCAAACCAGCACATTGCCGACAGGATTAACGATGAGCTGTACAACCTGAAACTGGAGCGGCTTATCGGCAGCCGGCTCAAGCTGATTCCTGCTGAAGATAATCTGGCTTTGATGTCCGTTTCCGACCTCCTCTGGACAAAATCAGGCACGACCACTCTTGAGGCAACGCTCATGGAGAAGCCGATGCTGGTGTTCTACCGGGCTTCCTGGATCTCTTTTCTGCTTTTTCTTCTCTTCAAGCAGGTCAAATATGTTGCCTGGCCGAATTTGCTGGCCGGAGAAATGCTCGTTCCTGAACTGATCCAACTGGATTGTCGAGCCGAACAGCTCGTAAGATATACGCGCGACTGGCTCGATGTCCCTGGCTGCCGTCAGCGCATCGGCGAGCGCCTGAAGGCCCTGAAAGTCCATCTGGGCAAAGGGGATTTTGCCGCCAATGCTGCCTTTGAAGTGGACAGGATCCTGAAGGCAACTGCGCAGTCGCCCGGCGACAACAGCCCACGGCTTACTGGAAGTAGCCCTTGAATAAACTGACCGCAATCGAAAAAGAGCTGACCCGCCCGCGCGAGAGCCATTCACAGACGCAGATTTATGTGCGCTTGCTCGGCTATGTGAAGCCTTACTGGCTTCCGTTTGGCGGCGGGCTGCTTGCCGCCATTCCATCCGGTTCCATGGACGGGGCCATCGCCTGGCTGGCTGGGCAGGGGCTGCAGATGATTTTCGTTGACGGGCGCCAGTACCTCATTTATTACGTGCCGCTGGCAGTGCTCGCTGTTGCAGCTATTCAGGGCATTTTCCGCTTTCTGGAAGCTTTCACCATTCGTTATGTCGGGGCCGCGGCAATTCGCGACCTGCGCAATGAGCTTTTCTGTCACCTGGAGACGCAACCGCTGCTCTATTTTCAGGGGCAATCCTCCGGCGTTTTGATCGGGCGCATGACCAACGACGTCGGCATCATCGAGAATGCTATATCGCAAACTTTCCAGTCGATGATCAGCCGCACAGTGACTCTTATTTCTCTTGTGACAGTGCTGCTCATCCAGAGCTGGCTTCTCAGCTTGATCGCTCTTTCCATACTCTCGTGCATCGTTTTGCCTGTGAGTGTGCTCGGGCGCAAAATACGCAAGTCGAGCCGCAGCGGGCAGGAGGCTATAGGCGATCTGGTCTCGGTTCTCTCCGAGTCTATTCAAGGCGCCAAGATTATCCAGTCTTTCAATCTGGAGCATTACCAGATATCGCGTTTCATGACGACAAACCAGGCGTTCTTCACCAATACGATGAAAGCTGTCCGGGCCGAGGCGATGCTCTCGCCGATTCTGGCTATGATTGGAGCCCTGGGGATTGCCGTTGTCATCTGGGTGGCCGGGTATCAGGTAGTGCACGGTCAGATGTCCCTGGGTTCTCTTACATCTTTCGTCATAGCCCTTCTCCTGCTCTATTCGCCGATCAAGAACATCGGGCGCATCAACGGCGTGATCCAGCCGGCGCTGGCGGCGGCTTCTCGCGTTTTCGAGATTCTCGACCGCCAGGCTGAGCTCAAGGACAGCCCGCATGCCGAGATACTCAAGCCGGGTCGCCATTCTATAAAGTTCGACCATGTCTATTTTCAGTACCCGCAGACAGAAGGCAACGGCGCACCGAATATGGTGCTGCGCGATATCAATCTCGAGATTCCCGCCGGACGCATGGTTGCTCTGGTAGGGCTTTCCGGCTCGGGCAAATCGACTCTCGCTAATCTGGTGCCGCGCTTTTTCGATGTGACATCGGGCAGCATCTACATCGACGGCAAGTCCATCAATTGCTACACCATTGCCTCTTTGCGTTCCCAGATTGCCGTGGTCACGCAGGACAATTTTCTCTTCAACTCCACAGTCGAGGAGAATATAAATCTTGGCTGTCTGGACTGTGGGCACGACGAGATTGTGGCGGCAGCCAGAGCGGCTTACTGCCACGATTTTATCGAGGAGTTGTCTCAGGGTTACAGAACAAAAATTGGCGAGCGAGGCGTGAGGCTCTCCGGAGGGCAGCAGCAGCGTCTTTCAATTGCCCGGGCTTTCCTCAAGAATGCGCAAATCATCATTCTCGATGAAGCCACAAGCTCGCTGGATAATGAGTCGGAGTCCATGGTGCATGCCGCTCTCAATAATTTGATGAAGGGGCGCACCGTAATAGTGATCGCTCACCGACTATCGACAGTGCGACACGCCGACGAGATCATCGTGCTCGAGAATGGTTCGATTGTCGAGACCGGCAACCACAAAGCACTCAGCGAAAGAAGCGGCGTCTATGCCCGGCTCCTGACGGCCCAGTTCGAGCGCCCCGGCGTGCAGTAGTCTGTTCCAGTCCGAGATCTTCAAGGGCACTGAGGTTGCACACTCCTTGTCTTGCCTTGTCTGTCCAGCCTTGCGCCCCCGCCAGATATCATTCAGGCGCTCAGAAAGATGAAGTTCTGTGGCAAGGTCGGCGCAGTTCCAGTAACCTGGCAGGCAAGTGAGCACAATACCGTCTGCCGTTATGACGAATATTGGAATATTGTGCCCCCCGGCTCCGTTTGTCGTATCGACAGCATTGCCGGACGGAAGATGGCTTCCGGAATTGCCTGCGTAAGGCTCGCCTATGATGTCGCGGTAGCCGCAGACGGAGTTGTTGTGGAGCAGGGAATGACCGGCTCATTGGTTAGCGACACGGCTTTCAGGCGGTTACAAGCGCTTCAAGTGGCTCCCTTCATCTGACGCCAGACAGTGGACAATGAATACCAACGTATCAATGCTAAAATGTGCGTTCTCGCCCATGTAGAAGACCCTTATAGTCCATAATCAGCATTCCACCATGAAGTATAAGAAGCTGTCCTGGAAGACCGTGCAATCTGAGCAAGTTGCAGACTGCGAGGTTTTTTCCGTCTGTCGCAACCGCTCGCGCTGGTTGATTGATGGCGATGGGCAGACCCTGCAGAATTTTTATGTCATCCATCCAACCAACTGGGTCAATGTCATTCCCATCGACGAGCATGGGCAGGTGATAATGGTCGAGCAGTTTCGCCACGGCATTCAGGGCATCACTCTGGAAATTCCTGGCGGCATGGTCGACCCGGAGGATGAAAGCTCCCAGCATGCTGCCCAACGTGAGCTGCTCGAAGAAACCGGTTATGCAAGCGATGAGTGGACATATCTTGGACGAAACCATCCCAACCCGGCGCTGCAGAGCAATATCTGCGATACATACCTGGCGCGCTCTGCGCGCAGAATTGCCGAGCCGCGTTTCGACGGTAATGAGAACATTGCCCTCAGGCTGGTGGCAGTCGATGACATTCCCGAGCTGATCTTATCCGGCACCATAACGCATGCTCTTGTAGTTGTCGCCTTTCACCTTCTGCACTTGCAGTCTTCTGGCAAGTAGACCTGAGTGAGGGAGAGGGTCAGAAGAAGTGTTTGGAATCTAACTAATAGAACGGGAGATGTATTGTGAAAAGACTGTTCTGTCATTTGATGGTTCTGTGCATCTTATTTCTTGGACTCTCCTCTAAAGCACTGGCTGATGCGACTATTTCGGGCTCACAGACCCGCGGGCATGGAGCTGACGGAAAGCTTCGGTGTACAGGGGTGAGCATCCAGAATGGAGGGACAGTAGTAAAGGTTAAGGATTCGGGAGCAGGATTCTGGCTTCAGAGTGATAAGGGACGCATCCTTCGTTTCAATAGGGCAGCCGCTGCAGTCGGCACTGTGCTTGAGGCTGCAACCTGGTATGCCTATCCGAATCTATATCAAGGTAGAAACGAAGCAGGTGTGTCCGTTGTCGTAAGGACGGGAAGAGGTGGCGGCGCGAACAATTCCGCGCGGGCGGTTTCGAATCTATCGATAGGCATTGGCTATCCAATCCAAGCTCGCAATAACCCAAACAATAGCAACTGGTCTGGGACCGTGACTTTTACATCATTGGCGGGGGGGGATGTACATGGAGAGGTCGCCTGGCCTTCCCTGGACTCAATTAATCAAATTGATGGCACGTTTGGCAATGGGACACTTACTTTCAAAGAATCAGCTTACATCAAGAAAGGCGGAGCTCATCTGAATTGTGTCTACACTATGAAGTACAACAACCTTAGCAACAACTTCGAAGGGACATGGTACGAAGAAGGCAAAGTTGATGTCTACAACGGACCTTGCTCATTGGCTCTGAAAAAATGAGTAGCAGGAGCGCATTGCGTATCCATCGGCGAACAATACGGTTGCTGGTGGTCAGCCAGGTTGTCGGAGAAACATAAAGCAAAAGCTCAGCACTTTTGCCATTTGCCTTTCTTATTTAGCCGCAAGCAAATAACCTTTCGGACCGAGGCGCTGGCAAGCCCTTCATTTGGGGCATGATCCATGAACATAACCGTAACCTTTCCCTGGTCGATTTTGATGTTCTTAATCTCAACTCTATCTCCGAGGTCGTAACTGTCCCCTTGCACAGCCTTTCCCCTCTTGTTAATCATGGCTACCAGATTTACAAAGTAGCCGCTGCCTCCGCCGTTATAGCCAATTGCCATAACGCCATCCGCGTTTCCGTCGTCATCTAGATCTCCAAGTGCAAGTTCTTCAATTTGGCAAGACCAGCCGAAGATCGTGCTGCCGGGGAACTTTCCTGCAGCTCTTCCGTTTTTCAGTCTGATAAATCCGTCATGCCCCTCATATTTGTAAGTGCAATTTTTGATGGCAGACAGAGTAAGGGCGGTAGCACCTTTCGCGCTCAGGGTCGGATCGGCAGCGGCATTGTTTGAAAGGGCTGCCTGTCCTGAAGCCGCTTGAAGAGACGTGCATAACCAACCCAATAGAACTGCCTTCTTAGTTAAGATCATGATCTGCTCCATCGGTGTGTATCAGAGTAAGACTCAGACATGTGTTCAATGACTGGCTCACACTCAGAAAGCTTTGCTGAGGCAAAGTCCAAGCTGGGCCGTTTCATGCATCGTCTCCCTGGCTGGTTTTGCTGATTCTCAAGTTGAGGGTTGGCAACGACTCGCGTAAAAATGGGCCATTGCGCTCTTGAGAAGCAAGCAAGGTTCTTAACTAGTCTACAGTAGCTAACGTTTTGTTCGTGTTAAAAGGGATTGACGCCAGACACAGGCTTGAAGACGGTGAATATTCCTTCGAGAAGCTCATTGCCAGGGCAGGTGGCTGGCGAGACTCAAATCTTGTAGAAATTGAATTCTTTCTCACCACATTGGCCTAGTGATGTTCCCCCAAACTTTGATCCACTTGTAGGAGACTGCAGCCAAGATGCCTTCTTGCAAGGGGGCTGCTTCATCTCAGTGCAC
>JAHFBI010000120.1:0-6990 GCA_023250095.1 Candidatus Melainabacteria bacterium
AACATGGGTCGAAAGGGGTAAGGAAGATGCCATTTGTACAACATGCAATTGCTCGCGCGCCTGGGCACGTGAGAGTGAGGCGTGATATGGAATTGCTTTCTCTCAGGAGCAGAGCAACCGTTGCCCAATACGAAGATAAACATCCGGCAGCCTCTCTTGTGCTTGCCTGGTGCAAGGCTGTCTATCGTGTCCGGCAGCTGCTTTTATAAAGACCATTCACGGTCACCGGACAGAAAACTTGCCTCTTTCCGAGCTCTACTTGTCTTTGAACGGTGGAACCAGTTTCCGCAATGAGACAACTTCTTCTCTGAATTCGATGTTCGCTTTTTCGAGCAGATCGATAAACTTGTCCCAGTTAGTCAGGCAGATATTGCCGCTTTGATCCGTGTACCAGATGTAGGCACTACGGTTGTCCCTGGTGTGCACATAAAGTCCCATAAGCTGGCTGCCTTTCAAGAGACAATAGCGCCCGAAGGCACATGGCGCTTGTGCCGTGGGGGTAGCTACAAAGGCTACGGCATTTGCCACCTGCAACCACTGGGGGGCACCAAGACAGGCAAGCTTGATGTACTCGATGTCCTTGAGCGAAAGTTCATCGCTGCCGTCCAGGCGCGATATGCGGAATGAGTCCTTCCTTACAAGGATCTGATAAACCGCCCATGGCAGTATAAGGTATTCTGATACCAGTCCAAGAAAGGCAAGCAGCCAGAACATGGCCGTAAACCACCACGCATCGGTCACCGCTTCAACTGAGCCGCCAACAATAGCCAGGGGAGCCAGGAAGAATGGGGCGAACAAAAGCCCCAGGGAGGCAAAGTCTCCCAGGACAACACGCCAGGCAGTCATAGCTATGGTGTTCATTCCCTCCCGGCTCCAGGGCAGCACTATGTAGAAGAGCAGACCACCAAGAGCCACCCACATGGCGTATTTTCGATAGGGATAGGAGAACGCCTCCGGGGCATGCAATATTCCGCCGAAGCCGTGGAGCCTGGGACCTGCCGAATAGTAGATCTGCAAGTAAGCCGGCTGCGGAGCCTGAAGTTTGAGATAGTAGCTCTTGCCGGTTTCGATTCTGGAGTCAAGCTCACGCAGTGGTTCTTCGGACGGGAAGAACCACACCTTGAAGAAGTCGCGTGAATCCGTAGATGATCTCTCTGCGTGTTCTCTTGCACTGGCTAACTCACCGGAGCCTATACGGTGTTCCCAGCCTGCCACAGGCATGTTGGAGGCAAAAGTCTTCTTGACGGAAGCAAAGAATTTCTCCCAGGCTTGCCCCTGAACGGCAATGACTGGCCTTGTGCTCCCTGCCGAGCCACCGCGTTCTTTGGGGTCAATGAGTGGTTTGGGCAGAGATGCCTCATGGGAACTCTCGTTGAAAGCAGAAGAAGTTGGATTCCCCGACTCGATGGACTCAAGTGAGACCTCGTCCTTCTGTATGTCGTCTGTGATCGAGTTGCCTGTCTGCAGGCTATCCGGCAGTGTCTTGCCGGACAGCTCACCGCCTGGTGGCGCATCTCCAGATTTGTGCACCGAGCTGGATACGTTCCGGTCCGGCTTACCAGCTGGCGATGCGTCTTCCGCCTCTGTGGCATCTATATCGCTCACCTGAATCGACGGCTGAAAGCAGGTCAAAAACGCCAACCACGCGGCCACTGCCAGGGCACCCGCCAGACCAACCCTTCTCATCGTCTCTATTGTGGGGTTGGCCGAAGGGCAGGTCTGTCCATTGGAAAAATCCGCCATCGAGCTCACCTTCATTAACCAGTTGTGAATCCTTCAGCCAATTATCCATCGTCGAGGGATCGAAATCCATATTGACGTCACCGAGGTTGCTACGGTTGCCGTTTCCGCCACATATAGACCAACGTCAGTCTTTTAGTGGTCTGAAAGTCAGGAAATACTGATAGGGTAACAGCGAAATGTCTTGGTCAATGCTGTAGCCAGCCATTCTCATTTCATCCTGGACGTCGGCCTTGGATATTCGATGTTCAGGAGGCGGTCCCTCAGGAGACTCAGCTGTGAAATCTATGATTGCTACTCTGGCATCTGGAAGGAGCTTCTTTCTTAGGGCCTGAAAATATGAGGTTCTGTTATCGATATGGTGATAAGTATCGACAATTAGAACCAGGTTTACCCGCGCAGGCAGAGAAGGCCTATCTGCTGGAATTTTGATTGGTTTGTGATTTGGCAAAGACTTTTCTGCGGTTTGGTTCTTGAGATACTCAACCATGCCCGGCTCTACGTCGGCAGCATAAACCGTGGCAGCAGGGTAGGCTCTGGCAATCCGAAGCGAGAAATAGCCTGTGCCAGCACCGATATCAGCAATTTTGTCGGTCGAGCCAATCTTCAAGGCCGTTATTACATCTTCGGGTTTCTGCCACTTGTCACGAGAGGGATCGTCAAACTTCTTGGCCCATTTTTTAGCATCTTCAAAACTGCGATGATAGCCTTGCTTGGGATGATGGGCGCAGCCGCTGTTTGCAGGCGGCTGCGCTTGCGCCGAGTTCAGCAAGGTAGCGATAGATACAAGGATTATCGAATTGGGATTGCGAAGTTTTTTCACTAACACTGCCTGCAAGGTCATAATCGCTCCTGTTAATTCACGCCCAGATGTGAGCAGTCCCGCATTGCTCGGCTCTTTTGGGTGGCATCGTAACTGGTGGCAGTCAGAGATGTTCGCTCAATTCGCCCGCTGCCATGATTGCTGATTCTTTGCGCATCAGCAGTCTGAACACTTCCAGTCGCGATTCCTGCACCAAGTTTCCAGAGCTTCTACTGCACCAATGGTTTTCATATTTCCAAGACTATCGGAATACCGAACTTAAAGTCAACGGATACCCCATTAATTGGGCGAATTACAATAAGCGCCAGCTTATGTTCGTGTCAAGGTAGCTACTGAGAATTGGACAGTAATCTTGCCTGCCGGCGGCAAAAAGGCTTGACGCCAGACACAAGCAAAGCTTGATTTGGAAAAGTCGATGCATGAAGAGATAGGGCGTGACCCGCCCCCCAGTGAGTTTGTACTTTATTCTGTTCGGGGGAACTCTTATAACTCGTTGAAGCTGTATCAACGTGCTATTGAGGACTTTGATCAGACTCCACAGCTGGGCGGAGACTGGCAAGGCAAAGACTTGATGCTTTATGTACCGGCAACCAAGCCACGAACTATTTTCGATAAGGAACTGTTAGAGACCATGCGTTCCTGGTCAGCAAACATTGCTCCTGCGGCTCCAGAGGCTGCTCATGATTATTCGAAATCCAAACGCAAAGCTATTCTAAAACGCAGGTAGCTTCGTCGGGACCATCAATATAAGGTGTTTAAAGGCAGGTCACCATCGGTGGCTTCATTGCCGCAGACCAGCGATGTACGTCAGAGGTAGCCAACTGATTTCGTTTGCGGACCTGGACACTGCCCAGTGGCCCACTCGGTGCAAAGCAATGCTCAGGGCGCGTCTATGGTGCAATCGGTCAGGGTGCCGGCAAGGCGGGCAATAAGGCGTGGCGAGACTTCTGTTCCTGTCAGCCCCAGATAGCGCAGATTAGTAAGGCGGATAAGCGCGTCCAGGCAAGAGTCATCCACAGCCGTCTCGGATATGTCCAGCACCAGCAGTGCTGGCAAGTACTTCAGGGCAAGGAGGGCTGCAGATGATATACGTGTCCGGTGCAGCCAGAGAGCGTTCAGTTGAGTGAAGGATCTCAAGGCTTTTCCTGCTTCGTCGGAGATATCCGTAGCTGACAGGTTGAGTTCTTGCATGCCGTCGAGTTTGACCAGATGCAGCAGCCCGGCATCGCCGACGGCAGTGCTGCTCAGGTTGAGCTTCTGCATATGGAATAATTGAGTGAGATGGGTCATGCCCATGTTGCCGACGGCGGTTGCTCCCAGATAAAGCTTTTGCAGAGTGGACAGGGGCTCCAGGCAGGATACAGCAGTGTCACTAATCTGGGTCTCGGAGAGATCGAGCTCGTGCAAGGCTGTCAGACAGGAGATATTTTTCATCCCGGCGTCAGTAATTTTGGTGCCGCGCAGGCTCAAGAATTTCAGCTTTGTGAAGTTGGGGAGCGTCTGCAGCGCCCTGTCGCCAATCTGTGTTTCAGCAAGATAAAGCTCTTCCAGCGCTATCAGAACTTTCAAGTGAGAGAAGCCGATGTCGCTGATGCGAGTGCGCTTGCCGCCGAGCCACAACTCTTTCAGTTTGCTCAATCTTGAAATATGCATCAGTCCGGCATCGGTTACTTTCGTGTCCGCCAGGTTGAGAATTTGCAAAAGTGTAAGGGGCGTCAATCTGGATAGCCCGGCATCGGTGACTCTTGTCCCGGAGAGGTTGAGGTTTTGCAGAGAGGGGAAATCTCTGAGGGCGCCCAGACCTTGATCGGTAATCTGGGTGGATGACAGATCGAGGCAGCGCAGCCCGGATAAGCCGGACAGCGCCTCCAGTATGCCGTCGGCAGCCTGACTGCCAGAGAAGTCGATGCTTATTAAGCTCTTGAGAGTTTGCAAATGCACAAGCTGATTGTCAGCGACGGAAGTGTAATAAGGCAAAGACAGAGATTGCAGGGAGTCTTCCGGCAGGCAGGAGAGAGGGAAGAGATCGCGTGATGTCTCGGCGTTGACCTCAAGATGCAGTTGCGCTGCTTCCGGAACCCGCACTTGTCCGCGGGCGTCGGTTAGATATTCCAGAACCTGTCCATCAAAAGTGTTGTATAGCTTGCCCAGCGATCGTTCTTTGGGAAACGTGATCGTGCGAGGGGTACCGTTCATTGGCATATTCTCAGTAAAGCCATCAACAGTCCTGTCGGAATCTTTGATGCCGGGCAAACAGCAGCAGATGGATGCCAGTTTCTTTCATCTGCATCTTCTACCATGCCAGCCCTGCATTGTCTACGCAAGGGAGCTGGCTTTGCTTGTTGCCAGCGATGTCTCGCTTCTCAACCTTGCCACCGCTAACGGTGCCATAACGAAGTCCGGATTCGGCTACGAGCATTTTGCTGCCGGCTTCCTGGGGCACGCTGTCGGTCGTGTCGACAGGAATCACCGACGCGAAAGGGACGTTGTCTTTCAGCAGCTTCGTCAGTTTTTTCAGGTAAGCTGTCATGATAAAACGCGGAGCCGGCCTTACGGGGTAGGGGACCGTTGCCCGCCGGCAGCGGTCGGGCTTTTTTTGTGGAGGCTCAAGTGACGGAGAATCTCCTCTCCGGTGGCGGGCAGCTTGAGACGGGGGATCTCGCCGGGCAAAGCGAAGGTGAGCGCGTGCTTGACGGCTGCCCAGACGGACAGTCCGAGTACGAAAGGAGGTTCGCCGAATGCCTTGCTGCCCTTTATGTTGACCTGATTGGTGTCGTTGTCAATCCAGTTGACGTTGAATACTTTCGGCGTGTCCTGAATATTGGGGATCTTATACGTGGTCGGGGAGTGAGAGAGGAGCTCTCCGCTGTCGGCATATTTCAGCTCCTCGGTCGTCACCCAGCCCATGCCCTGGATAAACGCGCCTGTGATCTGCCCCCTGGCGATGCCTGGATTGATGGGCTTGCCGATGTCCATGAGAATGTCCGCGCGCGTCACTTGCAGATGTCCAGTGAACCTGTCAATCAACACTTCGGAGACGGAGGCGCCCATTGTGTAGTAGAGGAAGGGATTGCCGGAGGCCGTCTTTTCCGGACCGCCTTCCGGATTCCAGTCCAGACCTGCCGTCGCGTAAAAACCTCGCTCGCCCAGGCTGATGCGCTGAAGGTAAGCGAGTTTCACCAGCTGAGGGAAAGTCATCTTGTTTTCCGGGCGCCTGTTATCGAAGACCTGCCCGTTTTCGAAGACAATGCTGCTGGCCGATTTCTGAAGGTCCGGCTCGGCAGCCGTGAGTGCTTCAGCTGCGCAAACAGCGAGACGTTGCTTTATCTTGACACAGGCGTCGACGGCGGCCGAGCCGTTGAGATCTGTGCCGGTAGAGGCAGCCGTCGGTGAAGAGTTGTTGTTTTTTTCCGTCGAGGTCGGCATGACTGCGACATCATTTTGATCTATGTCAAATTCGCCGGCGACGAGTTGCTGGATGCTTGTATTGACGCCCTGTCCCATTTCAACCGCGCCGGTGGAAACCTGTATGGTGCCGTCCACATAGATGTTCACCAGAGAGCTGGCTTGATTGAGAGTTTTTGTGTTGAACGAAATGCCGAATTTTACCGGCGTGAAGGCTATTCCTTTGAGATGAGTCGCAGACTGTGCATTGAAGGCTTCAATTTCCGCTCTCCTGCGCCTGTAACTGGATGAAGCACTGAGCTCTTCGAAGATCCTCGGAAGAGTGTTGTTGCGGACTATCTCTCGGTAAGGCGTAGTATTGCGCTCATCTGTGCCATAGCAGTTGAGGAGCCGAATGTCTAAAGGATCTTTCTTCAAGAATATGGCGATCTCTTCCATCACGTTTTCGATAGTGGCAATGCCCTGAGGCGCGCCGAAACCGCGAAAAGCCGTGTTGGGCGGTCGGTTCGTCTTGCAGATGAAGCCGGCGATGTCTGCTGTGGGGATGAAATAAGCATTGTCGCTATGAGTCAAGGCTCTGGCCACAACTGCCGGAGACAGGTCGGCGGCTGCGCCGCCATCGGCATATAGTTCGAACTTCAAGGCTGTGATCAAGCCGTCCTTTGTAAAGGCCACCTTGTATTTGTTGCGGAATGGATGGCGCTTGCCTGTGACCTGCATGTCCTGGTCTTTGCTGTAGACTATGCGGGCCGGTCTCCTGGTTCTTAGAGCCACAAGGGCTGCCATCACCGCCGGATGGGTCGCCTGCGATTCTTTACCGCCGAAGCCGCCGCCAAGGCGCTTTGTCAGGCAAACTACCTGGTTGGCTTTCAGTCCGAGCAAATGAGCTACAACTTCCTGTACTTCGGTGGGAGCTTGCGTGGATGAGTGGACAACCAGGCAATTCCCTTCGCCGGGATAGACCAGGGCTGCCTGGGACTCCAGATAGAAATGATCTTGTCCGGCGCTTTCAAACACTCCCT
>JAHFBI010000120.1:7026-13927 GCA_023250095.1 Candidatus Melainabacteria bacterium
CGAGAATGTTGTCGGCTGCCGCGAAGGCCGACTCGACATCGCCACGCTTGATGCGCCTTACCGGCCCGATGAAGTGTCCGGCGGCAATGGCTTGCTCGCAAGTGAAAGTTGGCGTCAGCTCCTCAATCTGGCATTTGATGGCTGCTTTGGCTTCCCTTAAGGCTTGCCTGCTCTCGGCAGCGATAACGACGAGAGGCTGTCCTATGAACTGGCAAATTTCTTCAGCCAGCAAGACTTCGTCCTGAACAATCGGACCGAGCCTGTTGCCGCCATCGAGATCTTTGTATGTATACAGCCCCACTACACCGGGAATTTTTGCCGCATCTGAGAGATCCAGCGACTTGATGCGCCCGTGCGGAGAGGGGCTGGCATAAAAATCGACGAGCAATTCATTGGCTGCCGGGGCAATGTCGTCAATATAAATTGATTCGCCTGAGACGTGGCTCCTTGCTGAATCATGCGGTCTGTTCTTTCCTACTGCCGACATGCAAATTCCCTCTCAGAAGTTGTCTCCATGTAGAACTTGAGCAAGATATTTTCAGACAGTTGTAAACGGTAATCCGCCGAGCCGCGCACATCGGAGATAGGTGTAATTTCTCCTCTGGCTAGGCGCCCTGCTTCGGCAAATGTCTCCAGTTTGAAAGGTTTGCCTGCAAGAAATCTTTCAGTGTCCGGCAGCCGGAGCACGACCGGTCCTGCGCCACCGAAGGCAATTGCCGCTGAGCTAATCACCTCGCCTTTCCTCTCCAAGCGGATGGCGGCAGAAAATGCCGAGATGTCCAGATGCTGACGCCGCGAGACTTTGTAGAGCTTGAGAACCTCTCCTGCCGCGGGCAAGGGAATGATCACTGAAGTGATCAATTCGTCGCCCGCCATATCGAGCTTCTTGTAGCCCTGGAAAAACTTGTTGATATTGACGCGGCGTGCGCCGTCTTTGCCTGTAAGCTCTATTTCGGCGTCCATCACGAAAAGAAACGGCAGTGAGTCTCCGATGGGCGAGCCGTTGCCTATATTGCCGGCGAGCGTGCCGGCATTGCGTATCTGCGGCGAGCCGAAGAGCATGAGCATATCGTGAAATTCCGGTAGGAGATCTTTTGTGAATTCCTCAAGTTGAGATAGCGTTGTCCTGGCTCCGACAATAAGTTTCCCGTTTTCGACTTTGAGATCTTCGAGCCCGGGAACAGATGACAGGCTCATCAGGTAGGAAGGCTCGATTCCGCGCTTGTTCCAGAAGACGCAGACATCGGTGCCGCCGGCGACAATCACGGCTCCTTCGTGGCTTGCCTTAAACTCTACGGCCGACTTTATGTCCGTCGGATAGAAGAGCTTCTTGCCATCAGCTTCGATTTGGACTTCGGCCGGGCTATGAGCGCTGAAGTCAGCAATCATTTCTTTCTCGGGGTATAGCGAGGCAATCCGGTGCATGTTGTTCTTGTCGACCTCAAGCCCGGCGGCGATTATAGGCTCGTAGCCGGTGCAGCGGCAGAGATTGCCCGTCAGGCAGTTCTTGATCTGCCTCTGGTTGACTGCACCCTGATGCCCGTTTCTGTCCTCCTGGTCGAACATCGCGCACAGGGACACGACAATACCGGGAGTACAGTAGCCACACTGCGCCCCGTGTTTATCCACCATCGCTTCCTGGACGGCATTGAGCGCGCCGGCGATTTTCAAACCTTCTATTGTGACTATATGACTGGAATCGAGCTGGTATAGAAATTGAATACATGAGTTGATCGGCTTGTAGGACAGAGATCCGTTGTTGGGACGTCCGAGAAGGACAGTGCAAGCGCCGCAATCGCCTTCTTCACAAACGACTTTCGTGCCCGTTAAAGCTTGCTTTGTGCGCAAGAAGATCGACAGTGGAGTGAAAACTTGGTTGCCTTTGATCTCGAGTCTTTTCCCGTTTATGTAGATTAGTAAGTAGTCTCTCATTTGCCTTGCGACCGTTTTCCTGCCTGCCTGTGTTATCCCGATATGATATCCAAAAGTGGGACTGTTTTGTTTGGTCGACTCTCAGCCTGGTGGCGTGGGGATTATCCCTTCTTCTGAGAGCTGCCGTATGTCTACATCGCTGTAACCAAGGTGTTTGAGCAGAGCCGCCGTGCCCTCTGCCGGGTCGGCAGGAGCCTGAGCCGGCGAGTTGACTTCGGCGTGGAAGGGAATGGGGCTGAGCAATTGCGGTACTTTGCCCAGGAGCGGATGGCTCAAATGGGTTATCATATTGCGCTCTTTTGTCGGGAGGAAATCGAGGGCTTCGCTGAGATTGTTGACTGGCGACACGCAGCAATTGCTGTCGGCGAATATTTCGCTCCACTGCAAAAGAGTCTTCTTGGCAATGACATCGGCGAGAATTTCTTTCAGCTCCGGATGCGGTCCGACCGGGTAGCGGCCGAGCAAGTCCGGCCGCTCGATACGCTGGCAAAAGATGTCCCAGAAGGGTCTTTCCAGAGAAGCGACAGCAAGATAACGCCCATCTTTGCAACGATAAACGTTGTAGCTGACCAGAGCATCGCGATAAGCCGGGCTGTCTTCGGGCATGCACTGTCCCGTATAGAGAAGTCCGGTAGCAGCAATGTTGAGCGTTGAAAGAGCGCAGTGGAACATGCTGATATCGAGATGCCGCCCTTTGCCTGTGCGTTCTTTCTCATAAAGAGCGCTGACCACGGACAAGGCGGCGTAAGTAGCCGACATATAGTCGGAGACGAGAAGTCCAGTCACTAGAGGTTTTCCGTCCGGCAGGTCGATCATGTTGAGGACACCTGACTCTGCCTGGAAATTCAAGTCGTGACCTGGCCTGTGGCTGAAGCTTGAATTCTGCCCATAGCCTGAAATCGAGCAATACACAAGCCCCTTGTTGTAAGCGCGCAGCTTGCCATAGCCGACGCCTAGCCTGCTCATCACGCCCGGGCGGAAATTCTCCAGTATGACGTCGGTTTGTGAGATGAGCTTGTGGATAATCTCAATGCCCTTTTCGTTCTTTAAATCGAGGGCAATGCGCTCTTTGTTCCTGTGCAGGCTCCAGTAATAGAGGCTCTCGCCTTTCACAAGAGGAGGCAGGCGCTGTGCCAGTCCAGGCTTCAGTGATTCAACTCTGGTTATGTGGGCGCCGAGGTCGCCGAGTATGGTGGAGCAAAGCTCGCCGGGCAGCAAATGAGTGAAGTCGAGAACTCGTATCTTGCTTAACGGCAGGCTCAATCTGCGACTCCTCCCACTCTTGTGGGGACTGATGTTACCATGTCGGCGACTGGTCGAAATTGCAAAGTAGCAGGGGGCGCAAAAGTGGCAGGAAAAGGGAAAGGCGGCAGTTCAAAAGCTGGATGTTCGGGCTCGGCTCGGGTGCCGCGGGAGGTTTATGCCTTCATTGTGCCGGCTTTGATTTTGTGGGCTGTCCTCAGTTTTTCACTGCCGGCGGCAGGTTGGCGGCAGACCCACTCCGGAGCAGGGAAGCACGAAATCTTATGCGACGGTTTGAAGCGCAGCTATTACGTCCATGTGCCGCCGACTTACAGCAAGACAAAGAAAGTGCCGCTCGTTTTTGTCTTTCACGGCGGCGGCGGTAATGCTGCCAGGATTGGCAAATTCACGGGCTTTGACAGTTTGTCCGACCGTAAAGGTTTTATTGTCGTTTACCCCGACGGCTTTGAGCATCATTTTAACGATGGACGGACAGGCACAGGTTACGCTACTCACGAGCGCAACATAAACGATGTTGGCTTTGTCGGAAGACTTATCGACGTACTTTCTCAGCAATATGACATCGACCGCTGCCGCATTTATGCCGCCGGTATTTCCAACGGGGGCATATTTTCGCAAAGGCTGGGCGTTGAGCTTTCCGGGCGGATCGCCGCCATAGCCTCGGTTGTCGGTTCGCTCGCTGAGGAGGTGTATGAAAGCGCAACTCCTTCGAGTCCTGTCTCGGTGTTGGTCATCGCCGGAGTGGATGATCCGCTCGTGCCCTGGCAGGGAGGCGATGTGCACATCGGCAAGCAGAAGAAAATGGGACGTATTGCCGCCATCGAGGATACGGTCAAGTTCTGGGTGAGACACGATGGCTGCCGGAGCGAGCCTGAGATATCCTACCTTGCTGACAGCGACCCGGCAGATGGCGTCAAGGTGCGCAGGCAATGTTATGGGCACGGCAAGGATGACTCGGAGGTCGTGCTTCTGGCGCAAGAAGGTGGCGGACATACCTGGCCCGGAGGTTTTCAGTACTTGCCGCCGCGCATGATCGGCAAGACATGCCGGGATTTTCGGGCCGAAGATGTCATCTGGGACTTTTTTGCAAAGCATCCTCTGCGGCAAAGCGATAAATGAGAAGAAGAAAGCAATTTTGGGGTAAGTTGCGCCATTGCTGCCAGGCTCTGGCTTATTGGCAGCGGAGAAAGTAATTAGTAATCCCTTCTTGACGTTATACGAATATGCTTGCCTGGGTACAGGATCTCTAGCGGCAGGCAACTGGTTTTCGGTCTGATAACAAAGGAGGCGTCAGGCGTTTTGCAACCGGATTCTTTGACGGGAACAGTTCTAGCCGATCGCTACGAGATACTGTCGGAAGTGGGGCGCGGTCAGCTTGGCATAGTCTATAGAGCCAGGCACCAACTCATGGACAGGATAGTTGCCATAAAAATTCTTTTCGAAGATGTGCGCGGCAACGAGAATGCTTTCTTGCGTTTCAAGCGAGAGGCGCAAGCTGCCGCCCGTCTAAGCCACCCAAATATCATCACTGTGTTTGACTTCGGGTTATCCGATTCGAGTTTCCCTTATCTGGTTATGGATTACCTGGATGGGGATAGCATGCATGACCTGATTATGAAGGAAGGCAGGCTTACTCTCGAGCGGGCCATGCCCATCTTTTCTCAGTTGTGCCGTGCACTGGCGCATGCTCACAAGCGTGGCGTCGTGCACAGGGATCTCAAGCCCAGCAATACGATGATTATTGCTACTGATGACGAGCCGGAGTTTGTCAAGATAGTTGATTTTGGCATCGCCAAATGTTTCGACGATGGCGAGCAAACAGTCGAGAAGCTAACAATGGACGGGCAGACTTTTGGCACGCCGGCATACATGAGTCCGGAGCAGTGCATGGGACGGGTTCTGGATGCTCGTTCCGATATTTATTCGCTGGGCTGCCTGATGTTCAAGTGTTTGGCAGGGGTTACTCCCATAGTCGGGGCAACGCCTCTGGAAATTATTTCTCGTCACGTTTCCGACGGGCCGCTTGATTTTGCCACTGCTGCGCCGGATGTTTCAGTGCCCGAAGAAATTCAGGCGGTCGTGCTCAAGTCTTTGCAGAAAGCTCCGGAAGAGCGGCAACAGTCAATGACAGAGTTGCGCCAGGACATTGAGAGCGCTTATGTCGCGTACAAAGCTCGCAACAGGATTGTCTCTACAGTCGCTCACTCAGCTGCCGATAGCGTGAAAGAGCTCGCAAAGTGCCGCTTGAAAGCTGATGCCAATGATCCTGCCGCCCAGTATGAGCTAGCCAGGCGATATCATCAGGCAGACGGCGTCGAAAAAAGCATGGACGAGGCTATCTTCTGGTATGCCAAAGCGGCTGGAAACGGCGATTGTAATGCCAGGCTGACACTGGGCGAACTTTATGACAGCGGCAAGGAAGTTGCTCACAGCCAGGAAGAAGCTGTGAAGTGGTATCGCCTGGCCTGCGATCAGGGCAATGCCAGAGCCCAGAACGTGGTCGGTTATTATTTCGAGTCGGGCGAGGGCGTCCAGCAGGACAGCAAGAAAGCTTTCGAACTGTACAAGCTATCGGCGATGCAGGGTTATGTCGGAGGTGAATACAACCTGGGGCGCTGTTTCTTTTATGGCATCGGCGTCAAGAAAGATGAAAAAGAGGGTTTGAAGTGGGTGCGCAGCGCTGCTGAGAAAGACAACCACTGGGCTCTTCATTTGCTTGGACAGGCATATTTCGAAGGTATTGGCGTCGAACGGAATTATGAAGCAGCTGTAGAATGGTATCGCAAGTCGGCCAGGCTGGGTAATAGCCAGGCTCAGTATCTGCTGGCCACCTGTTACGAGAACGGCAAGGGTATCAAGCAGGACGTGATCATTGCTCTTAACTGGTACAGAAAAGCCGCCGAAGGAGGCGAGCGGCGCTCGCAGTTCAAGCTGGGGGCACACAAGCTCTCAGGCGAATTCGCCAAGCAGGATCTCTTAGAAGCAGTGCACTGGTTGAACCTGTCTGCGCAACAAGAATACGATCTGGCTCAAGTTATGCTGGCGGATTGCTATCGGGACGGACGCGGTGTCGCACAGGATGCAGAGCAGTCCATCAAGTGGTACATGAAGGCTGCAGAAGGGGGCAATTCGGCAGCTATGACGGCTCTGGCAGACTGCCTGATGATAAGGGCTCACGGCAGGCACGATGCCGACACGATTTACTGGTACCGGCGCGCGGCTAAAGCCGGCAACCCCAGAGCCATGTTTATAATCGGCAAAGCCCTTCTTGATGGGCTGGGCGTCCAGCGCAATATCGGCGAAGCCGAGCGCTGGCTGAAGGAAGCTAGCGATAAGGGTATCGAAGAAGCGCAGGTAGCTCTGGCAAGTTGTTATAAACAGGCTTCCAATCTGGCTCCTGAGCGCCGGGAGGAAATGCTGGAGAAATCAGCCAGCCTGGGGAATCACGAGTCGATGCGCGAGCTGGCTCTTTCTTTTATTAACGCTGAAGGTGCCGCTCGCAAGAGTGAGGAAGCCGTCAGGTTATTCAAGCAGGCGGCAGAGAAGGGCGACAAGATAGCCCAGTTCAATCTTGGATTGTGCTATGAGCGGGGCGATGGTATAGCCGCCGACCCTCAGGAGGCTTTAAAGTGGCTGTCTGCTGCCGGCGAGCAAGGCATGCTCGAAGCTGAGTTCAAGCTTGCTGTCTCTTTTGAAAGCGGTACTC
>JAHFBI010000408.1 GCA_023250095.1 Candidatus Melainabacteria bacterium
GTGGGCGGCAGTATGCCCAGATGAGCGCGCTTGGCGGCCTTGCGGCGTCGCAAGATGCGATTGATCGCCTTCTCTTCGGCTTCACGCCAGTCTTTCACCTCGAACATCTCGAAGCCGGAATCGAGCGGCAGGTCTTTGGAATGGTCGAAGGACCAGCCAAGCTCCAGTGGCAGGTAGATGAAGTTGGTGGTAGAGAGGCAGGCTCCGTCCGAGCGCTTGCTGTTGCCGACGAAGGCCGACAGCTTCGGGTCGATGTTCCAATCGCGGATCACTTGCTGGACGATCTCGGCTTTGTCATCCCGTGATGTGACGATGAGCTCATCGAAAACCGGATCAAGACCGGCCTGACGCACCTTGTACTTCTGAGCTTCACGGTTGCCGATTGACACTGCGAAGATCATGAAGTTGTGATGGGCGCGACCGAGCACGGCAGCGGCATTGGCGAACAACTGCGGCTCCCGGAAAAAGGGACTGGTGCCGATGTTGCGCAGAATGCGCTGGTCATGCGCGCTGGCTTCCGGTTTGAAGCGCCGTCGCTTCAATGCCACCATCGCATTGTATGTCTCGATGAGAGACCTGCCGAAACGATCCCGCTCGAAGCCTTCCAGCTCCGTCTTGGCGCGATCGATCTCTTTAAGCTTGGCGATGGACTCTGCAGGATCAAACCCGCGCAGAGCCATAAAATATCCGAAGTCCGCCGTCGCCTCCTCGAAATACGGCTGGCACACAAGGATGGTGCCGTCGACGTCGACGAAGAGAGCAGCGTTCTTTTCGTTGGGAACGCAGAAGTTGCGATCCGTTGATTGACATTGGGTCATGAAAGGCTCCTTTCAGCGCTCCGGCCCTATTGCCGGGGCACCAAACAAACCATCCAGGCACAGCTTGCCTCTGGCAGCCGTGCCTGGCGTGAAGATGTCCACAACACTGGGTGCTGTGGTACGTATCAGCCTGCGGAATCTTTACTGTCTCAAAGGACTGCGGCAGGCTACGCAGCAGAGACGGCGGCAGGCGGCAGGGTGTTTGTTTGCCCTGTCTTCTACCTGACCGGCAGTTTCGGAGGCGCGAGAACGCCCAGCGACATTCCCAGCTTGATGCCTTCTTCGGGGGTCAGCCCGGTATCTTTGACTTCGTCCTCTGGGATAAGAACGAGGAAGCCGGAGGTGGGGTTGGGCATGTGCGGGACGAAAACAAACACGCACTTGCGCCCCTCTTGTTCTGTGGTGCCTGTCTGGAAACCAAGCGTTTTCACCCCGGCCCAGTTGAAGAGGACTACTTTCTGGAATCGCGACTGGGAAGGATCTCCGAGTGAGTCGATGATCTTGCGACTTGCCGAATAAAGCGAGCGCACGCCAGGAATAGCCAGAAAAACATGGTCCACCAGGCGCAATCCTTGGACTCCCATGGGCCATGAAGCCACAAGCCCCACCCCCGTAAGCATCAGCAAGAGCACGACAAGGCTCAAGCCGGGGACATGTCCTTCAGCCAGTGGACCATTAAGCCACGAAGCCGGCAGAATCAAGCGAACGGACTGGTCGGTCAAAGCTCCCAGCCACGTCTCGCTCAGCGAGTAAACGAATCCGACGACCGTGATGGTCAGCCAGATTGGAACAATGAAGAGCAAACCGCGAACTATCAAGCTGCGCAGTCTCATGTGTGTCTCCTTGGAAATTCTTTTGAACAAACTTCCTGCCAGCCCCGCTGCTCAAGCACAAAGTACTCATTACCTCGGCGCAGCGCGTCTTAAGGTAATGTTTTGAGTACTCGTGTAGTGGGAATCTGGATAGCTTCTGAAAGTGAATCTGTACTGAAAATAAAGGCAGGTAACGCTAGCGCACTACCATGTTGTCAAACAACCGCTTTTGCCAGGCTACAGGTGAATTTGGTTTCAATTCTCCAGGACAGCGCCAGCAGCTGGTTAGCTGGCTCCGTAACCGCTAGCGCAACCGTGCTATCCTGCCCATATTGTTGACAATCGGCAAAACAACGGTTGCTTGCCCATCTGTCCCTCACTCCGGCGTCTTGTCATGCCTGTGGCCTTGTTCTCGGGGATCGCAATGTCCTGACCTGAGATCCAGATCGGCTCAGCCAAGTATGGCTTCGACACTTTCTCTAAAAACCTGGCTGTGGCGATCAATGTCAGCTTCACTCGTAGCGGGGCTGATCAGGGCCATGTTATGGAAAGGTGTGATCAGAATGCCGGCATTGAGTGCAGACAGATGCATATAGCAGTCGAGGTCCGAATCGACGGCTGCAGCGGCTTGCCCGCCGTTGAGCGGCGGCTCGCTCGAAAACCAGTATTCGGCGCGACAACCCAGTTGCTTGACGATCCAGGGCAGGTGTTTTTCCTGGATGACTGATTGCACGCCTTCTGTAAAACGGCTGGCCAGTGCAATCATTCTTTCGTAAGCTGGTTCAGTCAAGACGTGCTCGAGGGTTGCTTTCATGGCGGCAATGGAAAGAGCATTGCCGGCCAGTGTACCGCCGATGCCGCTGGTATCGGAATCGCCGACGCTCATCGCCTGGGCAATGCGCCCGGCCACATCCCGGCTGAAACCATAGACAGCTGCCGGGATGCCGCTGGCAATTGGCTTGCCGAGAGTGAGCATATCCGGCTGCAAGCCCCACGCCTGTGTGCAACCGCCCGGTCCAGCACAGATTGTGTGAGTTTCATCGAGGATCAAGAGTGTGCCCGTTCGCCGGGTAATATCGCGCAAAGCCTGGTGAAAGCCTGGCTCCGGCTGCACTATGCCAATGTTCGTCATGGCCGGCTCCGCCAGCACGCAAGCTACGGCGCCATCCTTCAGAGCCGCCTCCAGAGCCGATATGTCGTTGAATTCCACCACTCTCGTCGTTTCGGTCGGGTCGACGGCAGGTCCGAGATTTCCCCGCCGAACACCGGCTATACCTCCTTCCAGCGTAATGAAAGTTTCATCGACAGTGCCGTGATAACACCAGTTGAAGATGAGAATCAACTTGCGCCCGGTTATCTGGCGTGCCAGGCGAATGGCGAAACGGTTAGCGTCCGTAGCCGTCAGGGCCACCTGCCAGAAAGGCAGCCCGAAGCGCCGCGATAGCTCCTGAGCGACCCAGATAGAATCTTCAGTGGGTAACATGAATGTCGTCCCATGCCGCACCCGCTCGACGATGGCTTCTACAGCCGCTGGCGGCGCGTGCCCTGTCATCGCCCCCGTGTCGCCCAGACAGAGGTCGATGTATTCATGCCCGTCAACATCGATGAAGTGAGCCCCACCGGCTTCCCGAACGAAAAGAGGAAAATCTCCGGCCCATTTCACCATCCAGTTCATTGGCACGCCCGAGAGCATGGACGAGCGCGCCTGCTCAAAAAGCTCGGCCGAGCGCAGGTGTTCCCGGGCAAAGAGCTCCCTCTGCCGGACAAGGCAAGACTGTAGTTTGCTTCTGTCGATCTTCGCTTCTGTGGCGGCTGTTTTATCCATCATGGTTATTCGGAGTTCCGGTTGCTTGTGGCATTTTACATTGAGAGCTGCCGGGAATCCCTCCTGTATGAAGGTTAAGCCAACGGAAGGCGTTTGGGCTGTTTCCTTCTTTCTGCCACCGGGGTTGTACACTAAGCCTAAATGACACTCCTTCCGTCTGCGGATTCAGTGGCTGACCTGCTCAAACTTCAGAC
>JAHFBI010000409.1 GCA_023250095.1 Candidatus Melainabacteria bacterium
CGAGGGAGTGCTCAAGTATCTGCTTGCAAGTGGCTTTGCCAAGGAGAAGCTGATTCCTCTCGAAAACAAGACGGTGGTGACCGATCCCTGGAAGGGAGCCAGGCTCAACAACTGGATGCCTGTTCTTGACAAGTACGGGCTCAAGTTTACGGCGCTGCCGGAGCAAAAGTGGACAGTCTACAAATTCAAGAGCAAACTGTTGCGCTTGAATTCCATCTTTCCCGAAGGAATTGAGATACCGGAACTTTATGTAGGCGCTCAGGTGCTGCACCTGCCGACTGTCAAAACGCACGGTCATTCCATCACTACCGGCGCCATCAAGAATAGTTTCGGCGGGCTGCTCAAGGAAGTTCGCCATTACGCGCACAAATACATCCATGAGGTGATGGTGGATCTCGTGATGATGCAGAAGGAATTGCACCCATCCGTTTTTGCAGTCATGGATGGCACCGTATGTGGTGACGGAGCCGGTCCCCGCACCATGGTTCCGCGCGTGAAAAATTATATTCTCGCCAGCAATGACTCAGTGGCCATCGATGCCATTGCAGCCAAGATGATGGGTTTCAATCCCATGGAGATTCCTTACCTTAGAATGTGCCAGGAGATGGGACTCGGTAATGCCGATCCCCAGTTTATTTCGGTGGTGGGGGCAGATATTGCCGACGTCAATTTCCACTTTCAAGTCTCGCGATCTCTGGTGATCTGGGGCGATCAGATGATCCGGCGCGGACCCCTGCGTCCCCTGGAGAAGATTCTCTTGCACTCCCCGCTTGTTGTCTGGGCGCCGTTTGCCAGCAATGTTTATCATGATTGCCTCTGGTATCCAACAGTCGGGCGAAGACGAATCGACGAGTTCAACAAGACCGAATGGGGCAAGCTCTTCCAGTCCTATGGCGAAGGTTCTGCAGTCACCGGCAAGGACGGCGAGTGACGCATGCTACTCCCACTCGATAGTTGCCGGCGGTTTTGATGTGATGTCATAGACTACCCGATTGATGCCTGGCACTTCGTTGACAATGCGGCGGGAAATTGTTTCGAGAAGGTCATAGGGGAGCCTTGCCCAGTCGGCTGTCATGCCGTCTTCGGAGGTGACTGCACGGATAGCCACCTGGTTCTGATAAGTGCGCTGGTCGCCCATGACGCCTACCGACTTTGTAGGCAGAAGGACGGCGAATATCTGCCAGACCTGGCGATAGAGCCCGTGGGCTTTTACTTCCTCGCGCACTATCCAGTCAGCTTCGCGCAGTGTTTTCAGGCGCTCCTTTGTAACTTCGCCGAGAACGCGTATGGCCAGCCCCGGTCCGGGAAAAGGATGCCTGACGAGGATGCCTTCGGGGACTCCGAGCTCAGCTGCTGCTTTGCGCACTTCGTCTTTGAAGAGCTTGGCAAACGGCTCTACGAGCTTGAATTGCAGATCCTTAGGCAAGCCGCCGACATTATGGTGAGATTTGATTTTGACGGCGACTCTCTCGCCGGTCTGTGGATCTACGGTGGAGCCGGAAGACTCAATGACATCGGGGTAAAGAGTGCCTTGCGCGAGAAAGTCGAAAGGACCGAGTCTCCTGGATTCTTCTTCGAAGACGCGGATGAACTCTTCGCCTATCTTCTTGCGCTTCTCTTCCGGGTCTGTGACACCGGAGAGTTTTGAGATGAAACGATCTCGAGCTTTGACGAAGGTGACCGGGATGTGGAACTCGTTCTCGAATTTATCGACCAGCCATTCCGGCTCGTTTTTGCGCATGAAGCCCTGATCGATGAACATGCAGGTCAGGTTATCGCCGATGGCCTTATGCAGCAGAAAGGCGAGCGTCGAGCTGTCAACTCCGCCTGACAGGGCAAGGAGCACGCGCTTGTCGCCGACTTTGCGGCGTACTTCGGCCATGGCATGGTCGATAAAGCGGCTCATCGTCCAGGTGCCTGGGCAACGACATATCTGAGACACGAAGTTATGAATTATCTGTTGTCCGCCTCGCGTGTGCACCACCTCGGGGTGGAATTGCACTCCATAGAAATCATGTTCTTCGTCAGCGATGGCTGCCGTCGGAGTGTCCATCGTTCGCGCCACGACCTGGAAACCGGGAGGGAGCCCGACTACGCTGTCGCCGTGGCTCATCCAGCTCTCGATCGCCGGGTCGAGTCCGTTGAAAAGCTTGCCATGATGCACGATTGTCAGCATCGCTCGCCCGTACTCGCGCACTTTGGATGGCTCGACTATGCCTCCGAGTTCCTGCCCCATCAGTTGCATGCCATAACAGACCCCCAGCACGGGCAGTCCGAGTTTCCATATTTCTTTGTCGCATTTGGGCGCGTTGAGGTCATAAACGCTGTTCGGTCCACCTGAAAGGATGATGCCTCTGGGGTTCAGGCGCTTGAGCTCCCTGGCGCTTATGCTGAAGGGCAAGAGCTCCGAGAAGGTATTCACTTCCCGCACGCGCCTGGCAATCAGCTGTGAATACTGAGAACCGAAGTCGAGGATGGCGATACTGTCGGACAGCCCATTGTCTTCGAGCTCCGTCACAGAGCGAGCAACTTGCGTGGAAGGCACAGGTGGTCACCTCAATCTGAGTTTCCCTAGATTGTACAGGAGGTAAGAGCCTGCCTCACATCGGCACGTGAGACGTGAAGACATTGTTGACATGAGGAAAGGGTCATATCTGAGGATTTGAGCAAGAAGACTACCACCATCGGCGGTGCTATGTTCTGGCGCGGTCTTCTGTCCGGCAGCTCTATTTGAAACCAAGGAAAAGCATCGTCGGCTTTTCCAGCAGCATGGCGCATGCTGTGCCGATGGCTATGAACGGCGCGACCGGCAGAGCTTGCTTGCGTATCTTGTTAATCTTTTCCAGATCCAGACCCTGAGTGCTGTGGCTCATATAAGCCAATGTCAGCTGGCGCCACGGCAGAGCGATCATCAGGCGAATGAAGGCATAGACACCGAAAACGAAGCAGAAATACATATAGGCGATGGCCACCGGTCCAGGACCGATGAAACTGCCGATGGCCGCCAGCAGTTTCGTGTCGCCATGACCGAAATGCTTCAGGAAGAGCTTTGTAATCATCATGATCGCCACGGCTGTTATCCAGCCGAGGATTGCATTAATCGCTCCGGCAACGGCGCCTGTTAGAGGCGATGTCTGGGATTTTGAGGCAAAATATGCGCTCTGAACGACAATTCCCAGCAACGCCGCGGGGAACGTCAGTTTGTTGGGGATCTTCGTCGTTCTGACGTCAGTTATCGAGCCAATCGTGGCGACGATAAGTGCACAGATCTGGGGCGGGTTGATGGCGAATTCCAAGGTCCAGATTCTTCCGGCGTCAAAGGAGGGCGATGGCTTCGATTTCCACGTTGGCGTCTTTTGGAAGCCGCGCTACCTGGACTGTGGCGCGTGCCGGCTTATTCCCAGAAAAGAATTCGCCGTAAACGGCGTTCATTTCGCCAAAATCGTTCATGTCTTTCAGAAAGACAGTTGTTTTAACTACCTTGGAAAGCTCGGAGCCAGCGCATCTCAGCACACTTTCCAGGTTAGTCAAAACCTGTCGTGTCTGCTCGGCTATGGAGCCTGCCACCATATCCCCGCTCTTGGGATCAAGCGGTATCTGTCCGGAGAGAAATACCAGACCGTTTGCCACCACGGCCTGCGAGTAT
>JAHFBI010000410.1 GCA_023250095.1 Candidatus Melainabacteria bacterium
TCCGCCGGTGCATGTCAACCCGCCGGTGCATGTCAACCCGCCGGTGCATGTCAACCCGCCGGTGCATGTCAACCCGCCGGTGCATGTCAATCCGCCGGTGCATGTCAATCCGCCGGTGCATGTCAATCCGCCGGTGCATGTCAATCCGCCGGTGCATGTCAACCCGCCGGTTGTAGTGCCGAGCAAGCCAGTATCAGGGAAACCCAATCCAATTCAACTGCCGGTTCGCCCTCCGGTCAACGTGACGCCGCATCCTGTGCACGCCACTCCTCCGGTTGTTCATCCGCCAGTGAATCATCCGGCTCCTCCGAGGGTCACGCCCGATTGCCATCCGGTTCATTCCCCGAACCCCTACAGGGGCGGATACGCGCCGCCGCACGGTTGCAACTATCACGCTGGCTTCTACTTCGGTGGTTTCTACTATGTCCAGCGTCCGTACTTTGCCTGGGGGCATTACTGCCCGACGCCGTGGTTCTACTTCGGCAACGGCTGCTGGTTCCAACCGGGGATTGGCTACTGCTATGCACCGCCTTCCTACTACGGACCGATTACGATCGTCGTTGAAGAGCTCGTCTGGAACAACTTCACCGGGCGGTACGAGACGGTCGTCTGGTACTACAATGCCTACTGGTACCAGATTCACGGTTGCTACGGCTACTTCGATTGCTTTGGCAACTTCCGCTTCTTGCGCTGGTAAGGCGCTCATGACTGGCAATCCAGAGGGCACTGAGGCAGGCTTCGGCTTGTAGCAGCAGTCTTCTGCCGGGTGCAGGCTTTGCCTCCACCCGGTTTTTTTGGCCTTTGTGATATTAGGCCTTATAGTGGTATATGACGTGAAGTTCGATGATTCACAAGATACGCTTCCAAACAGTGCACAAAACAGGAATCAGGGACTCAGGGAGCATGTGGCGCGGGCAAATGGTCCTTGTCTCGAGCTGTCCTGATGTCAGGCAGCCGGTAGCGCGGGAAGAAGGAGAGCTTCCGCGCTTTGTCCAGGTAGATCGGGGGAAACACGTATGAAGTCGTCTGCTGAAAAGTGGCCGTGCTCGCTAAGCTCTTGTTTTGCAACAGGCATAAAATGGGCATTGGACGGAAAAGGCTAGCGCGGACAACGAGCAAATTCTTGTCACGCTCGTTGCGCCGGACATATTGTCTTGAGTAGTCTGGTGGTACTTCTGTTTACTTTCCCAAGGACTCGCTCACGCTCTAACTAAAAATTCCGGGACATTCGGGCTGATTTCCCGACAGATGACACTGTCCGGGTCTGTTCTAGCTTTGGGCGGAGTCTGTTTCTTGTTGCTGTCCACCTTCGGGCAGGAGAGCTGACGTGTTGCCAACGAAACAATGAGAGCCCATAGGGCGGAGGTCTGCCATGAAACTGGCAAAGCTTGGTTTGGGAGTGGGAGTTTTTGGTGCGATGTTTGCCTCTGTGATGTTTCTAAGCGTTTCCGGCTGCGGTAAGCAAAGCGAGTCTTCGCCTGCATCCAAGGCGCCGCCGGTCAGGTCTTTGCTGGCTGCTCCACGAGTGAAGATGATGGAGGAGAGCACAGGCGAGCTCACCAGGCGGTACAGCCAGGGAGCCGACGGACTCGAGCGCGAAGTGGCGATTGGTTTCAAAGACGGCTGCCAGGGCTTCCGCTATTTGGGGGGCACTACCTCTGGCGGGCAGCCCAGGCTGACTTCGGCGAAGGAAGTTCATCGCGATGGCAGCAGCCTGATTTTTGTCTTTGCCGAAGACGGGAAGACTCCGGTCAAGTGCACAGCATTTCGCAAAGATGGGACATTGGCGACTGTCACTGACTTCCTCGAGGGAAATGTCGTGAAAGTGACGACTTTCCAGAAGGACGGCAAGACAGAGTTCTCGGAAGAGACATTTCACCCTGAGCGATTCGTGGAGAAGGTCTTCTTTCAGGAAGATGGAGTGACTCTGCGCGCAAAGTTTTCTGCAAGAGGGGATCTCACTTTTGAGTTCGCTTCTTTCGGCAAAGACGGTGTGCTTGAATACCAGGAATCGTCTGCACCGGATGGTTCGGGCGGTCTGATACAAGACGTCATTACTGTCTTTGGAAACAAGGGACGGTCGAATCTCTATCGGCAGGTCTGGGTGATGCCGCCAGGAGAGGACAAGGGACAGCTGCAGTCGCTGGAGGAGTTCTTTGATGACGGTGTGACTGTAAGGCGCAAGTTCGCTTTCGAGATCGATCATCGCTCGTCTAAGAACAAGGCGACCGGCTGTGAGGAGGAGTTGTTCTCGGCAACCGGGGTGAAAGTTGCTGTCAAACGTTTGAGCGGGGATCTCCAGGTTTTGCAAGAGACGACTTTCAAGAACGGAAATGAAGAAGCCGGGACTGTCAAACATGCTCAAGGAGAAGGAGGTACCGAGAAGATCGAGCCGTCGCATCTGCTTGAGCCGGCTTCCGGCAATGCTCAGCAACTGGAAGAACTCATGTTTGCCTGGCGAGCCGAGCAGCATAACCATCTCAAGCAGTTGCTCCGCCAGTGAAAGCTGCAGGCGGCAGGTTGATGGTGTGATCAGTCGAGCTTTTCCTGGCGGCCGCGCCCTCGGGAAAGTCTTCAAACAGACGCGGCAAAGATTTTTGCAGGAGTGGAAAGATGTCCGGCAAGAAGAAACTGCGCAAGAGCAAGGGCGCCAGCCAGCCTGGCAGCTTGCTTGCGCTGGGTGTTACTTTGGATTTCGGTGGCGGCTTTGACCGTTCCCTGGAGGATCGGCACAGCCATGGTTGTTCCGAGAGCGACAGTCAAAAGCGCATGTCTTGTGACTGTCGCCCGGACGCCGGTCTTGATGCTCTCAAGATCAAGCCGCCTGCGTATCCGTCGTTGTTCTAACTGACAATTCCTGCCGACAAGCGGTGCTGCTTGTCGGGGTTAGATGAATAAGGAGAAGTGCCATGCGCTTTGTCTATGCGTTGGCGATGTTTTGCCTGGCTGTGGGCATTTGGTACTGGTCGGCCTGTGTGCAGGGGCCGATTGCTCTGCCAGGCTACATGCTCGCCTTTTACAGTGCCCTGCTTGGTGTGCTCTTTCTGTTTAGCGTAAGCCCTGTGTCCAGGCAGCAGGCGGAAGCCACCGGCCGGCCTTTGGATCGGCAGCAGTCCCAAGGGTCGCTCTTTCTCATCGGGGGTGCTGCCGATGTCTGTTTCAACCACTTTCTTAAGATTGCCGGCGGCCCAGATGCCGTTATTGCGGTTATTCCGCATGCCAGCGCCACTCCCGAGGAGGTGGGGAAGGATGTGGTCGACACATTCATGGCTCTTGGAGCCGGGTCCGCCCAGATAGTTCTGCCTCAGGATCACGCTCATCTTCCTCAGGGCACAAACGCCGTCTATATGACCGGCGGCGATCAAAGCCGTCTGGTCAGCCTCGTCAATGAGGAGATGCTGGCGGAGATGCTGACGGTTTTTTCGGCAGGTGGTTTGCTCGGGGGTAGCAGTGCCGGAGCGGCAGCTGCAGCCCCGGCTATGATCGCCGGCGGAATGGACGACGGCGTCTTGCGGGCGAATTCGCTCCTGATTGACCGCGGTCTGGGACTTTTGCCTTCCGCCGTGATCGATACTCACTTCCGGCAGCGAGCGCGTTATCCGCGTCTGATGGCTGCTCTGGCTCTTCTTCCAGGGACTTACGG
>JAHFBI010000411.1 GCA_023250095.1 Candidatus Melainabacteria bacterium
CCGGGAATATCCTGGTCTGGTCCGATCAAGTCAAGAATTTCCGATGTAAAGCGCCTGGTGATGCGCTCCAGTTCACATTTGGAAAGCTTATCCGTGTCCAGGCATATGCCACCATGGGCCCCACCGAAAGGCAGATTCATCAAGGCGCACTTCCAGGACATCAGCATGGCCATTGCCGCCACTTCACCAAGATTGACATTCTTGTGAAAGCCGATCCCACCTTTCCCTGGCCCCAGAGCCAGATCATGATGAACGCGATAACCAGCGAAAACTCTGACCGAGCCGTCGTCCATGCGAGCAGGCACTACCACCGAAAGGCAGCGTTTCGGGTGGCGCATGGGGGCTGCCATGTTCGGGTCGAGGTTGAGCAGTCCAATCGCTTTGTCCAGGCGGGTCTGCACCATGAGGAAATCAGGAGTCTCCCATTCGTTTTTGAGCGCTACTTCTTCTTTCCGTCCATCCACTGTTTTGCTCATAGTTAATCGAATTTTCCCTTGCCTTACCTAACTGGGGATCGCCGCGAACACAAAAGCCATCGCGAGGCATATTTCATCAACTGGGCTCTTTTACCCCGGTCCGTCTAAATCACTATATTCAACCAAGTTTTAACCTCTCCTGCCTAGTACCTGGCGCTTGAAACAAAGAACAAGGGCAAGCGCAGGTCGCTTAGTCCTTACAACCTGGCAAGTATTTTATTGTGCAGAGCCTCGCTCGACAGCCTGACGGCGTCCACAGCCTTTTGAGCCCGCTTCCTGACTTCGGCCGCGAATCTCTTGTCTTCTATCCCAGCAAGATTTATGAGAACGTTGTAATACGCCCCTTCGGCTGCCGAGCGGGCGGTAAGCCCGGCAACGCCAGCGTCGGAGAGACAATTAGGATTCCCCTTGTCGGCAACCTGGGAAGCCAGGTCCACAGCCTCGAGCGTCTTTTCTAGAACGGTGAGCGGAACAAGGGTTGCCTCTTTGTTGGCATCTTCAATAGCCTTTTGCCGGACTCTTGCGTCCTCATCAGTGTCTTTGGGGAGCCGCCTGGCTTGCCCGATCTTGTTGAAAGCGCGTGTGTCCTCGTCGATAGCCAGAACGAATGCGCCCTTGAGTGATTGCCCGGCAGAGGCAAGCTGATCCATCAGTTCCCTCACGTCTTCCATGCCTTTTCTGGCATGGCTCAAACTCGCCACCATGGCGCTCAAACCTGCCGAAAGAGCAGCACAGAGCGCCGCAACGCTGCCGCCTCCTGGTGCCGGCGAGTCGGAGGAAAGCTCATCGACAAAGTCGGCAACGGTAAGATTCTTCAATAGCTTCTCGTCAGGCGCTATTGCATATTCGATAATTTTCTTGGCAGGATCGAAAGGGGCAACATCCCCAAGCCCCAGGGAAAGAAGCGCCGCATTGACCAGCTCCGCCTCGGGCACACCTGTGCATCGCCCCTGTCTTGCCAGATAATGCCTGCCGGCCATGAGCATCGGCGCAAGGGGCACGAGCCCGACAATCTCACTGCCGGTCACGCGCAACCCGAGTTTTTCTGCCTGCCGGCAACACTCGTCGAACGCTTGATGGACAGATGTCTGATGATAATCCACGAGATTTATGGAGATCTGCGCGCGTTGATATTCCCCGACATACCAGCCAACGGCTTTCGTCGCCTTGAGCAGCCCCGGCTCCTTCTGCGACTGCCCCTTCTCATCTTTGACGATATTGCCGGATTGATCGCGCTTTGCCCGTCCGGCCTCGCGAATATTCAGAGCTATTTCGTTGGCAAGCTTGGCGGATTTCGTATTGAGGTTGACATTGTAGGCAATCAAAAACGGGCGCGCACCAATTACGGTGGCGCCAGAGACGGCATTGAACTCGCCGGGTCCGAAGTCGGGTTTGAAGCCGTTTTTCATGCGCTCCGCCAGCCCCTCGTATTCACCCTGGCGAATATCGGCAAGATTGCGGCGCTGCTCCAGGAGGGCAGCTTCGGCATAAAGATAAACCGGAATGGAAAGCTCCTGCCCGACGCGCCGCGCCAGATTCCTGGAGAGCTCCACACACTCTTCCATCTCAACTTCGGAAACAGGGATGAAAGGACAGACATCGGTAGCCCCGATGCGTGGGTGCGCGCCTTTGTGCTGGCGCATGTCAATCAAAGACTGAGCGCGGGCAATAGCCTGAAACGCCGCCTCAGCTACTGCCTCCGGCTCGCCCACAAAAGTAAAAACGGTGCGATTGGTTGACTTGCCAGGGTCGACATCGAGAAGGCTCACTCCTTCAACAGACTTGATAGTATCCGATAGAGCCTCGATTACTCTTGGACTCCTGCCTTCGCTGAAATTCGGCACACACTCCACAACCCGCATTTGATTGTCACCTCTTCGGTTCATGCGCTGACTACAAAACCCCTTAATATTACGCGCTTGACCCGTGAGCACGTAAGAGAACTCAGGGCTACTTACAAGAATCCCGCAATACAGAGGCTGCCTGAGCCAGGACGGCAAGCTTGGATTGGGCAACCTGCGCCGAGGCTACCGGGTTGTCGGCAAAAGTGGCAAAGCCACAATCGGGGTTGAGCAGGAGCCGATCCGCTCCGATGATGGCGCAGGCAGCGCGGGCTCTTTCCAGCACCAACTCAAGGGACTCGACCTCCTGAGCCTTCGGATTGACCAGTCCGACACCGACCCGGACATCATCAGGCAACTCCCTGAGCACATCCAGGGCCCCGGCTCTCGGTGTGGCGAATTCCAGAAAGAAGGTGCCCACAGCAATCTTTTGCAAGAGCGGCAGAAGAGGTCGATAATCGCCTGACAAGGCCAGCGATTCATCAGGAGTCCAGTTGCCACGGCAAATATGCACCGCCAGCCTGTCGCGTGGAAACCCTGAAACGAGGCTGTTAATCAGCTCTAGGGCGAAGGACAGCTCCTGCGCTGTCTCGCCCCGCTCACTCAGGGCTCCGCACATAAAGCTGCGAGTATTGCGCGCTCCGGCAAAAACCACTTCGGTCAGGATTGGCTCATCGAGCTGAACCAGACTGACACCGGCTTCAAGGAGATCCTGAATCTCTTGCTGCAAAACAGAGACAATATCGACAGAAAGCTCTTCGCGCGATGAATAAGCCTTGTCCGAAATGCACTCCATCCACATCGTCCGGCTGAGCAAATATGGTCCAGGAAGAGCTATCTTCACCGGCAGTTCGGTGAGCGATCTGACAAACTGGAACTCAGGAAGGCAAAGCGAGCGACTGCGCCCAAGCTTCCCGCACACGGCCGGATGCCGCACCCTGTCGGCTGGAACATCGAGCGACTGCATCTCCATTTGAAACTTGTCGGGATCTTCTACAAGCGGCAGAAGGTCCGTCAGGGGGATGAGCTGGCAATTGTCGAGGATGTTGCCCACGAAACTGGCGTAATTGTCCCGGCGCTGCTCTCCATCAACAACCACGTCGACCCCGACGCGTAACTGGGCATCGACAGCCAGTCTCACTGCATCGCTGGCAGTTTGCTGGAAGTGCTCCTCAGACAACCGCCCTTCCAGGCGCTCGAACAAGGACTGCAAGAGCCAACGCGGGCGAGGCCAGCTGCCTATGCCCATAACAGAAAGCGGGCGAATCTCCGGTGCCGGCGATTGCCTGGGCGCCGGCAAATCAGAGACAAT
>JAHFBI010000412.1 GCA_023250095.1 Candidatus Melainabacteria bacterium
ATTCATCTGGCTGCGCTCTCCAACGATCCCGTCGGGCAACTGTCCGAGGATCTTACGCTCGATATCAATTTCGGCGCCACCATCAAGCTGGCTGAAATGGCCAAGGCTGCCGGAGTGTGCCGCTTCCTTTATGCGTCGTCTTGCAGCCTTTATGGGAAGTCCGAGGGCGACTGGATGGACGAGAATTCGCCGCAGGCGCCCTTGACTGCCTACGCGCGCTCCAAGGTGAAATCCGAGCAGGAGTTGCGCAAGCTTGCCTCCGACGAGTTCTCGCCGATTATTTTGCGCTGCGCCACGGTCTTTGGTATAGCCCCCAAGCTCAGAGTCGATCTCGTCGTCAATAATCTGGCGGCCTGGGGCATCACGACCGGTAAGATCCAGATCATGAGCGACGGCACGCCCTGGCGCCCGCTGATACATGTGGAAGATCTCGTTTCGGCATACGAATTCTTCTTGCAGGCTCCGCTTGAGGAAGTTCACAACGAGGTCTTCAACATAGGCTTCAATGTCTGCAACTATCAGGTGCGCGAGATTGCGGAGACCGTGGGCAAATATCTTCCCGGCACTGAAGTTGTCTTCGCCAGCGTGCCGGACAGGGACTCGCGTAGCTATCGGGTCAGTTTCAATAAGTTCCATGAAATATCCAAGCTTGAGCCTGAATTCGATCTCGAGAAAGGAATCGGGCAGATTGTCGAGGCTTACAAACGACACGGACTTACGCACGAAGACTTCGTTGGCAGGAAATACGTACGTTTGAGCCAGATGCAGCATCTGATCAGCAACGGGCTTCTTGATGCGCAGTTGAGGTGGACGCAGGGATGATCGAGGGAGTTTTGATCAAGCCTTTGCGCCAGATTCCCGATGAGCGCGGCAAGGTAATGCACATGATGCGCTCCGACGATCCGCACTTCGAGAAATTCGGTGAGATATATTTTTCCGTTGTTAATCCCGGCGCGATCAAGGCCTGGCACCTGCATACGAAAATGACCCTCAACTATGCCGTAGTGAACGGCATGGTGAAACTTGTGCTCTATGATGACAGGGAAGGCTCTGCCACGAGGGGACAGTTGCAGGAACTTTTTGTCGGTGAGTCCAATTACTGTCTTGTCCGTATTCCTTCCGGGGTCTGGAACGGGATGAAAGGCATCAGCTTGATACCGGCGATAGTGGCAAACTGCCCGACGCTTCCGCACGATCCAGATGAGATCAAGCGCCTGGATCCATTCAAGAGTCATATTTCATACGATTGGGCGATAAGGCACGGATGAGCACGCATGTAATAATTGGCGCTTCCGGGCAGGTAGGCGAGCATTTGAGTGCTGCTGCTCTGTCAGAGAGACTAGATGTCGTCGGCTGTTACTGCCGCCATAGTGTGCCAGGTATGCAGCAGCTGGATATACGTGACTCTCTTGCTGTTTTCGATCTTGTGAGGTCTCTCAAGCCGGCAGTAGTGCATTTGCCTGCCTCGATGGCCAATGTCGATTATTGCGAGGAGCATCCGCAGGAGACGTATGCTGCCAATGTTCTCGGCGTCAAAAATGTCGTGGACGCAGTAAATAAAGTGGGCGCGCGCCTGGTGTATTTTTCGTCTGATTATATTTTTGACGGTACTGCAGGACCTTACTCAGAAGACGATCCTGCCAACCCCATCTGCGAGTATGGGCGCCAGAAAGTCTATGCCGAGCACTATGTGGCGCTGAATTGTCGCGACTACGTCATTGTCAGGACGACGGTCGTATATGGCTTTGAGCGTCAGGGGAAGAACTTCATTTATCGTTTGATTAATACTCTCAAGTCCGGCAATGTTTTGAAAGTGCCTGTTGATCAGATAGGTAGCCCCACATATGCGCCGGAGCTGGCCAGGGCTGCAGTCAGGCTGGCGCAAGGCAAAGAGCAGGGAGTGTTTCATGTTGTCGGGTCTCAGCTTTCGGACCGCTATGAATTTGCCCTTGAGGCAGCACGGGTTTTCGGGCTGGACGAAAGTCTTATAGAGGCTGTGCCGACCAGCCAGCTTTCTCAGAGGGCCAGGCGACCGCTGGCAGCCGGTATGCTTGTGGAGAAAGTTTCCCCGTACCTGGACTTTTGTTTGTCTGGCTACAAGGAAGGGTTGAGAGCAATGAAACTGGCAGCTCGTGAGGAGAACCTAATATCATGACAGGCGATGATCTGCGCGCGAAAATTCTGGAGTTGACCAGGCAATATTACGCTGCCCAGTGGCCAAAAGGAGCTTTTGTGCCCGGGCAGACGGCAGTGCCTTATGCCGGACGAGTTTTTGACGCCGAGGAAGTTGTTAATCTCGTTGATTCTTCCCTGGATTTCTGGCTGACGACAGGGCGTTTTGCCGCGCAGTTCGAGAAGGAATTTGCCACTTTTCTCAAGGCGCGCTATGCCATGCTCTGCAATTCCGGCTCTTCGGCCAACCTGCTGGCTGTGACGGCTTTGACTTCTGCCAAGCTCGGCGAGAAGCGCCTTGTGCCTGGTGACGAAGTTGTGACGGTTGCCGCCGGATTCCCTACGACGGTCAATCCTATTTTGCAGAACAACCTTGTTCCTGTGTTTCTTGATGTGGAGATGGGGACCTATAACATCGACGTAAACCAGCTTGAGGCGGCGGTGTCCAAGCGGACGCGAGCTATCATGGTGGCGCACACGCTGGGCAATCCCTTTAACCTGGCTGCCGTCATGGAGTTTGCCAAACGGCATGATCTCTTTGTTGTCGAAGACAATTGCGATGCTCTCGGTGCTCGTTATAACGGGCAGCTTACCGGAGGCTTTGGCAATCTTTCTACTTATAGTTTCTATCCGGCGCACCACATCACGATGGGAGAAGGTGGTGCGGTGGTCACAAACGATCGCACTCTAAAGACGGTCGTTGAATCCTTCCGCGACTGGGGGCGCGATTGCTGGTGCGATCCGGGCAAGGATAACACCTGCGGTAAACGTTTCGGCTGGCAACTGGGCGATTTACCGCCGGGCTACGATCACAAATTCATCTACTCTCACATCGGCTACAACTTGAAACTGACCGACATGCAGGCAGCCGTTGGAGTTGCGCAATTGGGCAAATTGCCTGAGTTTATCGAGGCGCGCAGGCGCAACTGGCAGTTTCTTTATGATGGGCTCAAGGAGTTCGAAGAGTTCCTGCTCTTGCCGCAGGCAACAGCCAATAGCCAGCCGAGCTGGTTCGGCTTCATTATGACCGTGCAACCCACGGCTCCCTTCGGGCGGCGGGATATCGTCACTTATCTGGAAAGAAGAAAAATTGCCACGCGGCAGTTGTTCGCCGGCAATCTGACCAGGCATCCGGCCTATGTCGGTGCTAACTACCGGCAGGTAGGCGAGCTGCCTAACACCGATCGCATTATGCGCGACACTTTCTGGGTCGGAGTCTATCCTGGACTTGATGAGGCTCGTCTTGAGTTCATGCTTTCGACGCTGCGCGAATTCTTGTCGACCGGCGGCAAAGTTGCCGGTGAGGCAAAGACAGGCGGGGCAGGCGATGCAGTCGGCGCCTCATCCTCGGCTGGCTGCCACTAGGCAGTCCTGGCAAGGGTACTGTTTTCAGTCGACGCCGGGCAATACTTTCTCTCTTGAATCCGGGCGCAAGCAGGT
>JAHFBI010000121.1:0-11327 GCA_023250095.1 Candidatus Melainabacteria bacterium
CAGCAATTAAGGCCGGTCCATCTGCTTATTGGCTACAATTGCTGTCATGGTCAACAAGTCAGAACCAATTGCGCCTCCGCAAAAATGCCGCTACCGACAGGCAGTGACAACTAATTCAATGGCTGCTCGAGCCGTCCTGAGGCTCGCTGCAATCTCCTTGCCGGCAAACGCCCGTCTTCTAGGAAGCCTTTTGCTCCTCACAACACTGGCCATCTTGGACCTTCCATTGTTCCTCCCGGAGGCGCTGAGTTCGCCGAGCGCCTCCGAGCCAGCCAAGGACGGAGCTAAGCCTACAGACGATGCCGCGCCCGGGCTCAGACAGAGTGAAGAGAGCGCGCCAGACGAAAGACAGCTCACGCCAACAATATTGAAAGGTGGGATAAAAGGGGCAGCCCTGCGCACCGAAGATGGACTGAGCAAAATTGGCGAAGCGACAACTGCCGTGCAAAGCTCATGTATGCAGATTATGAAAGAGGCGACACGCAAGGACACGATCGTTGTGCGTGGACCGAATGTCTTACCCGGCGGAGTAGTCATCCCCCCTCTAGGCGGGGTCGGCGGCGTCATGCAATTCGGTGAAATGCCCATGCGTCGGGAGCGCCTCGCACGTTTCGTTTGCGAGAGCGAGCAGAGCATCAAAGCCCTCAAGAACTACGTTGACGCCTTGATTATCCCCGAAGACAAAATGGACCAATTCGCCTCCATCTGGAACAACGTCCTGTCCACCGTCGCCGACGCCCAGGAGCACCTGGCTAAACTCAAAGAACTCTCCTCCGAAAAGAAGCTGAGAAATACTAAAATAGGGCGCGAAGCGCTGGCGATCCACGATGACATGACCGGACTAGAAAAATCTCGCGCTTTGATGCTCGAGCTGATAACAGGGAAGCAGTTGCCCGATGAACATGCCGATGAGGGAACCAAGACCCGCTGACAAGCCTGCAGCAGGACTCAGGCGACTGAGCAGGACGTTTGCCGTCCTGACAGTAATTTTTTTTGCAGCCGCGGCAGTGATCCTTATGCTGAAGGACAAGGCACCTGAGCCACCCGGACATGGACAAGTCGTGCCGAGCCTCAAGGATGCTGGCGTCAGCGGCAACTTTAATTCTTGTCAGCCTGAGCCAGCTGAGCCGGAGCCTGTTTCTTCCCTGCCAGCTGCATCCTTGTTGCAAGGAATCCGCCTGCCGAAATGGTTCGGACAACCGGAGAGAAATTCTCCCCTGGGAAAAGGCCTCGAATCGATGCGTTTCGGGCAATATGTCCTGGCTAAGGACAGGCTCGAAAAAGCCCTGACCGATTTTCAGAGGACCGAGAAGGAAGGATCTCCGGCTGGCATCGAATGTGCTGCCCTCCTCGGTCTTTGCTATGAAAAAATCAACCGTCTGGAGAAAGCGGAAGAGCTCTTGCAGCAAGCCTTGCTCAACGCGGAAAAATCACATCCTCGTGCAGAATGCGTCGATCTGATGTTTGCTATGGGCAAAGTAACCTACAAGCTACATCATTTCTTTGCAGCACGCGTGTTCTTGCAAGAAACAGCCAATCATTTTGAAGACTCCGGCGTCTCCGGCGCGCCTTATATAGACTGCCTGACCACGCTGACGGATTGTTATGACCAGCTTGGCGACAAAACAATGTCAGTACGCACAAAGAAACTGCTCGCTAAAGCTCTGTGCGCCTCAAATCCCGGCAGCCAAGCCCTACCGCCTTTGCTGAGAAAATAAGACAGTCATCCCTGGCAGCATTGATTGCCAGGAGCTGTCGGAGGCTCGAGAGAATCCACTTTCCTTTTCTTGCGCCCAGGCAGGCAGTTTTTCAGACTGCAATATACTGACAGGGCCGAAAACTTTCTCAGCCGCTGGGCAAAATATAATCGTGACCCTGCCGTGCCGCAAGAAAGTCTATGAGCTGGCCAAGCCCCCAGGATTACAACGAAGCCGTGCAAAATCCGGCACTGAGCTTCGCCGATCAAGAACTGTCCAGAGGCAAAGCAGAAAGCGATCGCTTCGGGCTGCCGCGGGCGACAAGCGGAGCTTTCGCCAGCGTCTATCGGCTGGGCTGCCAGAGCCTGGACTTTGCAGTGCGCTGTTTCCTACAAAGAGTCTGCGATCAAGCCAGCCGCTATGTCGAATTGAGGAAACATCTGACAATTGCCGCTCTGCCCTATACCGTCGACTTTGAATTTCTGGAAAGGGGCATCAGGGTGGGCGCTGACTGGTATCCCATGTTGAAGATGGAATGGGTGGAGGGTCTCACTCTCAATAAATTCCTGGAAGAAAACAGACACAATAGCTCGGCCCTGGCAAACATCGCTGACAAGTTCCAGCAGATGGTAGCCGACCTCTCAGCTGCTGGTATCGCCCACGGTGACTTACAGCATGGCAACATAATGATCGTCGGAGGTGAGCTGAGACTTGTGGACTATGATGGAATGTTCGTGGAGTCCCTGTCCGGACTGACAAGCAACGAGCTCGGACATCGCAATTATCAGCACCCTGGGCGGCTACGTGAGCACTTCGGCGGTGATCTCGACAATTTTTCAGCCTGGGTAATCCACACATCTCTTGTTTCACTCGCCCAGGACCCCCTTCTCTGGAGAGATCTCTCAGGCGGTGACGAATGTCTGCTTTTCCGCCAGAGCGACTTTGCCAGTCCGCTCACATCAAGGGCCTTCGCCTTGCTCGAACATCACGAATGTGCCGACATCAGGCTCGCTGCTGCCAATCTGCGGTATCTCTGCGGTCTTCCCCCCACCGACATTCCAGCACTTGGCGAACACTTGGCCCGTTCATCCGAGCTGACGACAATGCCTCACGTGAGCGAACTGCAAGCCTCTGACGGACGCAGCGACTGGCTAAATCACTTTGAGAATGACCTTACCTGCCTGGACGCAGGCAGGCAGGTAAGCGCTGAAGGCTACATGACATTCAGCGTGCGTCCTGACATCAAATCCAGCGCTGAGGTCTTGCATCTGAGGCAACAACTCGAAAAGAGCAAGAGCCGCCGTCCGTACAAGAGCCATCCGTCCTCTTCCTCGAAACTTCTGGCTCCAGGAAAGAAGAAAGGCTCACCACCGAAGAAACTCAGTCCCATTCAAACAGACACCGCCGGTGCCCATACGGCAAGCCTGCGGTCCGCTCCCAGCTGCTGTCTGCCGACTGAATCTGCCTGCCAGTCTCAACCAGAGAAGACTCCGCGCCAGCTCCTACAATACAAGGCTCCAGGCGCCGCCAACGGGAAACCTGGCTTTGCGGCGGCGGCTCGGCTCGGCCCTTATGGCATACCGGGCTTTGCCAGACCAGAAGCGCCAACTTTCATAGATGTGCTGGTGGCAATCTCAACAAGGGGGCTGGTCGTATTGTTTTTGCTCATGCCACTAATCTCGCTCTGGCAGGCTGGTTGGAGTGCGCCGAGCCAGTGGAGTGCCCTGCCCCGGCCCTTGCTTTCGCCCCTGCCCGATCAGGGGGCTCCGGAATCTGCGGAATCATCGCCAGTCGACGTGTTCACCTCATACGCCGGACTGGATGAGGAAGCTCTCCCGGGCGACGAGGCGCAAAGTTCTGAGAGCCTGCTTACTTCAGCACTGGCGTTGCACACCCATCAAGACTACGCTCAGGCGATTCTCATACTGGAGCAATTGCTCAAAACTCTCAAGAGGGACTCCTGTCCGAATCCAGACCAATTTCTCAGCTGCCTGACCACTCTTGGTCACTGTTATGAGCAAACTGGTCGCTTTGAAGACGCCGAAAGAGTAATGAATGAGGCATTGCTTGTCGAGCAGAAAGATTATTCGAGACTCAGTTGCACTGAGGACATCTACTCTGTCGGCAGAGTGCTCTTTAAGCAGGGCAAATACTCCGCTGCAAGAAAATATCTCAAGGACGCTGCCAACTCTTATCAGGCGCACAACACGTTCAACGATCCTCACGCAAACTGTCTGCTATATCTCTCCAATTGTTACGGGCAGCTCCATGAGAAGGAGCTATCCGAAGAAACATTTGACCGATACCAAAAAGTTTTGAAGAAGCTTCAAAACAATGGACAGGCAGGATCGAAGAATTTCTGCAAGCAGTAAAGCAGAGAGCGCCTGCTGCCAGGTGGCCACTCTCTGCTTTACTGCAAGGCATGGACTGAGGCTGTGCTCTCCCCTGCAAGCCACAGCCATGATCACTCAGAAAGTCTCTTTATGACACCGGCGCCAAACAGCGGGAAATCCGGCGCAATCACAGCTACGAGGATTCGCCCTTCGATTTCAACAAACTTGCCCGGCCTAAGCACAGGCGCAGACGTTGCATGCGCTTCAGAAGCAGCCGCAGAAAGAAACCGGGCTGAACACCCCCCGACAAGCGAGGTCGCATCCAGCATCCCATTTCCGCCAATGCCCTTCGGCACACTAGATGACGCACTCTGACCAGGCGGGCAGTGGCGCTCCACCCTCCGTCGCTTACTGACCCACAGCCAGCCAGGAGACAATGTTAGGACGTTAGCAAGACAACCTGCAACCAGATCCGGTATCGGCAGGTTTCGAGCCGCCGCCCAAAGCCAAGACGATTTGAAAATCGCGCAGGACTCCTTATAATCTCGGAGGGGCTGTCTTATCTTAATGTTCATTTTGCGCCCTCCAAAAGTTAATGTTGGCAAGTGAAACGTGGTGAGTTCAACAGTGTCTACGAATGTGGAGACGAAAAGTTCAAAGGTTTGACCACTTGATATGCTGGTGATACGATGACCTGAAATCTTGCACTCGCACTGCCGGTTACTTTGGAGGGCAGAAGCAGGCATCGCCAGGCTAGAGTGTAAAGGCTCATCTTTATGGAATCCGCAAGACAAGCTAAATCGAAGAGACGAATGGCGATTTTGCTTTCGATCGCGGCTATACCACTGCTCTTATGGTATGCCTGGACACAGTTCTTCGGCGATCTGAATCATCGGACCATCTCCGTTACGGGGACGCTTCAAGCCAAGGAAATCCCGGTAGCGTCCAAAGTGGGAGGACGGATAGCTGCCGTCTTCGCGCAGGAAGGTGACACAGTAAAAGCTGGACAAACTCTCGTCGAATTTGATATCAGTGAACTCGACGCAAGAAAGGAGAACCTTCTGTCCAACATTGCTCGCAGCCAGTCTTTGCTTAAGGAACTAAAGAACGGTCCCCGCCCTGCGGAAATAGCAAAATCCCGGGCGGCCGCCGACCAGGCCCTCAAGCAATGGGAGATGCTCAAAGCCGGCAACCGTCCCGAAGACATAGCGCGAGTGCGTTCCCAGGTCCAGGAAGCACAGTCCAACCTGGATCTACTTCGTCATGGCTACCGGAAGGAAGATATCGACCAGTCCAAGGCAGCGCTAGATCAGACGCGCACCGAAGCCGACTGGATACACACAGATTATGAGCGCTACAGGGCACTCTCTGCCGTGGGTGCGGTATCCAGCCGGCAGGCGGATGAACTCAAATCAAAATGGGAGGCTGCCGAACAAGTATACGCGGCTGCCCGGCAAGCCTACAGCAAAATGCTCAGTGGACCCCGCCCGGAAGAGATCGAAGCAGCCAAAGAGAGGCTCAACGCTCTCAAGAATCAAGAATCTGTGATGGTAAAAGGTCCCCGTCTGGAAGAAATAGAAATGGCCCGCGCCCAATATTTACAGGCTAAGGCTGCCCTGGACCTGCTCTTGCAGGGAACTCGCTGCGAGCAAATCGAACGCGCTCAAGCTGAATTAGCTATGACCAAGGCACAGCTGTCCGAACTCGAGGCAACCATGCGCGAGAGAAAAATAGCCTCACCAGCCGACGCCGAAGTGAGCGTAATGGATCTGCATGCAGGCGAAGTCTTCGCTGCCAACAGGACACTGGCCACATTGACACGGCTGGATGATATCTGGACTCGTGTATACATTCCTGAACGACAACTGGCACGGGTTAGAGTGGGACAGGAAGTTGAGATAAAAGTCGATGCTTATCCGGAGCGAGTCTTCGAGGGCAAAGTAATTCAAATTCCAGACGTTGCCGAATTTACACCACGCAACGTGCAGACTCCGGAAGAACGCTCGGCTCAAGTGTTCGGCATAAAAGTCAGCGTGGCGAACAAAGATCACTTCCTGCGCGGAGGAATGAACGCCGAAGTAGTTTTGCCTCCGGTGGAAAGTCCTTGGAACAGGCTAGCGAGGCTGGTCAAGTGATCTCGGTCATATCTCTCGATAATCTGACCAAAAAATACGGAGACCAGCCCGTCGTCAACCACCTATCTTTTTCAGTCGAGAAAGGTGAGATTTTCGGTTATCTCGGCCCGAACGGCTCGGGCAAAACGACAACTATCAAAATGCTCTGCGGGCTTGTAGCCCCGACAGAAGGAACAGCCACGGTCAACGGTTTTGACATCATAAAGCACCCTGACCAGATCCGTATGAGCATTGGCTACATGTCACAGCAATTCAGTCTTTACCGTGCCCTGACCGCATCGGAGAACCTAGACTTCTATGCCGAGCTTTACGGGCTCAAAGGCGAATCGGCCCGACGCCGCAAGCAACAAGTTCTGGAGATTACCGGACTGGAAGCTTATCGCAACCGGCAAGCCGTCAAGCTCTCCGGCGGTTGGAAGCAGCGTTTGGCTCTGGCATGCGCCATCGTGCATGAGCCCCCGATTGTTTTCCTTGATGAACCCACAGCCGGGATAGATCCCGTGGCTCGGCGCGCACTATGGGATTTGCTGTTCACACTAGCTACGACAGGCATAACTTTCTTTGTGACCACGCATTACATGGATGAAGCCGAACGCTGCAGTTCTCTTGGGTACATATATCAGTCCAATCTAATTGCCTTTGGCAGGACTGATGAACTGCGCGCCCTGCCCATTGTGAACAATCCGGATTATTCCAACTTCGAAGTCACATGTTCCAAGATTATGGCCACATTCCAGTATTTCCGCGCTCAGAACTACGTACGAGATGTCACCATATTTGGTCGCACGTTACACATTATAGTTCCGTGCAACGTTACGGCGGAGGCACTGTATGCCCAACTAGCAGCTACAGATCTCAACGTGCTGGACATCCGACCGATTCGCCCATCACTTGAAGATGTATTCGTGGCACTAACCGAACGCGAAGACGAGCTGAGAAACAATAGCACCGTCACCGCGGGAAGAAGCGGCAAATGAACAGCTTCAAGACCTGGCTCACCAATACTTTCTGGGGCTATCACGCCGTGATGGTGAAAGAATGGATTGAAATCCTCAATGACAAATTCACCCTAGGGGTCATTCTAACGGTTCCGATCCTGCAAATGATTATCTATGGCTTTGGCGTGAGTTATGAAGTGCGCAAAGTACCTACAGTTGTTCTGGACGAAGACCGGCGTCCCCAGTCTCAAATTCTGCTTGATGAGCTCCTCTCCACCGACTATTTTTCAATTACAAAGAAAGTCCACTCACGGGAAGAAATCGAGAGAGAGATAGTTTCCGGCAGGGCGCGCTGCGGAATCATATTTCCGCCCAACTTTTCAGATCACGTTGCCAGAGACGTTCCCGCTCAAGTTCAAGTGCTAATAGACGGCTCGGATTCAACCGTTGCCAACTCCATTGCCCAAGCGTCAATTGCCGTCGGACAGAACCGGTCGATCCAGATTCTTAACGACAAAATCCAGCAAAGGCTCTTCGAGAACCCCATCGACGTGCGCACCCGCATGCTTTTCAATCCGGATGTTCGAACAACCAATTTCATATTACCTGGACTGGTTGGTTTTATGGCACAGACAATAACACTGTTCCTGACCGTCAACTCCATTGTCAGAGAAAGAGAGGTCGGGACTTTGGAACAGCTCTTCGTTACTCCGGTCAAGCCCCTGGGACTCATGGTCGGGAAATTGATCCCCTATGGGGTGATTGGCTTCATCGGTACTAACCTCCTTCTGGCGGCAATGTACCTGGTATTCCGCGTGCCCATCAACGGCAATATCTTGCTTCTTGAGGGGTGCATAGTCATATTCGTCTTCGTCGCGCTTTCTATAGGCATCCTGATCTCCGCTGCTTCCACAAATCAAGCTCAGGCTATGCACCTCGCCTCATTCGTGCTAATCCCCTCAGTCTTGCTTTCCGGATTCATCTTTCCCCGCGAGTCCATGCCGCTCTTGCTCAACTGGCTTGGCTACACCATTCCTCTGACATACTTTCTTCAAATCCAACGTGGCATCGTCCTGCGTGGCGCCGGGCTTGAGGATTTGTGGCAATGGATTCTGCCCCTGTTTGCATTCGGAATCATCCTGATCTACTTGAGCGTAAAGCGATTCCGCAGTGCTGTTGGTTGAAAAGATCAAATTAATACGGTGTCGCCCGTTGAGCTTTTGGGAATTGTCAATATGATCCCAACAAAATCTGCTCAGTCGAATCGAGCAGCAACTAATCATTGTTGTTGGGAGGCACTCAGAGACGGTGTTTAGTCGTCGGCGTGGCGGTGATGCATAGACAGATGGCTTTAGAGATGCAGCCGGTCTCGAAGGGTTGCGCCCATCTCAAGCAACAGATGGTGACATATTTAATTGATTGTGTTCTTGGTGGTAGCGGTGTCTTGTCCTGGGTGTCCAACCGATATCGGTTCAATTTCCACCAACCTACACGTGCCCCTGTCCCTCGGCGCGTACAACAAAGCACCAAGTTTGTCGAGGCATAGTCCCCTTGAGCACCTTGGCAACCAGATGAACACTTTCGAGTTTTAAATCGTAAAACAGATACGTTGAGGAAAACAGCCTATGAAAATCTGCACGCCCAATACACCGGACAACACAGATCATGGCGACAGCGAAAACAATCTTGACCTCTGTTGGCAACAATTCAACAATCGCTTCCCAACCGAAGCCCACTGCGTCGATGCTTTGTGTAACCTGCTCTTTGAGCAAGGAACCCAATGCCGCCATTGCAGTGGCCGCGACATACAACCGTCTCCGGGCGGACGGACGATTAGGTGCCGCACTTGCTCAGAGACATCCTGGCTCACGGCAGGAACATTTTTCCACGGCATACGGCTTGCCAGACCTTGGCTTGCAGCAATTTGGTTACTAGAACATGGGGTGCGGCTAAGCTCATCAAAGTTTCACAAGTTGGTCGGTATTGCCTACTCCTCAGCATTGTCCATCTTCAAAAAGCTCACATCGGTCATTCACAGTAAGCTCGAAGGGGAAGCACTCTCCATGTCTTCCGGACATTTCGCAGCCCTGTTTTGCAAACGTAGCCGAGAGACACCGGCCAGAGAGCATCCTATTGCCGAGCAAAGAGAAATGGAGAGGACGTTGCCAGACAGCACCACTGACTGTCTGAATACAAACGTCCCGGCTCCAGACTCTACGGACTTGACACCATCTGGCATCGACGCAAAACTTTCCACACATTGGCATTATCAAGCTAATACAGAGGAATTGCCACTGGTAGGCACAGATGCCCTGAACACTTCCCATCTCAAAGAGCTTAGCCAGACGGAGAAACAGGTATATCAGGCTTTATCAGCTGAAGCGATTCAGTTCGACAGCCTATGCGTGCGTATGGCCATGCCGACAGGCACTCTGCTGGCAACTCTTATGGTGCTGGAGCTTGCAGGTCACATTAAGAGCCTGCCTGGTGACCGGTATATTCGTTGTGCCCCGAACAGTCAGCCAGCAAGCTACAACGACGTCGCTTCTGCATCCACACTCAAGACCGTCACCGACATTATCATGCTGGTCCGTTCTACCTTTCAGGGCATCAGCAGGAAATATCTCCAGAACTACCTATCTTGGCACTGGTGCCAGACTGACAGAGTGCGCTGGCAACCAGGCAGTCTACTGACAGAATGCATCAGGTTTCGCCGCATTCCTTACAAGGAGATTCTTTCTTACGTGTCTCCACCAGTCATAAAAGTATCGCCGTGTTCAGCATAAATAAAAATGGACGCCCTGAGTGGGCAGGATGTCCCGGTCACCGCCACGCCTGCAGTATAGCCCTAATTGCCGACCTCAACACACATCAATGTTACATCATCATTACGGAGGAGCGGCTTGCTGTCTATATCAATGATGTGTCTCTGCACTGAAGCAAACGCGGACAGCACATTCTGTCCGGACATCGACTTCAGCCAGCCTGCAGCATCACCGTATTCCTCCTGACGCTTCAGAGTCCAGCGCGCGATGGCGTCTGTCAACAGATAAAAAACATCACCCGCCAACTAGTGCCCCTGTAGCCGTTCCACTCCTGCAGCCACCGCCTTGTTGGCGGCCGGGTTGCTCGAAATGAGCAGGGGTGAGCTATTGAATTGCTCTGACTTACTCAAAGGGAAAGCAGCCAGAATCTTCTTGTCACGCACTTGGACCAGACAGCTATCTCCGATCGCCTCCGCTTCCCAGGTTCTGCCGGCACTGCCGTCACCATCCTCGATAGTCAGCCCTACCAGTGCAGCAAAAGCACCGCTCTGGGCCTTTTCCTCGGCATACCAGGGTAAGATCTTCCCATCCAGACTGGATCGCCACCTTTCCTGTAGCGCCTCAGTCGGAGTGCCGTCCACATAACCAGACACAAGGAGCTGAGCCCACAGACCAGAGAAGGAAGTTTCAGTGGCACCGTCGGCTACAGCGCACTTGAAAGACCTGGTTTCCAGATCAACGGTATCCATTGGAAAGGCAGCATCTTCATATTCGTCGATGCTATTGCCTTCCTTGGGCAACCAGAGTGTGTAACCAACAATCCGCATGCTCTTAGGTTCTAACGCAAGTTACTCGGTCTGGTACCGATGTCCAAGAAGCGAATGACAGACACGAGGTCAGCATTGAAGACAAATCCGCGTGTGTTATATGAGGCGTCCACTCCTTCCTGGCTGACCATCCTGCGCATATATTCGGGAAGCGGACTCGACATGTTAAAAAGCAGTTTTGCATGAGCATCCGGCAGTCCGTTTTCCGAATCGGGGAACTCAATAGGCTTATGGTTGGACGATGAAATATGCAAATTAAACAGCAGCACTGCGCCGTCGGAACTGGTCAAATTCATCAGGTCGTAAGCCACCTGCAGAGGGTCACCGTCCGTAGATTCACCATCGGAGATATTGATAACAATCGGAGGAAAACAGTTGGGGTGTTTGGTTAGCCAGTCGACCACGACGGAAGTGGCCCTGTTAAGAGCCTCGCACATCGGAGTTCCTCCTTCTGCGACCGGATCGAACCAGATAGGAAACTTGACGGTTTGATCGATGATACCACCTATCCCATCGTCCACCTTCTTGGTGCGCTGCTCAACCCGTGCAGGATGGTTGCCGATCTCACTTATCGGCACCAACTCCTTGCCGGAAAGAGCGCCGCTGAACGCCGGCGACACTCCTTTTCCACC
>JAHFBI010000121.1:11337-13741 GCA_023250095.1 Candidatus Melainabacteria bacterium
CACCGACATTGTAATAGTCCCTGATACCTTCGGACTTAGCGCACTTAATCACCAGATTTTGCAGCAACCGGTTGATGGCATCCGCCAGACCGGCTGCTTTAGTCTTCTTCGTCTCCGAGCCGAAAGGATCCTGCATGGAGCCTGACTGATCGATGATGAACAAGAAACAGGATGGATTTGCTCGACTGATCTCTGCTACATAGGACATTGCTTGTCTATCCGCCTTACCGCTCAAACTAAAGACATGTCCGGTCCTTTCAGACAACTACCATGTTCTCCGGACGGAACAATTATCCTACATTGGAAGGAGCGGCGAGTCATGCTTGACAAGATTAGGCAGACAGCCTCCCGGGTAAAAAGCTCTTGCATTCTCACGCGCAAATCCATGGGTTGGCCTACACCGCAAGATTACAACGAAGCCCTGCAGAACCCACATTCGAGCTTCCTCGACTGGGAACTCAAGGAAGGAAAACCTGAGTTGAATTCGCTTGGGTTGCCCCGCCCCATGACCGGCGCCTTCGCCAGCGTTTATCGACTCAAGTGCAGCACAAAAGATTACGCGGTGCGTTGTTTTCTCAAGTCCATGTACGATCAACAGGATCGCTATGCCCAGCTAAGCAAATACATCACCGGCGATGATCTGATTTACACGGTCGGTTTCCAGTTCATCGAAAAAGGTCTGAACATACATGGCAACTGGTATCCGCTCCTGAGAATGGATTGGGTGGAAGGACTGTCCCTGGACAATTATGTTCGACGGCATGTCCGCCAGCCCACCAAGATACGTGAGCTAGCAGAGAGCTTCGTGCGAATGAGCCAGGCGTTACAATCCTCTGGCGTCGCTCATGGTGACCTGCAGCACGGCAATATCCTGGTCACTGTTGACGATCTGCGACTGGTCGACTACGACGGCATGTATGTGCCAGGACTGGCCGGTCTGGAAAGCAATGAACTCGGTCACCGCAACTATCAACACCCACTGCGAACCAGCAGACACTTCGGACCGTATCTGGACAATTTTTCGTGCTGGGTCATCTGGACATCACTTCTATGCCTGAGCGAAGATCCGGTACTCTGGGACAACGTGACAGCCGGCGACGAATGCTTGATCTTCAAGCAAGCGGACTTCCTGTTTCCATCTCAATCCATCACGTTCGGACGTCTTGCCGCCCACAGAAACCTCAAGATCACTCAGGCGATCGGCATCTTGAAACGACTCCTGGCTTATCCTCCTGAATATGTCCCGCCCCTCAACGCAAAGATCGCCACGGCGGAGGATCTGCCGCTCTTGCCCGCTGGTGTATCGGTAAGCGACAGGCAAGAAGATCTCTTCAGCGGAGGACCGACTCCTGCTCCTCAAGCCAGTGCTTGCGGAGCAGCCTGGCAGACTCGCGGCAAAATAGCTCCAGCTGTACAGGAATACGCAGCCCTGGAAAGTAGGTTCCAGCAGGATGCCAGCCTCAGAGCACGCAGCTCGCTGAGACCGCCAGCAAAAGCTTTTCCGGGATTTTCTTCCCCCACTTCCGTCCCTGCCCCCTCAGCCGGAGCACCTGTGCAAGCGCCTGGCGCCGGTCAGCTGCTGGTCACAGCCTTAACGAGCGTGAGGCACCTCTTTCAGGGATTTTTCCAGCAGGGGCACCAGGCTACAGCAACAAGAGATAGTTGCGGGCTGATCGAGCAGGCGGACGCTCTCTTTGAGAAAGGTGACTTTACGTTTGCCGCAAATATTTACAGGCACGCCATTTCAGGAGTCCAGAGTCATGGAAGTCCCGTAGACCAGATTTATCTGAAGATCCTCCTCAAGATCGCCTCCTGCTATTCTATGGATAATGCCGATACTCTAGCCATAACCTACCTGCAGAACGCCAGGGTCCTGGCCGGAAAAGTAGCTCCTTCCCTGCTTCCTCAAATTGGCATCCAGCTCGGTATGTGCCTTTACCGCACACACAAGTACCAGGATGCGATCCTGGTACTCAAAGGCGTCCTGCCTCCATCTCCGCTCCTGTTCGGTCCCATCCACCAGGCGATTCTCAGCCCGCGCAACTCCGACCCGCTCCTCGGCGACATCCTCTTTGCCCTGGGCAAGGATTTCGAAGACAACTCAGACTTCAATCAAGCGAAGAACATCTATGAGTGTGCTCACAATGCCTATGTACGCTCGAAAGGGCCGAAAAGTCTCGCTGTGGGCTTGTGCCTGCATGCCATGGCCCGCTGTGCCTGCCAGCTCGGGCAGACACTCGGACTGATCGAGACCTACACTAAGTCTCTGGAAATTTTGCTCAAGGAGCAAGGTCCGGGCAGCCAGAGCGTCATCGCCGTCACAGTCGATCTCAGCCGCTTCCAGCTCATGGAAGCCAAGCGCTATTTGAAAGTATCCAGCTTCTGGCTTGCCCGCGAGAAATAC
>JAHFBI010000413.1 GCA_023250095.1 Candidatus Melainabacteria bacterium
GTCTTGAAGCTATCGTTTATTTCGTTGGCGGCCATTGACCTTATCCTCTAGTGTTGACATTCGAACCTTTGTGTCTGCATGTATCGGCTTCTGCTTCAAATTGGACATGGGGCCTTCGTAGTTTCCCCATGCCTGTCTTGTGCTCTTTCAAGGTGCCTTGATTCCAGGACCTGGCGCTCTTCGGGCAACAGCGCTTAGACAGGGGCCCATTCCACATTGTCCAGTTCTACTTGGCTCTTGGAAATATGCAGGATGCCCCAAGAGGTATGTCCTGGCTGGAAATCACGCCGCCGGACGGTTTAGAATGGGGGCACCGGAAAGCAACTCAGCCCTTTCATGAGAGCGCCGGAAAGGAGTATGAAGTGGTCAGTGGTGAACTCAAGATATTCGGGCGGCTCAATGCTTTCGATTTTGCCTGCCTGTTGGTTGTCTTGCTGGCAGCTGGAGGGTTTTTTCTGGCGAAAGCTGGGCATGCCGGCGTGAATAAGGCTATCCATGGCACATCCAAAATAGATATCGATGTATATTTTGTTGGTCTGAAGACGAAAGATGTCGATCTGTTCAAACCCGGAGAGACATCTGCTCTGACGATCCGCAATCAGCCGGTCTATCCGCCAATGACGATCACCTGCGCCGAACACTGGCCGAAGAAAGTGGCTTTCCTGGCTCCTGACGGCAAGAAAGCGGTGGCGGTGAGCGATCCTTCCCAGCCGCTGGCCAACGATTTTCTTGTCACTGTCACAGATGTTGCCGATATAACTGACGACGGTTATGTCGTGCGCGGCAATAAGCTGAAGGTAGGCAATCAGGTAGAGCTGGAGAGCTTCAAGTACAGGGTACAGGGCGTGGTGGTGGACATCAACCAGTCCAAGTGATTCTGCCCAGAGCCCCGAAAAGACAAAATGACTTCTATCTTGCAAACTTTGAATGATCGTGTCGTGCCGGCAGTGGCGCTGGAGAATGTCGATGTTTCCTGGAGCGCAACGCTCGATCGCTCGGCAACTTTCGGCTTCTGGCTGGCTCTGAAAAGAGCCCTTTCGGCAGCGCTGCCAAAGCTCAGTGCCGCTGGTGCGCTGATGCAAAGACTGGGTTTTGTTCTGGTCGCCTTGCTTTGTTTTGTTCTGGCCGCTCCGCAGTTTGCCAACGACAAGGAAGGACTGGCGGCAATCGTGGGTTTAGCCTTTTTCTTGCATGTTGCCGGCGGACTGCTCAATGGACCGGAGAAATTTCGGGCTTCGGCGGTGGATGCGTTAGTCATCCTTTTTCTTTTCGCAAATATTATCGCCGCTGGTGCTTCACATTATTTGGTGCCCAGTATGAGCGGATTGTCCAAGCTCCTTGTCTTTGTAATCAGTTATTTCCTCTTTGTCGGCGTTCTGCAGCAATCTCCGGATAAGCGAATACCCATTATTCTTGCGATGCTCACCATGGGAGGTTTGCTGGTTTCATTGTATGGCTTGTATCAGTACAAGATTGGCGTAGCGCCCCTGGCTACCTGGGAAGATCCCACTGTTGAGGAGAAGGCGACGCGGATTTACTCTACGCTGGGAAATCCGAACTTGCTGGCCGGGTATCTGGTGCCGCTCATTCCTGTATCGTTCTGTTTGTCCATGGTGGTCTCTGTCAGGCGAGGCTGGACACGTTTTCTTGTGGTGCCACTTCTGGCGGTGACAGGAATTATTGCGGCGGCGACTTTTCTTACAGGAAGCCGCGGAGGCTATATCGGTATCATTGCGGCACTGGGCGCTCTTTTCGCCATTGCGCTGGCCTGGCTTTGGCGGGAGAAAGTGCGCGCCAGGGTTCCGTTGATCATTTGCGCCGTGTTGCTACCGTTAGCTGCCGTGGCCATCCTTCATTTCAAGTTGCCTTCCGTCGAGCACCGATTCCTTTCCATATTTGCCGGCAGCCAGCACAGCTCGAATGCTTATCGCATGAACGTCTGGCGCTCGTCATGGCATATGTTCCAGGACAACTGGTGGTGTGGCGTCGGTCCGGGCAACAAGACATTTCGTCTTGCTTATGGTCTCTACATGCGCTCGGGATTTGACGCGCTGGGCACGTATTGTGTGCCTCTGGAGGTGGCTGTGGAATCAGGGATACCTGGGCTGCTCAGTTTTTCATGGCTTGTGCTGGCTTGCTGCGCCCGCGCCCACCGGCGCTTCTGGGGGAACAGCAGCGCTGCCAGAAGATGGCTGGCCGCTGGCGCGATGGCGGCATTGATCGGCATGATGTTCCACGGACTTGTCGACACAGTATTTTATCGGCCGCAAGTGCAACTGATCTTCTGGCTCATGGTGGCGGTGCTGGTGGCAATGCCGGCTTCAAATTCTCAGGATGCCGCTCAGTAGGTGGAGCTTGGGCCTCCTGAGTGTCCCAGATTGGGGTGGCGGCACCGTCCGCTGTCTTGATATGCGGCGCATATGTCCTTAAGTGGACGCCTGCCGGTTTGGTTGCAAAGACTTGGTCGGAAGAAATACTAGGGTAAATACTGTGGTTGGACAGGGGTTACCCGGTTATGTTGGTTGACAGAAGCCGCCGGCCTCGTGTAGGCCGCGAGTGAGAGATTAACCAAAATCCGGCGGCTCTAAATTTTCAATTCAATCTTCGACAAAGGCAACAGCGCGTGCCGGTGCGGCACTTGCGCCTCGGAGCTTGATCGGGAAGATGGCAATTTTGCACCCTTTTGCCGGTAGTTTATCCAGGTTGACAAGTTGCTGGACGATATAGAATTCGACGTCCCGGCAGGCGAAGTGCGCATCCCAGATATAGCTCGAATCGCCAGTGGATTGATAGTCGGCAATCATCGCCCCAAAAGGGCGGTCCCATCCTGTTGCATCCGTACCGCCTATGCGCGCTCCCTGCTCCGCCAGCCAGAGTGTAGACTGCCGTGTCATACCCGGATAGTTATAGCGGACTTCGTCCATCAAATCGTACTTGTCATGATCGGTGCGGATCAAAACGGCGTCATGTGCTTTTATTCGATAGCTGATAGCAGACAGGGCAGCTTTCAAGTCGTCCACTTCGATGGGCTTCGCCGTGCCGCGTTTGTGGCTGAAATCGAGAACAACGGCATCGCAGAAAAGCTCGTTGAGATCGATCTCGTCGACCGTCTTTGCTCTTGCGCCGGCAAAGGTGCTGCCCCAGTGCCAGGGTGCGTCGAGATGGGTGCCCAGGTGCGTGGAGAAGTTGACATTTTCTTCAGCCCAACCTTCACCGGACGGCAAATGTTCGCTCGGGCAATGGAAGAGCATTTGCATGATGCTCGCGCCCCTTTTGTGGTCGACATATTCAATTTCAGGAGCGATTATGCGTGCCAGTGGCAGGATTGTTGCCGGAAATTTCGACTTGTCAATATTTTCAAGAGTACGGCTGAGATCGATTATTCTGGTCATTCCAACAATTCACGATGCCTGCGCCTGTGGCAAAAAAATCTATCGCCTGCCGGCAGGGAAGAAGAAAGCTTGATTGTAACCTGTATCGTTGTCTCATCTTGCGTTCTTTAGCCTGTTGTTCGTTGTTCGTTGTTCGTTGTTCGTTGCTTCAGTTCCATGAGCCCAGAATGTTCCGTCTTCCGTCTTCGGTCTTTGCTAAAGGCACAGATCCAGCCAG
>JAHFBI010000414.1 GCA_023250095.1 Candidatus Melainabacteria bacterium
CCGAGATACATCTCGATTTCGGAGAGGAATTCTTGCTTTGTGTGGTGCTGGTAGTCTTCTTTGGATACCTGCCAGACATAGCCCAGAGCATAGCCGCTGGGCACGATCGTTATTACCTGGACACGATCGCGACGGTTGCGGTAGTAGCAGACGATGGCGTGTCCTGCTTCGTGGTAGGCCGTCGCTCTCAGCTCTTCAACCAGCATATGCCCGCTGCGGGAAACACCGAAGTTGACGCGCTGGATTGCTCTTATCAGATCCTTCTGGGCGATGGTGTTGCGTCCGTTGCGAATTGCCGCCAGAGCCGCTTCATTGATGATATTGGCAAGGTCGGCGCCGCTGCTGAAGACGGTCATGCGAGCCACTTCGATAACGCTGACGGAGGGATCAATTTGCAGCTTCTTGAGATAGTGTTTGAGAATGGCTTCTCGCCCTTCCAGGTCAGGCAGGGGGACTTCGATGCGCCGGTCAAAACGCCCCGGACGGAGCAATGCCGAGTCAAGCATATCCGGGTTGTTGGTGGCGCCGATGGTCAGTACTTTGTGTTTGCCGAAGCCGTCGAGTTCGACCAGGAACTGGTTGAGAGTCTTGTTCGAATCCTGGATGGCCCCTCCACCGAGGTCGATGCCCCGTTTACCACCGAGTGCGTCAATCTCGTCTATGAAAACGATGGCCGGCTTGCCGCTGCGTCGCGCCTGCTCGTATACCGCTCTTACCCGATTGGCGCCAACTCCTGCCCACATGGATTGGAAATCACCACCGGAAAGGGCATAGAAAGGCACTCCGGCTTCGTTGGCGATGGCCTTGGCCAGCATTGTCTTGCCGGTCCCGGGGCGCCCGACCAGAAGCACGCCTTTCGGAGCTTTCAGCCCTGTGGCTGTAATCTTGTCCACGTTTTTGAGCAGAGCAACGACTTCAGCGGCTTCAGCTTTAGCTTCTTCCATGCCCTTGATGTCGTCGAGTTTGACGTCAATGTCTGGAACGCGGGACATGTTCATGCCGTAAGTGTTGAGCTTGTGGCCGGCCGAGATGGAAATGCGATCCACGGCTTCATCCAGATCGACTTCCTCGACTTGTTTCTTGTTCTTGCGAACGGCGATGATGGCTGCTTCATTGACTGTGGCCGCGATGTCGGCGCCGGAGAAGTTGGTTGTCTGCTTGCCCAGCTTATCCAGATTCGTCTCGGAGGCCATTTGAATGGTGCTGAGGTACTTGGCAAAAATCTTCTTGCGGGCCTCAGCATCAGGCAGTCCCACGTAAGCCTTGCGGTCAAAGCGTCCCGAGCGCATGAAGGCCGGGTCGAGGTTGGCCTCGGCGTTAGTGGCGCCCACTGTGATGACATTGCTGCGCCCGAGCCCATCGAGCTCGATCAAGAGCTGGTTCAGGGCGCTGGTGCGGTTGTTGCCGGATTCGCTCATCGTGCCGGATATGGCGTCGATCTCGTCGATGAAGACTATGGCGGCCGGGCTCTTGCGTGCCTGCGTGTAAAGAGCGCGGATGCGTCCGGAGCCTTCTCCTGCCCACATGCTCTGGAAGTAACTGGCCGACATGCCGTAGAACGGCACGTTGGCTTCATTAGCCATAGCCTTGGCCAGCATGGTCTTGCCGACTCCGGGTGGGCCGATCAAAAGCACTCCTTTGGGAATCTTGGCCCCAATCTTGCGCAGCTCGTCGCCGTGCTTGAGGAAATCTACTATCTCCAGGATGTCTTGTTTTACTTCGTCGATGCCAATGACGTCAGCCAGCCGGATGGACGAGTCGGCAGTCCCGACTTCGATTCCGGAGACAAGTGTGCGCTCCATGCCGACTTGAATGCGATCGAGAGCTTGCTCGATTGTGAGCATGGTGACTTTGCCGGGACCTCCCGGACGGCGCGAGATTAGTGCTGCCTCGTTGACGACATTGGCGATTTCGGCTGGAGAGAAGTTGGCGGTCATCTTAGCCACTTCGTTGAGATCTGTGGCGGGATCGGCGATGACCTTGCTCAGGTAGTAGCGGAAGAGATCCGCGCGCTCTTCCGGAGTCGGCTGCTGGAAGTAGATGCGGCGGTCCATGCGACCGGCCCGCATGAGGGCCGGATCGAGCACGCCATCATTATTGGTGGCGCCGACCACAAGCACTTCGCAGCCGTGGAAGCCATCCATTTCAGTGAGGAGCGTATTGAGAGTCATGTTCATGTCGGCCACGCCGCCAAAGCCCTTGTCTCCCTGGCGCCGGCTGCCGATGGAATCAATTTCGTCAATGAAGAGAATCGCCTTGCCGTGCTTGCGCAGCTTGCCAAACAAGGTCTTGAGCTTGAGTACGCCCAGCCCCATGATGAGACCGCTCAAGGAAGATCCTTCCACCACGTAAAATGGCAATCCGACTTCATTGGCCATAGCCCGGGCAAAGAGCGTTTTTCCCACCCCCGGCGGTCCGACAAAGAGCATTCCCTTGGGCATGTCGGCACCGCAGGCAGCGTATTTCTCCGGATGGGCGATCATGTCGATGACTTCTTGAATCTCCAGCTTGGCCTGTTCGTTGCCAATGAGATCTGCAAGGGTGGTGGGCGCCTTAGGATTGATGGGTGGCTCTTTGAAAAGAAACGGAAAGATTTTTTTCCATACGCTCTTTGGCGCCCGGGAATCTGCTCGGGGAGGAAGCGGGAATATGACTGCCAGGAGAATGTAGAACCAGAAGAAGATGTACATGGCGCCGAAAATGGCGGCACCAATCACTGCCAGCACCGAATACTTGAGCAGTGCCGGGAAGGAGGTGAAGGGGTTCCAGTACTGGGTTGTGACCAGGAGCCCGATAGTCCAGAGGATGATCAGGGTCCATTTTGCCCAAGGTTTCATCATTGGTTGCCTTCTCCTTAACTAATTCGGTGCGCCCATGGGGAAATCCTGTCCGTTGCCGTTGCTGTCGCCGACCGTTGTCGAGTAACGGATGGTGCGATGTTTTTCTGTAATATTGACTTCCGGCATCATGAAATCTTCACGCCGCGAGCCGACTTTTTGCCCTTCCTGCACATCCTTGACGCCTGCTTCCCAGGGCACCGGCGCGACATTTGCTGTCCACTGCAGCCATTGCGCCACGCTCATGAAGATGCAGCTGCCGGCAAGGGCGAACAAGAATACTCCCAGAACTTCTTTCACGACTGAGTTCCAACTCCTAGGTGGTTGGGCGCCGGAGCGCCGGGAACACGTGCTTCCCCAATGATAAACGATATTTTAGCCGCTGTCCTGAAGAGGCAGCCGCCGGATAAGCCCTGAAGTCATTCAGGGTTATTACTGAAGGTATGATTGAGCCAGGTCTACTGAGCCAGTTGTCGGTCGAGGAGGGTAGCCAGTGATTCTTTGGGCACCGCGCCCGTGTATGAATCTACCCGTTTGCCGTTCTTGAATATTATGAAAGTCGGGATGCTATTGACGTTGTATTTGGCTGCCACGGAAGAATTGGCGTCCACATCCACCCTGTAAAACTTGACCTTGTCTTTGTAAGTACCGGCCAGCTTGTCCACAACTGGCGCCATCTGCTTGCAGGGTCCGCACCAGGTGGCATAAAAGTCAACCAGAACAGGTTTATCCGAACCAAGTACCTCATTGTCAAAGTCTGTCTGGCTCAAGT
>JAHFBI010000415.1 GCA_023250095.1 Candidatus Melainabacteria bacterium
CTGCCGACCAGTTCTCCCAGTATCTCAGCCAGGCTGCCGACGGCTGCAATGCCGCTGCCGCAAGAGCCCGCCTCAAAAGCTGTGAGGAGAAAGCCAAGAGCAAGTAACGATCCAATGACAAGCTCGGGACAAAATGGTAAATTTGAGCCTTGTCCGACGAGTCAGATAGCTCCATATTCGCTGGCGCAATTCTGTGGCATGCAAGAGTTTGCCCGCAGCTGGGGCGCCGGGTAAGGACGGGAGCCGGAGAGCGCTTATAAGTGAGTGCCAAGGTTCGACGTCGGCGCTCTGGAGCAATCGACATGACAGAATCAGCCGACGAAAAAAGTAAGAGAATGGAGCTGCTGGTTGAAGTCATCGAATGCTCCTCCAACAGGGCAAAATCAGCCTGCCCGCCGCCTCAGGGCAAGCAACGGGTCGCAGTTTGCATGAGCGGCGGCGTAGATAGCAGCACCACTGCCTTATTGATGCAGCAATCCGGCTTTGACGTGGTCGGCGTCACCGGCTGGCTCATCAAGTCTGGCAGCCGCTGCTGCGACACAGGGATGATTGACGCAGCGCGTGTTTGCGAGCAGCTGGGCATAGAACACTATGCCGTTGACTTGCGCGAGCTGTTCAAGGCGGAGATTGTGGACAGCTTTCACCAGTCCTATGCAAAAGCGCTGACTCCCCTGCCATGCAGCCTGTGCAATACTGTCATCAAATGGGGCGCCTTGCTCGATTACAGCCGGGGGCATCTTGGCGCTCACTACATGGCCACCGGTCACTATGCTCGCATCGAACGGGCCGAACATGGCGTGCGGCTTGCCCGCTCGCAAGATCGCAAGAAAGATCAGTCTTATGTCCTCTGGGGGCTGACCGGCGAGCAGCTGAAAAACACCCTTCTGCCGCTGGGTGATTACACCAAGGAGCAAATCCGCCAGATAGCTGCCTCGGCCAATCTTGCTACTGCCGACCGTCCTGATAGCCAGGATCTCTGCTTCATTCCCGGCGGGCAAAGCACACAGGAATATCTGGCGCAGTTCCTCGAAGATAATCCAGGTCCCATCATTCACGCCATCTCAGGCGACAGGGTCGGGGTGCATAAAGGCACGCACAATTTCACGATCGGGCAGAGACGTGGGCTGGGCATAGCCTGGGGGGAACCGCTCTATGTGACGTTCATCGATCCTCTGAGCCGGGCAGTCTATGTCGGGCCCAGAGAATCTTTGCTTGGCAGGGAGCTGACGGCCTCTGCTGTCAACTGGCTCGCCGGGCAAGAGCCTGATGCTCCATTTGAAGCCCTGGCCAAGATCCGTTACAACAGCCCCGTTGAAAGGGCAGTCATTACGCCTATGCCTGACAGGTGCGTGAAAGTGACATTTGAAACTCCCCAGCCGGCAATTACCCCAGGGCAGGTGCTTGGCATTTACGATCTCAGCGACACCTATCTGCTTGGTGGCGGCTGGATAGACGGATTGACTGGACTTGCTGACCGGTGAGTTCACTATTGTGGCTGCCATTGACAGGCGTGAGTTGCGCGAGCGGAATATTTAAGCCTTTTTTGCTGAGAGGGACGGACTGTCAGGAGCAAGGACGGCATCGCGCATACATTGCATATATCACAAGCCTGTTAATTTGCTGTCAAGGCACACAACAGAATATAATCGAACCATCAAGCTAAGTGAATGGCGCTGCATTTGACTGCGTCCGATACGCTTCCAGAAGGGCATTTTATGGGAATCCTGAGGGCATTTGCGGTTGGCACAATTCTTGCTTTAACCACCTGTGTCCTCAACGGATTCTGGAGTGAATTTACTCCGGCTGACTCCCAGCAGTTCTCGGCCGGTGCGGCGCAAGCAAGAGGGCACCAGGCAAGGCATGGTCACAAAGCTAGTCGCGCCGGGGCAGCCCGGAAGTCAAGCAAGACAGGCAAGCACCACCTGAGCCACCATGCCAGGGGCAACGGCGGATCGCACAAGGTCGGCAGCGCTCGGACCAGATATGCCTATCCGCTTGATTTTTTCATGACGAAAGCTCCCGACATGGATCTCAGCCCGCTGAGGGAGGATGAGGCTCTGAGGATAAAGAGCGCCTTTAACTGCGGCTCGGCAGACATATACCCGCCGCATTACCTGGTCCGGTCTCAAACGGTTATGTATCACGGACTCCGGGGCGGCATCTTCAAGCGCAGAGAAAGGGTCAAGTACATTATCATTCATTCCACGGAGACAGGCGTGCCGCAGGACGCCAGGCATGTAATCGAGGCCTGGAGCTCCGGCGGGCGCCGCCACCCTGGCACGCAGTACATCGTCGACCGTGACGGAACTATCTTTCAGGCTCTGCATCCGGATTTCGGTGCAGTCCACGTCAACATTTTCAAGACCCTGCCCGGGATCAACAACGACAACTCCATCGGCATCGAGATGTGCCATGCCGGTAAGCAGACTTATCCCCCAGAGCAAAGAGCTTCAGTCATCCGACTTGCTGCATATTTGCAAGATCGCTATCATGTGCTCAACGAGAACGTAATCACGCACCGGTACGCTCAGCAAGGCGATCATACAGATCCAGTCGCCTTCGACTGGGAAGGATTCCTGGCTCTCAAAGACGACTTTCGCGACCAGGCCCTGGCTGCCAAACAACAATCGTCTCAATATGAAATCGCCGAAGCCGATCTGCCCGTTGCCTCCATCTATCTGGAAATGCACAAATACCTGGACCCGGACCAGGTGCTCCGGCGAGTACCGCTTTCCAGCAAGGCAGTGGAGTCCGCTCTGACCGAAATTGAAAAACTGCTCTTCAGGCAATCTGACAGCCCCTCACAAGGGGCGGCTGCTTCCCCTGCCATTGTGACACCGGCGTCTTCGGCAGCTGCCTCCGCCCAATACTCCCTTCAAAATGCCGCCGCGCGGGCAGACAGTTCTCAGGCAACATCCTTAAAAGCCCCGGCAGCCCGTGCATTTTCCGGGCGCAGCTCGGCTGTGGCACCGCCGGCTGTACCCTCTTCAGTCGAGAGCTTTGATCCTGTGTCCCGAGCCAGCAGCCAGGCAAAAGTGTCGCCGGTTTCTAAACCTTTGGGGACCCCGCAGCCTGCAAGGACAACGGCAACCCTGGCAAATCCTGCCTCCAGGAGTTTCCCCCCTGCTGCTCAGGTGAGGGATAATTCGGCTCCTGCATCGGACAGCTTCGATCTTTTCCCTTCCCTGGGTCCGGGGCTTCTGCCGGCTTTGCGCCCGGTCCGTGGTACAGGCGGAAGACAGGACATACCTTTGCGCGGGGAAATTGAGCTGGCGCCTGCGGCTGCCGACGTTCTCAACAAACAGTCAGGCTGGGCCGAGGCTGGCGCAAGCAGCGGCGTCCCGGCAGCAAAGGTCAGCAAAGAGCAAAACTCCGCAAAATCCGGTATTCGCCCGGAGCCTCCCTCTGACAGCTCTCGATAAGGCTTATCTGCGATATCGACAGATCCACTGGCAAGAGTTCTGGCAGACGCCACCAGTCCGGCAGGGATAGCGGGCGCCTGTCACCTGGTCCGAAACGCAGGAGCGTGACGTGCGGGCGGAAACCTTTCTGGTCTTTTGTGCTGGTTCCTTGCAAGGACTGAGCAATGGTTGCCGCCAGAGC
>JAHFBI010000416.1 GCA_023250095.1 Candidatus Melainabacteria bacterium
TGATCCTCGTCTTCCTTTACGAATACCGCGAATCACTCGGTCCGCACGACAACCTCCAGCATGTCATGCTCGTCGAAGAAGCGCACCGCCTGCTCAAGAACGTGCCCACGTCGCAGAGCGCCGAAAGCGCTAACCCGGCAGGCAAGGCAGTGGAATTCTTCACTAACATGCTGGCTGAAATTCGCTCCTACGGGCAAGGTTTCATCATCGCTGACCAGATCCCCAACAAGCTGGCGCCGGAAGCGCTGAAGAACACCAACTTGAAGATTATGCACCGCATTGTCGCTACCGACGACCGCGACTCTATGGGCGGCGCGATGAACCTAGACGACATCCAGAAACGGCACGTGACAGCCCTGGGTACGGGGCGCGCCATTGTCTATGCAGAAAAGATGGAGCAACCTTATCACCTGGCCATCATGTACGACAAAACAGCGTCGGTGCCGCCGCCGGACACCCCGGAGGAGTCCGACACTATCGTGCGCGAAGCGATGAGGCCACTGGATATTGTCGGAACGTTCGACAGGCACATGGGCTGCAAATTCTGCCTGCACCGCTGCGATTCGGCCATTCTCGACACGGCCATACTTGTGGTTGACGACCCGCTCTTCCGTCAGGTTTACAACCGTTATGTTCTGTCCACCCTGAAGGATCTGACACAACTGGTGCACTTCCGGGCGCAAATCATCCACGAGATTCAGCGCGTCATTGGCGGAAGAGCCAGGTCCGGCAACTTGACGGGAATTACCTGGTGCACGCTTACGCAAGCGACGGAGCGTTACTTCGAGCGCAAAGGCGAAGAAAACTACTGGTTCTACGATCAGGTTCGCGATCAACACCTGCGCTGGCTCAATCTTCTGCGACCAGCATTTCAGCCCAGTGAAGTCAACCGCCGTCTGGACATCTCCGTTCTCAGGGAATGGCGCGACGATTTCGTCGAGTTGCACAAGCGGGATCAGGGTCCTCACCCTACTTGCGGGCCCTGCACATCCAAATGCATCTACCGATTCGAGGTCTCGGAAATCGTTCGCGATCCCAAGATCAAGTTCGATTTCAATTCCTCCATCAATCGTAAGGATTCCTCGGCTTCCGACTCGGCGGCCTGGTTCTGCCGCCTGCTCACCGAGCGTATGATCGGGCAGGGAGACATAGATCTGGCTTACTGCCTGGCTGTTCACCTGATAAAAGACCAGCAGCTTTCCACCGACGCGCAACTGGTGTTATTGCACAAAGTAAGGACCGCTCTGGAAAACTTCCAGAATGAAAGCGAAGAAGGTGCAGAAGGAGGCGGTCCGGGTGATTGACAGTGAGCCGGCGGGCAACTCCCCGTTATCTGGTGATCTCATTGGAAAGACAGATGATCACGAGGCTGAGGACGAGAATGAGAAGCTGCCGCTTGTCGATGAACTGGGTGTAGAGGACCTCGACGAAGTCTTGTTCGGGGGTCGCGGGCGGCTGTTTTCAGCGGCAGGGCGGGAGTCACCCGTGGCCGAAATCACCGGCGAAGGCGTGCTTTTGCACCCCCCCCAGAAGCCTTTCGCCGAAGAAGGCGATACGGAGAACATCATTTCGCAAATCGACGAGAGGGGCATCCTGCTCAACGAACTCGGACAGCTACGCAAGATCGTCGGCGCGCGCTACAAGGGCTTCTCCATTTACGCGCTCGGGGAAATGAAGCCAGGAACGCTCAAGCACTACGCAGCCTGGTTCGATGAAGAAGGGCAGATGCACAAGCTCTATGTGCAAGGCGAGGCTCTCACCACCGACATGATCTTCCGCATCCGCAACCGCACGCACGACGGCGAAATCGGCTCCTTCGCCGAAATCACCTCTGATTGAGCCGACCCTGCTGCTGGTCCGCCAACTTATCAACATGCTGCATGCCGCCGCCCGGCTGCCTCAGATAGCAATCGTCTGGCAATACTCAATCCAGTTGCCTGTGAGATCGTTTTCGGCAAGCTGTCTGGCAGCAAACACAGGCAGATCGATCCTGATAGTCTTACACTTGCCGTCGCGACAAAATTCGTAGCGCCAGGAGGCCTTATCGGCAATATCGTAGAGCACGACCGGAGTCCAGAGATCGCCCATGCGGATTTCGAGCCATATCTTGCAGCTGGCGCTGGCAATGCCAGCAAGCGCTACCAGCCGGCATCCCTCAGAGAGGGGCTGCACCCTGGTCATTGGCAAAGGCGCCACTTCCGGGCTCGAGACTCCAGTCAAGGCCGAAAGCATGCTGGCGTAGACTTTCGGAATTGCGTCATCGGAACTAGCGTTACCCGCCCCGCCCGATGGCGCCGAGGCCGAAGCACTGGACTTTTGACTGAAAGTGGTCGCCGTGTGGGCTTCAGTAGCCGGGGCAGCCACGGGCTGGCTCACGGCAGTGCCAGTTAAGTCAAGCGATCGAATCCCGGAATCATCGAAGGATTTCGACGTCTTTCTGCCCCTTCCTTCCCAGGCACGTTTGTGGAAAGAGTTGACCTCTTCTGCAGATGGAATGAAAAGCTTCTGTCCACGCTGCAATGCTGCCACTGGAATACCCTTTTCGTCAACCTCAGCAGTCAACTGATTGACTTCCGCCAGGAGCCTCCAGAGTTTTACATCCTTGAGTGCCGGATGCCTGATGGCAATCGAGCGCAAAGTGTCGCCAAGTCGTGCTGTGTAAGCGATACGCTGGTCTCCTTCGGCAGTGTCATCCAGCTTGCCGAGCAAACTTTCGATATTGGCGCGCCTCTTCGATGAGCCAGGACCGGCAGGCACGCTCATGCCATCGCGGCTAGCGCTCGCGCGGGAAATATCTTCTGCGTCAAGGCAGCGCGGAACATCGCTGAGGCTCCGGGGGGACTCTGGTGAGATACCACCGCCGGTAGTGTCATTCTCGAAATCAGTCGTCTGCCTGCCCAGCCCTCTTGCCAGATACCGCTTGGTCTCAGAATATGTGGGAAGCGATATTATCAACCCGGGTCGAAGCTGCACAAAGCGGCGGCCATCGACATTTCGTGAAGGAATGAGGTGCTTGTTGATCTCGAATATCAGCCCGGCGAGAGCTTTGTTATGCAACACTTTCTGCGCTATAGAAGAGAGACTGTCACCTGGTTTCACAAGATATTTGCGACGATTCTCCGGTCTTGTCTGCCAATCCGTACGCTGCGCGTCATCCTTAACGCGCCGTGTGCGCTCAGCTTCTTGGCGGCTCTTGTTGCGCGCGATGGCGGCAAGCATAGAATCAGCCAAACGCTTAGCCTGTTCTTCCTCCTCTTTCTCCCTGGCTTCACGTCTTTCCCGCTCTTCTTTCTCCTGCGCCTCACGCTCTTCCTGCTTAGCCTTTTCCTTGAGAGCTTGACTCAGCAAGCTGTCTCTGTCAGTAGTTTCAATGCGCGTTTCGCAATACTGCTGGCCTCCTTCGGTTGAACTCTTGTCGATAGGCTCGATTCGGGAGGGAATTTCGTTAAACTGCCCACGGCCCGAGTGCGCCAGGGACATGTGTCCATGAGATTCCGGCATTGACTGGCGGTGTACCAGGTCGCTGCCCACGACGAAATTGCCAGGCACGTGTCCCTGATTCGCGGCTTCCGGAGAAGAAACAGGATGGGAGACATCTTCAA
>JAHFBI010000122.1 GCA_023250095.1 Candidatus Melainabacteria bacterium
CCGGACTTGGGAGTCGTTACCACTGCCTCGGCGGACACTGCCGGTTGGACGGCTGCCTTGGCGCCACCGGTGTATATCCGGCGCAGGAGATTGTATATGACACCGGTATTGGTGCCAGCTCCCTGCGTGCTGTCCATACGCATACCTTCCGGAGTTTGCCCTTCCATGAAAAGCACGTTCTTCCCGTACTGTCCGCCCGGACGCAGAATGGCATAGCCGACCTGTTTGCCGCTGCCAATCAAGCGACTGGGATCGTGGTCCAGCCTGAATCCATAGAGATCTTCGGACTGCAGAGCAGACGGTCCCTGGAGAATGGCGTCACGTTTGGACAGACCGGACTGAATCTTGTCCATGTCGAAGCGCTGCAGGAATTGCCCCTTGTCGTTGACCTTGGCAAACGGAGTCACTACATCCTGTCCGTTGACATTCTTCTGCTCGAAGACGATCATGTCAGAGCCCTGCGGAATGAGCTTACCATCAGGGAGTTTGCCGGAGGCCACTGTCTCGAAGCCTTTCTGCACGATAGGAGAGACACCGGCTTCGATATCCGGGCGCATTTGCAGATAATGCTTGACGCTTTCCACGGCAACGCGATTCTGCAGATGCTGCTGGATGTCGTTGAGCCTGGAGGCAGAAGATGACGTCGGCCGCGACTGGAACGGCTGTCCGACTTCCTCATACCAGGAATCGAATTTGCCCATCTGGGCGGCATCGAAACCATTGCGCTGCATGAGAGCAGCTTTGTCGGCCGGTCTGAACCAGGAAGACGGTTTCTGCCAGTTGTCGACTTTCTTGAGCATAGCCTCGACATTAGCCAGGGTCTGCCCAGACTGGGTGTCGGCTGCGTTAGCGTCTTTTGCCCAGAGCTCGAATGTCTTGCTGATGTAATCGTTGACACCTTTGAGAGCATTGGTGTGACGCACGCGCTTGGTGGAGAATTCATCAACGGCTTTCTGAGCCGCCTTCAAAGAATCAGCCACGTCTTTTTCGGTGACGCCCTTGGGAGTCTCGGCAACCTCGCTCCCCTTGTCTCTGACGGTCTGCTGGGAGCGCTCATTGCGCCCGTCACGTCCCTGACGCTGGCGTCCTTCGTTGCTATCACCGCCTTGACGACGCTCGCTCTGGAGACCCCGATTTTCGCTGCGATTCTGCCCATGATCGCCTGAGCGCTTGCCCTGGCTGCCTTCGGAGCTGTCGGCCGACTTGACCGGACGCCCGCCACCGCGATTTTCCACTGATCTGGTTTTGACTGTCGGCTCGGGTGCATTGGAGATTCCCATCCCCAGCCCGGGCATCACTTCATGGGCCTTGGCATTATAAGCGTCATTGAGCCCGCTCAATGTCTTGTGCAAAGCATCCAGCTCGCTCTGGTGAGCCGAAAGACTTTCTTTCAAAGGTTTGGCCTGAGCTTCCAGGGCGTTGAGGTCTTCGGCAGTGCCGCCGTCTAGTTGCGCCTTGCGCGCATCCCTTGCCGAGACTGCTTTTGCCAGATCCTGCTCGGCTTGCGGTCTTCCTTTCAGTCTTGCTTCTGCTGCCTGAATGTCAGAGCGCAGTTCGGAAGCCTGTGTGCGAAGAGCTTCTGGATCTACTTTCGGAGCTTTGTCCTTGCCACCTTTCTTGGCGGCGTCCTTGCCGGATTCCGCATCAACCGGAGAGGCATCCTTATTCTTCAGGGCTTTCAACTGTTCCTGCAAAGCAGTCAGTTGCTCTTTCTTGCCAGGCAGTGCCGTTTCGTCGGCCTTGAGCGAGGCAATACGCCGTTCGGCAGCTGAGACAGCGCTCACTTCATCGGACATGGCTTTCATCTTGCCGATTTGCGACTCAAGGGCGGTCAAAGAGCTGGTTTCTTTGGCGATAACCGGTTTCAATTGATCTACCTTGGACAGACTCTCGATCATCTGTTGCCTTGTAGGAGCAATCTCGGGATGCTTGGCCAGTTCACGCTCAGCCATTACATCTTTCATTTCAGCAAAGCTGCCGAACTTCTCTTGATTCGGGCGCGTGATCCGCTCTCTAAACGACTGGAAAGGATCGCTCACCTTTTCGACAGCACCCAGTTCGCCGTGCTGGCCAAGACGCATAGAGAGACGCGAAGCCTCGGCACCTTCGGCTGCGACAGTGGCAAAAGCCATATTCGGGCGAGCTGCCAGCTCCAGCGGCACACCTCTGCCCAGAGCATTGATCATCGAAGGTCCGAATTGGACGGCTCCGGCACCAGCGGCCCCTGAAGCCATCATCAGCGGATAATCAAAGAACGCGGAGCCCAGGTTGCGCCCCACGATCTGCTTATTCTCTTCAAGATTCAATGCCGAATGCCAGGTATCGGCCATCGCACCGGCTGTCGGGATTGCACGCCTGGCTATGTCACCGGCGAACATGGCACCGAAGCCCCACATTCCGACTTTTGCCGCTGTGCCCCAGGCGCCCCCGGCCTTGCTCATCGCCATCAAACCGGCTCCGAGCCCCACGGAAGTAGCCACTTCCACCGCTGTCGCTCCCCAGTTCTCTTTAGCTTCCTCGACCCGATTTCTGAAACCGGTGGCAATGCCTGATCCAAGCAGATTGCCCTCACGCTGGAGCTTGTCTACCAACCCTTCGTTGGACGAATCAAGAGCTTGTACTTGTGTCTTGTCGTTGAGAGAAGAAACTTCACGGAGCGGACTTCCAGGACCTGACATATAGAAACCCCCTTCGATTACCGCTTAACCTTCCGGGAAACCGGAGGAAGCAAGGTGCGCTTTACAACCGGTATGATAATTTTTTCTTCTCCTGCTAGTCGATTGGGGAAATTCCCGGAGCGTTCGTAGAAGTCCCATCTCGCCTGCCCCAAAAATGTCCAGGACCTAAGACAGGGCATGAATCGCACACAAAGCTTCTATTAATAAGAACAAAAAGACGCCGTTGCCTAAACAGGGCTCACGAACCCCCTGAAAAGACATGCAATAATGGGCTGGATTTGCTCTTTGGGCTTTTTTGAGGAAGACAGGAATGTCCACCACCCTGGTGAGAGACACCACCGGCGCCGCCGGAGAATCAAGTAAAGACTCCCGCAAGGAAGAGACCGTAAGGCAAACACACCAGCTAAGAATTCCTTTTTTCCTCGGGCTGCTGGTCATTGTGCTTGTCGCAGCCATCCCTTATATATCCCTGGCCTGCAACTCCTCGAAATTCAACCGCGCTGAAGTTTTCTTTGCCGAATGTGCAAGAGAGATGCTCCAGACAGCCAACCTGGTCACACCGCTATACCATGGTCAAGGCTTTTTCGATAAACCTATACTCGTTTACTGGATGATCCTGACGAGCTTCAAAGCTTTCGGCGTATCACACCTGACGGCAAGAATCCCCTCGATAATTTTCGCACTGTCCACAATCACTCTCACCGGCGTGGCCGCCGGACGGCTCTTCTCCCCTGCCTCAGGACTCCTGGCCGCCATGAGCCTGGGCAGTGCCTTCATGTTCATGTCCTTCGCCAATCTGTGCATGTCGGACATGCCTCTGGTTTTTTTCGACTGTGCTTCGCTCAGCTTGCTCTATGCCGCCCTGTCCAGCCAGAAATACCGTAACATTTGCTTCTGGCTGGCCTCGCTCAGCCTTGGGCTGGGCTTTCTTACAAAAGGACCTGTAGGAATCGTCCTGCCCCTAATATCTTTCGCCGCCTATCTGACCATCTGTCGCCAGTGGCACCTGGTGCGATTCCAGCATGTAATATCGAGCGCTTTAATCATGGCTGCCTCTGCCAGCCCGTGGTTTTTCGCCGCGTACCGAGAAAACGGTGCCGGAGCGCTTGTCTATTTCTTCATCAGGGAAAACGTCCAGCGCTTTGCCGGCGCAACTTATGACACGCACCGTCCACTGTGGTACATGATCGTTTGCCTTTTCAGCGGCTTTGCTCCCTGGTCGATCTTCCTTCCCTTCGCCTTCAAAGACTTCCTGAGAAAATGGCGCGAGCAAAGCGGTCCGCAAAACATGCAGGCTAAAGTCTTCCTCTGGCTATGGATTGGCACAGTCACGCTTTTCTTCAGCGTTTCACGCGGGAAGATTGACTATTACGTCTTGCCCGTCTATCCTGCTGCGGCAATTCTCACGGCCTCGTACATCACTTCGGCGCTTGCCCGCAAGTCGGCTGCCCCGGTGGTGCTGGGCTGGATATCTGCCTGCGCGCTGGCGGCAGCCGGCATCGCTTCCATATACTTTCTGCAACAGCTAACAGGAAACGCCCCAGCTCAACAATGGCTCTTGATTCCTATCGCCTTGTGCGGGGGCGGAGCCCTCATGGCTCTGGCTCTCTTTCAAAAACTGTATTTGCGTGCTTATGCCGCCATGTTTGCTGCCATCTGCCTGTCCATGAACGGCTTTGCCCTGCAGATCTTCCCGGTAATCACACGTTTGCAGGCAGTACAGTCTTTCAGGGCAGCCATCGTCTCCAGCACCCCGGAAACGCGCATCGGAGTTTACTCAACAATTGAGAACTGGATTGACGAGATTACCTTTCAAACCAATAGAGAACCGCTCAAAATAAAGAACGTGACTGGAGCCAATCTTTTCCTTGCCTCTCCGGCTGAGGCACTGCTTTTGATTCCCGAGAGCGAATTCCAGCGCTTGCCGCTTTCCACTCTTTTACACGTCCAAGTACTCGACAGCAAGCCCTTCGTCGCGCACGCCCTCAATCCGGGTTATGTCTTTGGTCGGCACGGCAATCTCACGGAAGGTTCACGTCTTTTGCTCGTTTCCAACAGGACCGGACAATAAAACGAATGTAACAGTCCGACTACTTGCTTCCAACAGCTAATTCAAGGGTTTCCTTGCGACACAATGCTTGCCGTCGGAGGACAATGGTGAAAGCGGCAGTTGTTTAGAAGAGCGCCGGTCTGCCGAAATACTGGATATTCAGGAAGCCAAAATGGGTCTGCCTGAAATGAAAGCAAAATGCTCCCTTCTTTCAGCCGTTCCAAGAACAGTTGACAGCGAGCCAGCACACCTTTCATCCGGGCTGGAGCTGTCGACAAAGAGTGATGAAGAGCTCGTGCTCCTGTGCCGGAAGAAAGATGCTGCCGCCTTTGAAGTTCTTGTCAAACGCCATGAGCGCTCGATCTATAACCAACTCCATCAGCTGGCTCCGGAATGGAACACTGTGCCGGATCTCTGCCAGGAAGTGTTCATTCGTGCCTGGCACCGCCTGCCAGGACTGCGCGACCCGCGCGCATTGCGCTCCTGGCTCAATCACATCGCCACCAATCTCTTTTTCGACGAACTGAGAAACGCCCGAAGTGTGTGCAAATAGTATCTATGGATGAGCCACCATCGGCTGAAGATCAAGATGAAGGGACCACACGGGACATAGCGGACACATCAGCCTTACCGGATGAATGCTTCCAGCGCAAGGAGCTGGCTCAGGTTATCAACATGGCCATATGTGAGCTCCCGGAACAGTTCCGCACCGCCATAGTGCTGCGAGAGATCAATGGGCTCTCTTATCAAAGTATTGCCCGTCTGACGGGAACGGAAATGGGCACCGTCAAGTCCCGCATCGCCCGCGCCCGCCTGGCCGTCCAGCATCGCCTTGCACCGTATTTGATATCATCGGATCTGGTACCGCAGCACACTGCCTCCGGACACAACCACCGGCAAGCCAGCTTGCCGGTCCTGCCGCGCCAGGCTGTTGATTAACGGTTGTAAACAAAAACAAAGAAAGTATCGTCTTGCCTTGCGCCCAAGCCTTCCTGTCCGTTGTCCGCTCATGACGCTTGCGACTCAAACGAGCATGCAGATGAGCATCTTGCCTGGTTCCTCTGCTTGAAAAAAGAAGACTCTTCCAATTCACTTGTTGGAAATCCAGACAATAGGATGCTTACATCGGCGGCGTTTTCCGGAAGGGGAGTTAAACCATGTTGAGTTCTCATCAGGACCGAACAGGCAGAGCAGGCAGAAATTATATCGATCCGGCGCGACAGAGGCTGATCGGCTATGTCCTGACAGCCAGACGCTTTGAACAGAACCTCGAAGTGTCGGAGAGCCTGGAGAAAAAGTGCCTGCGCATGGGACAGAGACTGAAAGCCACCGAATGGGATGTGGGCACGCCCAACAACCCGATCCGCCTCGGGCTATGGAATGTGCTGCGCCGGGTGATTTGTGACAATTGCCCGCCAAAGCGCATGTCCTTTTCCATCCTGAACTTCGACGACTTTCTCGATCAGGCTCTGTCCCCGTGCCGCTGTAGTCAGCCATCCGGAGTCGACGGCATAGTTTTGACCACAATCCACCATCTCAGCAACAAGCTGGAGCACGGCACAAATTTGATCCTGCGGTTGGCTCGGCTCGGCAAACACCTCATTGCCGACGACGGCATCTGCCTGAGCTGCTGCCACCCGGTCTGCCAGGCACTGGTGGCGCCGCCGGTGCTCAGTGTCGACGAGACCCTGCCTCCACATCACCTGCCCAACGAGAGGCAGCACACATTTGCTTGCGTTGCCTGACCATCTCGAGAAAATAGCGGTGCACGCGACTGTCGCCTGTCAGCTCCGGATGAAATGCGCTCACAAGCAAGTTGTCCTGCCTGGCCATGACAATTCCCTCTTCCACCGCCGAGAGAACTTCTACATTACCCCATACGTTTAAGATAACGGGACCTCTGATGAAAATGGCCGGAAAGGGCTCGGAGCCCAGAGACGGAATATTCAGCATCTGCTCGCGGCTGAATCTCTGCGGACCGAAAGCATTGCGCCGGACTTTGATGTCCATGAGCGCCAGGCGCCCCTGAGATGAGCCTTCTATTTCCCTGGCAAGGAAAATCGCGCCCATACAGGTTCCATAGACAGGGAGCCCCTCAGAAGCCTTCATCCGCACCGCTTCAAGCAAAGAGTCCCCGGCAGAAGATGTCAGTCTAGCTATCGTCGTCGACTCACCGCCCGGAATAATCAAGGCGTCAAGGGACGCCAGCTGGCTTCCATGTTTGACCAGATACACTTGAGCCCCGAGAGGCTCCATCATGAAGCGGTGTTCGGCAAAATCCCCTTGCAGAGCCAGTATACCGACTGAAACCATAGTCACCACCCCCGGCTGGCCAGCTCTTGCCCTTCGGCCAGACTGCGCACGCTGCGCCCGACCATTGGCTCTCCGAGGTCACGGCTGATCTGCGCCAGCACTTCTGGCTCGTTATAGAAAGTGGTCGCTTTCACAATTGCCTCAGCTCGCCTGGACGGATTGCCCGACTTGAAAATGCCGGACCCGACAAAAACACCCTCGACACCAATCTGCATCATCAAAGCCGCATCAGCTGGAGTGGCAATTCCCCCGGCAGCAAAATTGACCACGGGGAGCTTGCCTGTTTCAGCCACTTGCACGACAAGCTCAAAAGGCGCTCCAATTTGCCTGGCATACGTCATACGCTCCTCGTCCCTCATCGTCGTCAGGCGGCGGATTTCACCAAGCACTGCCCTGGCATGCCTGACTGCTTCCACAACATCGCCTGTACCAGCTTCACCTTTGGTGCGGATCATGGCAGCACCCTCACCAATGCGTCTCAGTGCTTCACCGAGATTGCGGCAGCCGCAAACAAACGGTATGACAAATTTGCTCTTGTCGATATGGAACTCTTCATCAGCTGGGGTCAGCACTTCACTCTCATCAATACAGTCGACGCCAATAGCTTGCAAAATTTGCGCTTCGACGAAATGTCCGATGCGCACTTTTGCCATCACGGGAATGGAGACTGCATTTATTATTGCAGTTATGAGTTCTGGATCACTCATCCTGGCCACGCCGCCGTCGGCGCGGATGTCGGCAGGCACACGCTCGAGAGCCATCACTGCCACAGCTCCTGCTTCCTCGGCAATCTTTGCCTGGTCGGCGTTGACGACATCCATTATCACGCCGCCTTTGAGCATCTGTGGCAAGGCTTTCTTTACCAGCTCTGTGCCCACTTTGACTTTCTCTGCCGTTTCGCCTTTCATATGCCTCACCATATCCGATATCTCCTCTGCACTTATAACCTGATCAAATAAATGTGCCTTCTGCTCCGCATGAGCCGGTCGCAGCCCTCGATGAGCGCCTGGCTCTGGCTGCGTATGCCCTGACGGCTGCTCCCAGCCGACGAACCCCCTCCTCAATCTCGCCTTTCTTGAGCTGTATGAATGAGAGTCTGAGAAATTCGAACCTGTCATTCCCCAGAAAAAACATATCGCCCGGGCTGAAAGAAACTCCTTCCTTTTCAGCAAGAGAAAGCAGCTCGCGTGACGAATAACCTTCGGGCAGCTTGCCGAAGACGAACATGCCCCCTCTTGGTTTGGAGAAGCTGAGATAATCGCCCAGATGGCTCTCCAGTGCCTGGCAAAGCACGTCCCGGCGCTGGCGGTATGCCTCTGTCACATGGAGAAGATGTTTCTCATAGAGCCCCTCGCGCAAATACTCGGCAGCTACCACCTGCGCCATGGAATTAGTGGAAAGATCGCAACTACGCTTGGCCAGACGCAGTCTTGCCATCACCTGACGCGGAGCAACCATCCAGCCAAGTCTCAAACCTGGACAGAGTGCCTTGGAGAGTGTGCCCTGGTAAATCACGGTCCCACCCGAAGGATCGAGACTTCTCAAAGAGGGCAATTGTCCTGACTCGAAGCTGAGATCACCGACAAAGTTATCCTCGAGAATGGCCACTTGATGAAAGCGCGCCAGCCGAAGAAGCTCCTCTCGCTTGCCGGATGTGAGCGTGGCGCCTGTAGGATTTTGAAAAGACGGCATCACATAAAGGAGCTTGGCCCGCTGCCTGGACATGATACCGTCGAGAACATCCAGCCTCAAACCATCCTCGTCCATCGGCACAGGAATCAAACGCGCGCCAAGGGCAGCGAAATTGCAGATCGCCAGGAAATAACTGGGATCCTCCATGAGAACCACATCGCCTGGATCAACCAGCGTGCGAGCAAGCAGATCGATTCCTTGCTGCGAGCCGCTAAGAATAAGGATTTCGTCATCCTGAGCAAAAATGCCCTGACGGCTCAGATGCTTTCTTACCTCAGCGCGCAAGGACTGATGCCCTTCGGGCGGGCTGTATCCGAACATTTCCAGAGAACGCTCAGAACAGAGCAAGCTGCTTACAATCCGCTGGAAATCTTTGTGCGGAAAGAACTCTTGTGTCGGTATCCCGCCGGCAAAAGAAATAGTGTCGCCTCCGGAAATAGGCGGCGTCACCTGCCGAGCGACAATTGAAGATGTCATCTGGCTGGCACGCGAAAAACTCTCCGCCCACACAAGCTGGCAGAGACCATCACCGCTGGCGGCGGCCCTTCTGGCGCTGCCTGTCGCCGAACCTTCGGCAGCAGCACCCCGTTGGGCTACAAACGTGCCGCGACCGACCTGAGACGTGACCAGTCCAGCAGCCTCCAGTTCATCGTAAGCCCTGGCAATGGTCGAGCGATCGACTTTGAGCAGTTGCGCCATCTCCCGGTCGGCCGGCAGGCGCTCACCTTCAGTCAGCCTGCCAGATTGGATGGACTCACGAATTCTGGACTCAATGCGAGCATAGAGCGGGTTTCTCCGGTCTCTGTGACGCGTCAGTGGTCCCAGCACATCCAGCCAATTCATAAAGTTTCACCGGTTGCAGGTAAACTACATCAAACCAATTTGCTGCCTGACCGTTGCCAGCTTCAGCAGCCCCAGCAGCGCCACGCAGCACAACACAGCTCAGACTACCAAAAAATTGGCTGGTTGCGCAATCCAGCCAATCATAAAAAATGTCATGCCTTAAAAAAGGGAGCAACATCAGGACTGCTGCCAGTAAGTCGTGTGCCTGCGTCTGCCTGTCCAGTCGCCAGGGCTTCTGTGGCGCATCCAATCAAGGCTGGGAAGTCCTTGCGCTCATCCGGAAATTCAGGGGAAAAGACGATCGTAAAAATCACCCTCATCCATGAAGCGTCGTCTTTGCCTGCCATAAGAATCGTCATCGTCCACGAATCGCCGTCTTTCCCTGATGATAGCCACATCTTCTCTTATGCCACGGGAATAAGGCGGCCACTGCCGCCCGAAGCGATCGTCGGGGCGCTGGACGACACTGACCAGGGACTCGTCGTCCGGACCGCGAGAGCCCAGAGAACGCACCTGCAAGTCAGCTCCCATTCCTTTCCGGTCGTAATAATTGACGGCACGCACCAGGTCCACGAAATCGCGAGGATCCATTTCATATAGATCTTCTCTGAGCCGATCAGCTGCCCGATGTGGCTGTGACGAATCCAGCATCCGGGCAATCTGAAAACCCTCCCTGTCTATTTCGTGACTCATGAGGCTATCCTCCAAACCCAATTTTTTTACCAGCTGCAAGCGATTTTGCCTCATGAGGGTTTTTCTGTCACTGGGAGATTCACGTATGGCGCGACACCCATAGCCTGGACAGCCTCGCAATCGCCATGACTTCTTTCTAAGGAGCCTGGAAATCTTGTTCCAGCCTCTTGCGCAATCTGGAGCACGACTGGCCCAAACATTTGTCCAGCACTTCGATATCGGCTCGCGAAATACCTTTATCCATGCGTCCCCGCTCATCATCGCTGAGTTCAACCAGAGCATGATAAAAGCGCTTCAGCAGTTGCAAAAGGAGCAAATCCGCCTCATCGAAATTCAGTCGCGGATTGGCAATGGCGTGCTCGATCTCGAATATTGATATAACCCCGTCCCGGGGAGCCAGGTCCAGGTGAGCGAACCTGGCACGCAGACGCTCGATAAACTTATCAGGCGCAACCTGCTCACCCTCAGGCGGACAGGCAGCGAGATTGAAGGCAGTGACATCGGAAAGCTTCACCCCAAAAACATTCAAGAGATATTCATCCACCCATTCCTCTACTGCTTTTGCCGCAGCCATCTTGCCTTGTGATGCTCCGGAAGATTCATCCATGTTTCAATCACCCTTGAAAATAGCGGCAACAGAACCGGTCGTGCTCCCTGCCTCTTACACTTGCTAAAGCTGAACGCCGGCTCCGACGGGATCGGCTTGTCCGCGCGGTCTGAGCACAGTGACACCATTCAAATAAGGCACAAGAGCTGAGGGAACTTTCACTGTGCCGTCGCTGAGCTGATAATTTTCCAGAATAGCTGCCAGTGTTCGACCGATGGCCAGTCCGGAACCATTGAGCGTGTGCATATATCTTGCCTTGCCGCCGTCAGAGGGCTTGTATTTCAAGTTAGTGCGCCTGGCCTGGAAATCACCAAAATTGCTGCACGAGCTTATCTCGCGATATTTGTCCTGAGCCGGGAACCAGACTTCCAGGTCATAGCACTTCCTGGCTGAAAAGCCCATGTCGCCCGCACAGAGCAGCATGCGACGGTAAGGAAGTTCAAGGGCTTCCAGCACAGCCTCGGCATCGCGAGTGAGCCTCTCATGCTCGTCCTCCGATTCTTCCGGGAGGCAGAATTTGACCAGCTCAACCTTGTTGAACTGGTGCTGCCTGATATAGCCGCGCGTATCCTTACCGGCAGAGCCGGCTTCGCGCCTGAAGTTTGGCGTATAAGCGCAATGATAGATGGGCAGCTCTTCCTGCTTGAGCACCTCATCGCGATAGAGGTTAGTCACCGGTACCTCAGCAGTTGGCACCAGATACAACTCATCATCAGCACATTTATAAAAATCGCCTTCGAATTTGGGCAATTGCCCAGTGCCCATCATGCACTGCCTGTTGACGAGTATGGGTGGAAACACTTCGCGGTAGCCCTTGGAAGCATGCAAGTCCAGCATGAAGTTCATCAAAGCCCGCTCGAGGCGAGCTCCCATATCCATAAGCACGGTAAAGCGTGATTCGGCCAGCTTCACTCCTCGCTCAAAGTCGAAGATACCGAGTTCCTCGCCAATCTCATAGTGGTGCCTGGGATTTTCCAGAGACGGCTTTTCACCCCAGTGCGACACCTCGGCATTTGCGGTCTCATCGGGTCCGTCCGGCACGCTTGCATCCGGAAGATTGGGAACAGCAAAAACAAGAGCATCTATCTTTTCTTCCAGCTCGCGCTTGCACGCCTCTATTTCGACGCTGTCCTTCTTAATGTCCTTGCTTTCCTTTCTCAAGGCATCGATTTGTCCTTTCGGGGCCTTGCCGGTTTTAAAAAGATCCGAGATCTCGTTGCTGCGGCGATTCAGCGCCTCCCAGTCACCGATGACCTGGCGATATCGCTGGTCGATTTCCAGAATAGGCTGAATTGAATAACCGCCATTTCGCCGGGAAAGAGCCTTTTCAACTTCTTCAGGGCGCTCGCGAATCAATTTGAGGTCTAGCATTTTTGACCTGGCTCCTCAGGGTGAACTTTCCGGACCAGTCAGTCGTATAAGACTGCATAACGAAAGTAAAGAAGAACCAAGCATTATATCTAATGAAGGAGGAATCTTGATGACCGGCTCCTTGAAAAGAGAAATTGCTCTCAATAAAGCTCCGAAAGAACCAGGCTTGCCGCAAACCCCTGAGCTGACTCCCGACAGGCCGACAAAACCAGTACCTCCCCCGGTTCAGGCATCTAGGACTAAACCGGGTCCGCCAGTCCTAACACCAGGGACAGTGTCGCGCTCACAGAAGAAGCTGATTGCCAGGCGCGGGGAAGAAATTGCCGCCATCTACCTGAAGGGCAAAGGTTGGAATATTCTCGGGCGCAACTGGCGCGCAGGGCGTTTTGGCGAGCTGGACCTCATCGCGCGCGATGGGGCGGGGCTCACCATCTTTGTCGAGGTAAAAACGCGAAAGAAAGCACCTGTCACATTCGGCATTCCGTCGTCCGGTTTTGACGCTGTGGACTGGCGCAAAAGGCAAAAGATTGTTACATCAGCAAAGTCTTATCTTGGTCGCAAGCGGCAGTCAGACGCTGCCTGCCGCTTCGACATCATAGTTGTTTATTTTGAAGACTCAACCTCCTTCCTGAGCGACAGCCCCGATCCGCCGTGCAGCGTACTTCATGTCGAAGACATCTTTTCATCGTGAGCACCAGGACCTGTTGGCAATTAAAGATGAAAGGGCGCTACGTAATTCCCCCAGTGACGGCAGGCAGCATGTCTGTTAGCCTCTTGTAGCTGGTAGATAGGACCGCAGTCCCGGCGCGCTGAGGATGGCGGTAGGAGATAGCCGTGTTCTGGAAGAAAGAGAAATCAGCCGCAGAAGAAGCGAAATCGCTTGTCGCTTCTCATGCCAATAATTCGGGAACCAGCCGTCGAGCAATAAACATGGTGCCGGTAGCCGCCATCAGCTCAAGCCATGAAGTAGCCCAGACGCAGGCAGTTCGTTTTCATCACCTGCTCATCTCTCTGGAGGGCAACGAGCGCACTGGTTGCTTGAAGATCATCTCGCCTAAAAAGAAATCTCGCTCGGCCATTCTCATTTATCGCGGGCGAATTGTCGGCTGCCTATATGGACGCAAGAATCTTGACTTTCAATTCCTAGGAGCAGACGCACGCCACTATGCCCTGTCCGATCTGGCTTCGCCAGGCAATGTTCTCGATGCTTATCAGTTGCCTGAGGAACTGGTTCTGGCTGCCGCTTCCTTATTTTGCGGTCAGGTAGTGGACGTACCTCAGCATGCCACGCCGCCGGAAATGCTCAAAGAAGCCGTGGCGAAATTGACTGACAGCCGGCTGGCAGGCTGCGTGGTAGTCAATAACATATCCGATGAAATGGTTTGCATGCTTTATCTTGCTGCCGGCAAAATAATCGCTATTTTTTCTGCAT
>JAHFBI010000417.1 GCA_023250095.1 Candidatus Melainabacteria bacterium
CGACTGGCTCTCTGGCACAGGCCCTGCAAACCAGCTGGGGAGTCGACCCTCACAACGGCATCGTTTTTTCGCGCAAAGTGCGCTCACGCGTGGTCGACTTCGTCGCCCCAGGCTTCCGCGAGATGATGACGCGCCACAACGCCTGGCCTGAGACGGAATCAGCCCAGATGAGCCTGATGAAAAAGATTCGCGAGAATCACAAATCCTGCCGCGGGCTCGCCGAAGTTCCTGAAGCCGTTCAAAAGGCTTTCCCCATCCGCGTGGAAATCGAGCCGGAGGCTTATATCAGGCATCTGGCAGCCATTCACAAAGGTGCCGATGAATTCCCAGAGGCTTTCAATTCAGTCTCCAACACCTGTTCGATACCGCTTGATTCCAGCGAGCAGGCAATCGCCGACTCGACAATGCTGGCCTGGGAGCTTGGCGTCAAAGACATCACTTTCTATCCTGACGGCAGCCGCCTCAGCCAGCCGGTAGAACAGATAGCCCGCGAAACTTATGAACAGGAAGCCGATCTGCTGACCCTGCTCGGACACCAGGAACAGCGGCACATCAACGTCGAAGAGACAAGCGGCATCACATACAAAGTAAGGGTGGGCACTCCCGGCGGTGGCTCGACATTGCACGTCAGCCTCAACCATGAAGTAGATCATCCCGGCGAACTCATCGAAGTCTATGCTCGCATGGGCAAGCCGGGAGCTATTGAAGGCGGTCTCTTCGAGGCAGTCGGGCGCCTCTCCTCAGCTTTCCTGCAATATGCAGCCCAGTTTGGAGAGACAGAACGCGAGCAAGCCGAACAATTCATCGTCCAGCAGCTGATCAACATTCAGTCAGGTTATCCGGCTTTCTTCAAATTCGGCGAGTCGGAAAAGGCTGTTGTGATTCAGTCGCCCTGCGACGGTCTGGCCAAAGCAATACTGGAGTACCGCCAGCACTTCAATCCCAAGCGCGATTTCTCGCCTGAAGCTAAGACAGACTCTGTCAGCACCATGGCAAACGGCTCCGGCACTGGCTCTCTCAGCAAGGAGGAAGTGGCAGGCACTGGGGACTGCGGTACATGCGGCAATCGTGACTGGCTGAAAATAGACGGTTGCTATGTCTGCCAGGGCTGCGGATTCTCGAAGTGCGGTTGAACCGCACCCTGAGTAAATGAGAAAGAAGGTCGCCGGAGTAGCCGGCGACCTTCTTTTCTTGGGTCAGGAACCTCCGGCAATGAGCCCTGCAATGCAGGCGGCATCTCGTCACTCAAGGCAAGCACCAGGATATTAGGTTCGGCAGGCGGCAACTGGGAACAAAAAACACTCTCGCTTGACGAAAGCCGTACAATAGTGAAGACGAAACCGTGCGGATTCCTGTTTGCCAGCTTTTGAGTTTCCGGGAAATGGAACCCAGACAATCGTACAAAGACTATTACTACACTCTCGGCGTCTCTCCCGAGGCGACAACTGAAGAGATAAGGGAGGCTTATGGCGAGCTATATGAGAAATACGGCCCCCATGTAAGTGTGAGCGGACGCGATCCTGAAACTCTCATACGCACTTTCAAAGACATTTCGGAAGCATACGAATGCTTGACCGATCCCTATAGACGGCAACAATACGACCAGGCCAATCTGCCCCATCTGCAGAAAACACACCTGCGGGCTTTGTGGGGGAAGTTCTCCGGCGTCGATACTACACGCGAGCCGGCAAATAAGAATGAGCCGACCGAAACCAAAGTTGAAGTCGAGATTACCCTCAAAGAAGCCTTCAAAGGGACACGCAAGTCCATCCGCGTGGACGAGCAGCTCCCCTGCCAGCACTGTGCTGGCTTGAAGCCGGTCAATCGCTTGCAATGCCAGCATTGCCGGGGCTCGGGCAACCTGCACAATATGCGCGAAGAAGAAATCGAGATCCCGGCGGGAGCTTTCGAAAAAATGGAACTGCGCAAATCCGGGCGCGGCAAATATGACGCTCGCACACAGCGCAATGGCGACCTGTCCGCCGAAATCAAAATCAAGCCTCACCCCTTCTTCGACGTGCTCGGGCGGGACATAGCCTGCACTGTTCCTATCACCATCTACGAAGCTGTGCTCGGCGGCGAGGTCGACGTGCCGACAGCTACTGGACGCGTGATTATGCGCATTCAACCCCTCACTCAGTCCGGGCGGGTCTATCGTCTTAAAGGACTGGGGCTAGGCGGAGCCGATCTGCTTGTCACCATGGAAGTGACCGTACCCCTGCAAATAAACGCTGATGAAGTGGTCCTCTTCCGCAAGCTCAAAGAAGTTTCTTCAGTGCCCAACCCCCGTGAAGCCATCTTTTCCAAATTGAGCCAGTCACCTTGAGGGTATGACTGGTCTGCTGGTTCAGGCTTAGCCGTTAGCGCAGCAGCGATGTCCTGGCAGCCGCACTTTGCCTCCGACTCAGCTTGGCTGAGAGGGAGGCAGGAGTTTACCGTTAGCTCTATTGTGTCAGCACGTGACATTCACTCTCATAGCTTCGCTAGCCGTCATTTTCGTGATTCTACGGCAGTCTTGGCGCTTTCTAATCAAGGCAGCCTCGCAGGACCCTACCCCATAAAGTATCCCTTTAATTCCACCTGTAACATCCTTTTCAGCCAGGGGGTGAGGTTCAGCCGATTCGACTATTGGCAACCAGCCTTTAGAACCAGATAAGAACCTCGGCTGGCCCTTGTTTGCTTCTCTTATAAATCTTCCTCTAGGTTAGAGCTACATTCTGCTTCTTTTTTTCGAACAGGTCTTCCGTAACAAGCTACACATTCTCTCTAGCCACAACCTGGATACCTAAGCCCACCGGCAAGCGCGGGTTTCTTTGGAATGGCTATTTGCTGCCTGGCAATTCGACCACATCTGGTCGCCAGCGGCGTTTGTTCACACACTCGCCTCAGCTAGGCGAACCAGAAAAGGAGTTTTCACAATGAAGACTACAAACACGGCTGTCAGGGAGGAAATCGCGCGCGCCATCAAGGTGGGCGGCCTGAACTCCAAGCACAGCTTCCTGACGTTCGCAGGCATCCTGCCCATCAACCTGCCCAATGGGACGCGCGGCGTCATCCTTCCGGATGCGCACGTGCCGGCTCACAATCGGCGGCTCTTCTGGGCGATCCTGCAGTTCCTTGCCAAGTTCCAGCCCGATGTCATGGTCAGCATCGGCGACTGGGCGGACATCTTCGCCCTTTCGCGTCACCCCAAGGCATTGCGCCCTGTCACGAACCCCCAAGGGGAGTTCGAAGAGGCCAAGCGGCTGTGGGATGACGTCATGGAGATCAGCGGCGCTGCCTGGAGTTTCATGATCCTGGGTAACCACGAGGACCGCGTTTATCGCTTCCTCCAGGACATGGCTCCTCAACTTGGCGGCATCGTCGACCCGCTCACTCGTGAGCCGTTCAGCTTCCACGCCCAGATGGGATACGGACCTGATGACAAGGTCACTTTCCTCTACGGCACCGAGGAGCGCGGTGGATACGAGGGTGGTCTGTTGATCAACAACGACCTCTCGCTGCATCACGGCATCATCGTTCGCCCGAAGCCCGGCGCCAGCCCCCTTGCCGACATGGACAGGTGGGCCTGGTCGATCGCGCACGGTCACACCCATC
>JAHFBI010000123.1:0-6324 GCA_023250095.1 Candidatus Melainabacteria bacterium
GTTGCTTCCCTCGGGCTGAGCGAATCTGTTGCGCGGGGCTCTTTGCGTATTTCGGCAGGGCGATTCAACACTGAGGCGCAATGCCTCAGGGCTGCCGAAGTGATCTCTGGCTTGATTCGCGCTCCGAGACCAGAGGCAGGCAGTGCTGCCGGTTGCAGTTTTTGATCCGGAGAACATATGAATCAAATCCTGCGAATCTTTGTTGCTCTTTTGCTTGCCGGGCTAAACTCACCTGCCGCTTTTGCCCAAACAGCGCTAGATCAATATTCCGCTGCCGGTGATATGGCTTATGAGGCAGGCGAACTGGAAGCCGCCGAGGTCGACTATGAAGCAGCGCTCAAGTTGGCTGAGTCTGCCGGTCTTGAGGACGCCCGACTTGTGAGCGCCTTGAGAAAGCTGGGGACCGCCTATTACATGTCCGGTAAATTTGCTTCTGCCGAGAAAGTTTTCTGCCGAGCTTTGACCATTGACCAGAGGATGTTTGGAGAAAATTCCATCGACATAGTCGACGACCTGAACAATCTCATTCGCTGCCTCAGGCGGCAGGAAAGATGGCTGGCGGCAGAACCGCTGATCAAGAGAGCTCTGGATATTCGCCGCCGCAGCCTTGGCGAAGATGACAGGCTGACGGCCAATTCATGGCTGGATCTGGCCGTCAACTATGACAGGCAGGGCAAACTTGAAGAAGCTGAACCAGGCTACCGGATGGCTCTTTCCATTCGTCGCAAATTATTCGGTCCCGAGCATTATTTGTTGATCCCGGCTTTGCAAAGATATTCCGTTCTCTTGCGGAAGCTTAACCGTGATCCAGAAGCTGCCGAGCTGGAAGCTGTCCTCTGGCAGGCGCGCCGTAAGAACGGACTGGAAGGCGCAACTTCAGGGGCGCAGGGCTTGCCTCCTGCAAGAGATAATGCACCTTCGCTCCAACAAGAGCTGCCAGGCGTGACCTCTGCAGGGTCCCAGGCAAGGCAGGCTGCAGGCACTGCCGCGGCAAGTATGGCTGCTCCGGCGGCTACCTCAGAGCCGGCTCAGGGCTTCGGTCAGCCAGCTACATTTTCCAATCCGGGCGTCCCGCCGCTTTTGCCTGCTGGCAGCGAGTCTTCGCTTATACCTCAGTGATAGGAGATGAATTAAGGCAAAATGTGTGGACGATATACATTGAGCCGGGCTCAGGCGGAGATCGAGGAGAGATTTGGCGTTGAGGACTGTCTGGGGTCGTCCTCACCGCGATTTAATATCGCGCCCTCACAGCCTGTGCCCGTGATATTGAATTGTGCTGGCAGGCGGGTCATGGATACATATAAGTGGGGGCTGGTGCCGTTCTGGGTCAAGGACATCAAGGGCGTCTCGCCCATGATTAATGCCCGCTGCGAGACTTTGTCCCAGAAACCTTTTTTCAAGCAATGTCTTGCTCGGCGCCGCTGCCTGATTCCTGCCGATGGCTTTTACGAATGGAAGAAAGTAGGCAAAAGCAAATTGCCTGTGTATATTCATCTGCCGGAAAGACAGCTCTTCGCTTTTGCCGGGCTCTTTGACGAATGGCGGAGCCCTGAAGGGGAGCTGTTGAGGACTTGCGTGATTATCACTCATGGGGCTAACGCGGCTGTTTCGCCCGTACACGATCGCATGCCGGTCATCGTGCGCCCGGAGTTGGAAAAGCTCTGGCTCGATGGAGCAGTCCAGGAAATAAAGGCTCTGCAAGCTGTTTTTGCTCCTTTCCCTGAAGGCGATATCTGCCTCTATCCGGTATCGCCGGCAGTGAATTCGCCTGCTGTGGATTTGCCGGGGCTGCTTGAGCCGATCCTGGATCGCTCAGCGCTCACCAATCAAGTCGACTGAGTCTGCATCAGGCGGTTCACTGCATGCTGGCAAGAAGGGAAGCGAGCTTTCTTGCTCCTTGCCTCAGCGCTTCTTCAGGAAGATGGGCGAAGGGCAGGACGAATTCGCCCGGGCGCCCCTCATCGATGTAATAGGGGCGCGAGCTGAGCAGAGTCAGACCGCTTTGGCCGGCGCACTGCACTATGGCATCATCGCTTAGTCTATTGTGGAACTTAACAAGCATTTCCGTGCCGGCCGACTCCGGCGCAATAGAAATACTCTGGCCCAGATAATGTTCCAGAGCGCAAGACAGGGCTTGTCTTCGTTTTCCATAAATGCTTCTTATGCGGCGGATGGAGCGCTCGAGATGGCCTTCATTGATGAAATCGGCAAGGGCAAATTGATCTATGAGCGGCAAGTCTCGCTCTGCTAGCCCTTTAGCCAGAGAGACTGCCCTGACCAGGCAGTGGGGCAGCACGAGAAATCCCAGCCTGAGCACAGGCGATAGAACTTTCCACAAGCAGGAAAGGTGGATGACACAGTCTGCATCATCTAGCCCTTGCAGGGAAGGCAAGGGCGTGCTGCCGTATCTGTATTCGCTGTCGTAGTCATCTTCGATGATGAACGCTCCTGTCCGGCTAGCCCATTCAAGCAAGTGTCGTCGGCGCTCGACAGGTAGAACTGCTCCAGTCGGCTCCTGGTGTGAGGGAGTTACATATACTAGTTTGAACTGCTGATGTAGCCTGTCGAGATAGCCGACATCAAGCCCGTTTTTGTCTATCGGAATGCCGACAATGTTCGCTCCGTGTGCGGCAAATTTCTGCCTTGGTGTCGGGTAGCCAGGATTTTCCACGGCCACGTTGTCGCCTGGCTCGAGCAGGAGACGGCAGATTATGTCCAGACGCAGATCTCGTGCGAAAAACACTGCTGTTCGCTGAGCCGTGCAGGCGACTGCTCTGGCTCTTGTCAGGTAAGAGGCATAAGCTTCGCGCAGCGGTAGATAGCCGAAAGGCTGATCCTTATACTCCAGCAAGCTGAGGTCTTTCAGGCGGCAATGCCGCTCGAGAAGCAGCCGCCACTGGTTCAATGGTGCCAAATCGAGAGGCGGACCTCCGTGAGAGATTTGATGCACGTGCTCGGTGCTCCAGTCACGCTCTGTCAGCTTAAGGCGATCGCCGTAAGAGGACAGCTTCACGGCGGAGGGTGGCTTGCCTGGCAGGCTCTCATACTCAAGCCAGTCCGTTTGTTGCGAAAGCTCGCCCGGAAGTTGTTTGCTCACAAATGTGCCGCAACCAGAGGTGGTGCTGATGTAGCCCTGGCTGAAGAGATCTTCAAAGCCTTTCAGCACGGTCGAGCGCGAAATGTCGAGCGCTAACGAAAGCTCTCGTACGGAAGGCAGGGCTTGTCCCGGTTTGAGATTACCCAGGAGAATTTCCCTGCGTATGGAGTCGGAAATTTGCCGGCTGATCGGCACTCCTGAGTCGTGATCCAAGGAGATTTTCAGAGTCATTGTTTCTTAAACCTGACCGTCTCAGTTGAGGCTTGCATTCTCATCAGTCGGTATTGCGTATGTTTAGTTGGGCTGCCCATTCTTCTACGCGATCTCCAATCGTGTTTTTGTCGATCTGGGCAAACGGCAATATGAATTCGTTTTCCGTCGACTCATTCACGTAATAAGCCTTCGTGCTCATGAGTGGGATACCGGCAGATAGAGCCGCTTGCTCTATCTGAGAGCTACTTGCTTTTGCATCTATCTTTATCAGTGTATGCATGCCGGCACTTTCTGGCGCCATATGGAGCCTGCATCCGAAGTGTCTCGTCAGGGCGTATATCAGTGCCTGCCTGGCTCTGGCATATACTGAATGGGTTCTCTTGATGTGCAGCTCCAGATGTCCACCGTTAATGAAATCGGTGAGTGCGAATTGTTCCACCAGAGGCATGTGGCGCTCGACGCTCATCTTGGCTAGCATCATTGTTGATTTCAAGCGTTGAGGCACGACTATATAGCCCATCCTCGATACTTGAAAGAGGATCTTCCAGGGAGATGACAGATAAATTACACAGTCGGCGCCGTCCAGCCGTTGGAGGCTGGGCAGCGGCTTGCTGCCGTATCTGTATTCGCTGTCATAATCGTCTTCCAGAATCAAGGCGCCGCTGTCGGAGGCAAAGGACAAAAGCTCTTGTCTTCGCTCCATGGACAGGACTGCTCCTGTCGGGTCTTGATGCGAGGGAGTTACATATATAAGTTTGAATCTGGATGGATGAGCTTTCAAATAGCTCACATCCATCCCATGCTCGTCGACAGGAATGGGAACGATATTTGCTCCGTGAGCTAACAGAGTCTGTCGCGCCTCAGGGTATCCTGGCTCTTCAAAAGCTACACAGTCCGAGCGATCTATTAAAATTCGGCAGAGGAGATCCAGGCGCAATTGCTTGCTGGAAAAAATCGCCACTTGATCTGCCTGGCATTTAACGGCGCGTGTCCTGTGAAGATAGGCTGCCAGTGCCTCCTGTAAGGGGGGATAGCCGAACGGGTGCGTGGCGTAAGCTACTGCCTCCAGGTCGCTCAGTCGGCAATATTTAAGCAAGAGTTGCTTCCACCTGGCTATGGGAGCCATATTGATGGGCGGTCCTCCAAAGTTGATTTCAGGCAGGTGGACTGTGGATATAGCTCCTGCCTGATTGCTTTCCAGCAGGCAGCGCGCGAACAGGGAATAACTGACATTTCTTTTGTCCCCTACAGGCTCCCGGGATGCCATCTTTACTGGAGTCAATTGAAACAAATCGCCAGGCAGCCGCTGCCGGATGAAAGTGCCTCTGCCATGGCTTGTCTCGAGATATCCTTGTTTGTGGAGGTCTTCAAAGGCTTTCAATACAGTTGCCCGCGAGACGCTCAGCGTGCTTACCAGATCGCGTACGGAAGGCATGGCATCGCCAGGTTTCAAGCGTCCCTGCAGAATCGCCTTGCGCAAAGCATCCGACAGCCGTCGGTAGAGCGGGACATGAGGGCTGTATTCCAGATTGAGGACAAAGTCCACTTTGCAGGTCGGATACTTTCGGCGGGGCTTACGATCTCAATCTCTTGTACCATCTGTCCACTTTCCGGGCAACTGGACTCTGCGATTTAACTTGTCTTGCCCACTTTCGATTGAATGGATTTGATCTGCGCTTCGTAAACTTCGGCACCGTTCTTCTGATTGTGCCTGCGCAGGAAGACCGCCAGATTCTCCAGGCTGCGGACGAGCTTCGGGCTTGCAGGGCCCCAGATTTTCTCCCGTATCTGAAGTGTCTGCCGGTAGCACTCTTCGGCTTGCGGGTATTTTCTTTCGGCGTCGAAGAGTATTGCCAGGCAAGAATAGACTTCGGCTGTACGAGAGTTTTCATTGCCGAAGGCTTTCTGCCGAATAGAAAGAGCGCTCTTGAAAAGATTTTCGGCTTCAGAGTCTCTGTGTCTCATGAAATTGAGAGTGGCCAGGGCACACAGCGTATCGGCTACAGATGGATGCTCGATGCCCAGCTCTTTCTGGCGAATGCCCAGTGCACGCTTGTAGAGCGCTTCGGCTCTGTCAAATTTCCCTTGCTTCTGATTGACCATGGCCAGGTTGTGCAGAGCATCCGCTACTTCTGGATGATCGCCGCCGAAAGATTTCTCTCTTATGGATAGGGCTCTTTTTAGCAAGGCTTCCGCTTCTTTGTACTTGCCTTTCTTGCACTCCAGCTCGGCCAACCCCTGAAGGCTGACGGCCACGTCGTGATGGGCGGGACCGAGAGTTGTTTCTCTTATGGAGAGCCCTTGCTTGCCCAGGCTCTCTGCCTGATCCCAATCGCCCAGTGCTGCGCTTATCAAGGAAAGATTGCTCAGATTGTCTGCTATGGCCGGATCTTTGGGGTCAATTGTTTTGCGCAGGGCAAGAGACTCTCTGCAGGCTGAATCAGCCTTGTCCAGCTCATCGAGTACATAGTAAAGATTGGCCAGCTCGTTGAGAACCGCTGCCACGCGCGCATCCGGTTCAGGGAAACGTCTGAGCTGGACTAGAGCCTGCAAGTAGCTCTGTTCCGATTCGGCATAGCGCCCGGCGCTGAAGAGTGTCTGGGCCTCCTGAACATATTTGCGCCATTGCTTATCGTCAGGCAAGGAGGAAGCAGCAGATGGCGTGGCGGAAGTAGAGCTTGAGTCGGTCTTGCTTCCAGGTGAGTGACTTGAGGGAATCCTGGCGCAAGGACGCGTTGTGGCGCTGAATATCCAGCAGGCAAATGTTATCAGCAAAACCAATCCTGCGGTTATTGAAGCGATCAGCTTAAGACTGACTGAATTGTCGCGATCATCTTTTTTTGAGCTTGCAGCTGGGTTCTGGCTCAACTGTGAAGCTGGTCCGCCAGCGCTTGCCGGGAGGCTCTGCGCCGATGTGTCCGAGCGCCGGTTTACCCTTTCGAGATCATATTTGAGATCCTCCATGCTCTGATAGCGAGTACGGGGATCTTTGGCCAGCGTCCTGGCGATCACTG
>JAHFBI010000123.1:6334-13653 GCA_023250095.1 Candidatus Melainabacteria bacterium
ATCACTGACTGCAGGCGCTCGGGGATATAGAGATCGGGCCTGACGCTTTCCAAAGGAGCTGGTGCTGCCGAAATCTGCTTCTTGATCGTGTCGATGGCTGTATCGCCGACAAAGGGTGGCTGCCCTGTTATGGATTCGTACATGACGCAGCCCAGCGAATATATGTCCGAGCGCCCGTCTAGCTCCTTTCCCATCGATTGTTCCGGGGACATATAAAGAGGCGTGCCCATCACTTCGCCTGTTTTTGTCAGATTGAGCGAAGGCCCGGAGATGCCGGCGCCGCTTAGCTTGGCAATGCCGAAATCGACAATTTTTACCACATCGGGATCATCTTCGGACTCCAGGATGATGATGTTGCTGGGCTTGATGTCTCTGTGGACAACGCCTTGTCTGTGCGCATAAGCAAGCGCATCGGCTGCTTGCCCGAAGATGCGTATTGCCCGGTTGACGGAAATCCTTTGCTGGTGATCGATCATCTCAGCCAGGCTCTGCCCCATCAGATATTCCATGATCAGGTAGGGTACTGCCTGATCCGTTACGCCGAAGTCCAGGATGCCGACTATATTGTGATGGTTGAGCGCTCCTGCTGTTTTGGCCTCTTGCTGGAAACGTTTGGAGCTTTGCGGATCGGAGACGAGGTGGCTCTTGAGCATCTTGATGGCAACCAGCTGATCGAGAGGCTCATAGACGCCCTTATAGACGACGCTCATGGCTCCTCGCCCGAGCAGGGAAAGAATGCGATAGCGCCGGGGCAGGATGACCCCAATCAGCGGGTCGGCCATGACTCGCATAAGCTCCGAGCCGTCGACGCTGCAAACCGAGACGCCTTCGGCATAGGTAGCGCCGCATTCCGTGCAGACTTCCCTGACCTTGCTTTCCTGTGTGTGTCTGGCTTCCACCTTGTGATCCCGGAGCTGTCAAGCGTTGGCCCGTCTCTATTATTCCCTGAAAATTACCTTCTGCGGGGTTTCGTCCAGGCAATCGTTTGAGGACGCTTTTCCGGCGGCTGATAAAAGGCAGAAATTCGATGGTATTTCCAGCCACGGCTCAGTTCTGGACTCAGGAGCTGTTTTTGCTCTCAGGCGAGCTCTTCTGTCAGGCGCTGAGTTCTCTGGCGCTGTGTTTTAGTGGTGTTTAGCAGACTCGCTGGCGGCTAAGGCTGCCCGGGCAGTTTCGGCATCTTTGCCTGTCAAGCCTTGAGCGAGGCTCATTCGGAAATATTTGAGTGCTTCCTCAGGTGAGGACTTCTTTTGCAGCAATCGAGCCAGGGCAAAGGCGGCTTCGGGAGCTTTGACTTTCTGGGCCAGGCAAGCCCTCAAAAGTTCAATTGCGCTGTCTGTCTGGCTCTCAGACAGGGCGACCTGACTGAGAAAAAAGAGCGTGTCGGCGTCCTGGGTGGAGCGAGCCTGCGCCCGGTCCAGATATTCTTTCTCTTGCTTCAAATTACTTTGGGCTTCGGCAATACGGAAGGAGATGAGATAAGGCTCGGCCAAGGACGGTTCCGCGAGCTCGACTCTGGCGGCCAGGCTCAAAGCTTCTTCAAGCCGCCGTTCTTTGAGAGCAAGGATGGACTCAGCCAGAAGCGCCTCTGGATCAGACGGATTGGCTGCAAGCGCAAGGGACGAAAGCCGGCTGGCTGTTTGGACAATCTCTGGCTTTTGAGCCAGGTTCAACACTGCCTGAGCTTCCAGCCCCAGGGCTGCCGCCAAAAAGCGTTTGTCAGCGGAGGCTGAGTGGGCTTCTTCCTCGGCTTCGTTAAGGGACCCTTGCTTGCGGCGCAATCTGGATAGCTCCAGATGCGCCAGTGGTTGCAGCAGTCCCTGGCACTGGTTATTGCTGGCGTCTGCCTCGAGGCAGGCATGCAATGACTCGTCAGCCTGGACATATTTACCGCTCAACACTTGCGCCATTCCCGCGGACAGAAGAGGAAGCCCGGCGTTTGGCTGCTGGCTCAGAGCTTCTTTTATGTCCCTGTCTGCTTCTTGCTTTTCACCAAGTCGCAAGAGCGAAAGCCCCCTGAGAGCAAGAGCTTCGGCGTTTTTTTTGTCGAGAGCCAGCATCCGGTTGGCTGAGGTCAGGCAGTCTTTGTAATTGTGTTGCATGAATTGTGCCAGGCAAGCAGTCTTGAGCGGAGCTACCGCTTTCGGATAGCTGAGGCTGACGTGCTGCCCTGCTTCAATAGCCTCGCTATAAGCGCCAATCAAAAGAGCTTCCCGGCTGAGATCCTGCATGAATTCCGGTGAATTGCCAAAAGACGCAAGCAACCGTTTCAATTCTGCCTTTGCTTCTTGGAATTTGCTGGCTTTCTTTAAATTGATGAGAGTAGCAAAGCGAACGGCTCTTGAGCCTGGCTCCAGCTCAGCGGCTTTGGCTGCGGCTTCTGTCGATAGCTCATCTTCGTGCAGCTGCTTGTAAAGGCTACCGAGAGCAGTCCAGGCCTCATAATTTGTCGGGTCAAGCTCCGTGACCGTCTTGAACTCTTCTACGGCTCTTTGAGGGTGCTGGTTGTTGGTAAGGGCCATGGCATATTGCAAGTGGGCCGGGACAAGCGCTGGCGCGGCAGAGGCTGCCTTGCCGGCTTCTTTCTCGATCTCTTCGCCCGGCGCTCCTGTGCGCAAGAGCACAGTGGAAAGGAGAAGATGCAATTGCGCTGAGCCAGGGCAGCGTTCGCTCCACTGCCTGAGCAACTGAGCCGCCTGGTTGTTCTGTCCCCGGGCAAAAAGAGATGCTGCTGCCGAGATACAGCTCTTGCAGCCTGGATCGTCAGCATTTGAGGGCCGCTCTGGCCGGTGGGACGCCTGAGCGCTTGTGCCTTCAGCCGCCATGACAGCTAAAAAGAAAAGAGTTATGACTTTGCCGGGCAGCAAAGGGCGACGCGAAATTTTATAAGGCTCAGGTGCAATCATAAATAATGGCTGAGTATTGAATTGACTTGCAGGAAAAATTTTAAACTGGAAAGGCTTGCTCTTTTGTTTTCGACAACAGATCGCCTGCCTGGTGCAGGCGTCCACGTTACTATGTTATTAAAGCGAAAGAAAGCAAATATATGTCCATCCTGAAATCGTTGAGACCAGATCTCTTCCGGCAGACCCTTACAAGTGCCGGCATTGTCTTCTCAACCTTGCTGGTATTGCTTGCCGGCAATGCCGTTTGCTGGGCGCAGGATGCCGACGCCCTCTTCGAGCAGGGTCTGAAGGCGTATATGCAACGACAGTTCGGCGAGGCGGCCAGCTATATGCAGACCATCCTCTCGACCAGTCCAGACCACGCTGCTGCTCACAACCTTCTGGGCAAGATATATCACCGTCAGAACAAGCTTTCGCTGGCGGTCTCTGAATATGTGAAAGCTGTGAGCGCCGATCCCCGTTTTGCCGAAGCACGCTTCAATCTCGGAGTGGCAGCCTTCGATCAGGGCAATTTCAAGGACGCCGAGCGCTATTTCGAAGAGGCGCTGAAGCTTGATCCAAAAAATTCCGAATACCAGTACAATCTGGCGCTCACTTTCGAGAAATCCAGCAGGAAAGACAAGGCCCTGGAAGGCTATCAGAAAGCTCTGCGTCTGAATAGCCAAAACGAGACGGCGCATTATTGCCTGGGGCGCCTCTATCAGCAATCCGGGCAGACGGAAAAAGCCGTCGAGGAATATCAAGCAGCGCTGGCCATCAATCCCAAATATGTGGAGGCCCACAACAATCTTGGTGTGGCTCTCAATTCTCTTGGCAAGTATCCTGAGGCGGTGGCTCAGTTCGAGCAGTCCCTCAAGATCGATCCGGATTATCCGGAAGCCCAGCGCAATCTCGGTTATGCCCAGGCTCACACAAGCCTCGGCATTACTTATTTCTGCCAGGGAGACTACACCAAGGCTTTCGAAGAGTACAAGAAAGCCTTGAAAATCGATCCAGGTTATGCCGATGCGCATTATAACTTGGGGTTGCTTTATCAGCAGCAGGGGCAATTGCAGCAAGCAGTCGGTCACTACCAGGCAGCAATCAAGCTCGATCCGTCAAACGCCCGGGCTCACAACAATCTGGGAACAGCCTACGGCAAGCTTGGCAAAGGAGACCTGGCGGAAGCTGAATACAAACAAGCGCTGAAGCTGAAGCCTGACTATGCCGAAGCCAGGCAGAATCTCCAGGCGCTGGGCTGCCCGCCCTAGGCGTTTCTCCGCCAGTCATATGCCAGCGACTAAATCGCCAGGCAGTAAGGTGACTGGTCGGCTTGCAGGCGCACAATCTGAGGATATTGCGCCTAGCGGCAAAGAGCTATCGGGCGGCTGATGACCGGGCTGCCTGACCCTCTGGGCGGTTGCACTATGACAGCTACCCATTCTTCGCCCTTTGTGGGGGCGGAGGCAGCTGGACCGGAAAGAGGCAGACGCCAGCGATATTCGCCTGATTGATCAAGTTGCAGTCCCGACTGAAACACGCGCGCTTGCATGAGGGGCACCACGGGAGGCCATCCCGGCAGATGCTCGATGCCTTTGGCGCTGCCGCGCACTACAGTCAGGTGGCAGCCGGGCAAATCATATTTCAAGCGTAGCTCTTTTTTGCCACCGAATTCCGTCAGACAGAGCAGATTATCTGAAACAGGGATCAGACGCGATGGTGCCGCTGGAGCAACCTTCTTCTGATTGATGAGATATGCGCTCAGGAATGTGGAAAGACGCTTGCCTGTGTCCACAACATCGACTGCGCTTGAGAAGTTATAGCTTTCCCCACCGTGGAAGCTATAGTCGTTTGTGGCGATGCGGTAATTCCCCGAAGGGTCGACCTGCTTCCAGGAGCCGTCTCTATCCTGCGCCAGGGCGTAAACGATGCGTTGCCCGGAAGGCTGTGCCGGGTCATAAGCCACTTTCAAGCCATGCACATCCAGGAAACGCGCGCCGAGCTGTCCGGAGACACTGTTCTCCAGGGCGGCTAGAAGACAGGAGCCTTTTACCGTAGCTATGACCAGATGGTTCTCGAAGGGCAGGATGGTCTCTACCATTTCTTGTGTGACTATGCCTTTTTCTAAGCGACCGCGAACTCCGCCGCGGTTTTGCAGGGCGATTGTTGCTCCATAGGGGCGGCCGCCTTCTGCCAGGGCATCGCAGATCAAATCGCCGATGGGTGAATCCCACGGGTAGCGGCGGAACTGGTTGTCGAAATCTGAAAGGGCTACTCCGACCACGGCGCGCCGCATCGCGGCGAAGGGCTTCTCCTTTTGCGCCAGATAATCGTGAATGTCGCTGTCTTCGGGGATGCGCTCGGAAATGCCAATCAAACGGTAGTCTGTTTGGGGAACTATCACCTGCCCGCGATTGTCGAAAGCTAGCCTGAGCTGGCCCAGGGCCTTTCCGTAGCAGCCTGTCTGCACGATCAGGCAATGCGAGCCGTCTTCGTGCGGCACGACAATCGCCTTGTCAAGGCGCGTATGGCTGTGCCCGCCGATGATGGCGTCCACGTCGACAAGCTTGTCGGCCAGCACTTTGTCCAGCTCCACGCCGCAGTGGGAGACAAGGATAATTTTGTCGATTCCCTCTGATTTCAGGCGAGCCACTTCTTTTGCCACCGGAGCTACCCAGTCGTCTTTCTCTGTCTTGACTTTTACTGCATCTAACTTGAGAGCCACATCGGCGAGAAAGGGAGTGATTACGCCGACGAATCCGACTTTTTGCCCCTTGATTGTTCTGACCACGGAGGGCTTGATCAGGGCTGCCAAGTCGCTTTGGCTGCTGGCGTCCAGATTGCAAGAAATAATGGAGAATCTGGCCGCTTTGAGCTGGTCGGCAAGATTCTTCGGACCTTCGTCGAATTCGTGATTGCCGACAGTGTAAATGTCATAACCGGCGTCGTTAAGCATCTCGACTTCGACTGCACCGTGGTAAAACTTGAAATAAGGAGTGCCCTGAAAAATGTCTCCGGCATCGATGGTCACGACATCAGGATCTCCGCGGCGTATAGAGCGAATCAGGTGCGCGATTCTGGACATGCCGCCGACTGTTCTTCCATGGTCCAGAAACGGGTCATCGTGTGAATGAAGGTCGTTGGTGTGTAAGATAGTGAAACGCAGCTCGGACTCAGAGGTAGCCTGACCAACGGCCGCAGCCTTGAATGTGAGGAGGCAGACAGCTATGAAAAGGACTTGCAGGACGGCTCGGGGCTTCAGGTTCTTCATGGCTTCGCTTACCTTGCTGATGGCGACTTTTGTCTGTTGTGGGCTGCTGCCGGGATTCTGTCAGGGACAGCCTGAGTTGAAGAGGATGAATCCTCAGTTTATACCGGAGCAAGGCTGCCCCGTCGAGGTGTTGGCAACCAGAACCGACCTGGAAATTGACGGTTTCGGGGCCCCTATTGCCGCGCGCACGTATATCGATTACCGGAACGCCAGCAACCGCCCGATAGCTGCCGTCAAGTTTCGCATAGGCTACATCGATGAAGCTGGCAAGATAAGGGGAATGTTTCACGCTCCGGATAGCCAGACTCTCACGCCCGGTGGACAGGCCGCCCAAAAATGGCGTGGCGAAAAGGTCGATCCCAGAACAAGCGCTATTAAAATCCGTGTTTTGATTGTCAAGTTTGTCGATGGCACTCTGTGGGAAAGCGAAAAATTGAAAGAAGTCGCTACCCCGCAATCTCAAGGCTTCGCCCCGCTGGTGCCTGAGTCAATGGCTCAGCCATCGGGCTCCCCTTTAGCTCCGGGCACAGCCGTCGCTACTCCCTCATCAGCCACGGCTACTGCAGGGGCCGATGCAGGGGACCTGGAAATGCCAGGTAGGGGGGAGCCCGTGCAGGCGGCTCCTGCTTCCCCAGACAGGCAGCCGCAACAGGATCGCTCCCATGCCTCCTCCGTGCCGCAAAACGCCGGTAGACGGCGCTCGTCCCCTCCAGCGCCGCTTGTCGATCCTTCCTTGAATCCAGTTGAAGCCTTTGATGCGCTTCTCAAGACCGGTGCCGCGTCGTCGTCGTCGGCTTCATCTGCACCGTCGTCGTCGTCGTCGTCGGCTTCATCTGCGGCAACGCAATATTCTTCCAGGTCTTCAGCGCAACAAGCGGTAGATCCGGTTGCAGCATTCGACGCTCTGATGAATCAGTCCGGGGGCAGTTCATCTGCTTCGAGCCCACAGGCTCCAGCCGCCCGCCGCGCCGTCGAAACTCCCTCCTCTGCCCAGGCAGGCGATGGTGGTGGCAGCGTGGCAGAGCCAGGGTCTGCTGCAACCAGCGATAAACCGACGCCTGCTCCTGCCGCTGGCGGGCCCGAACAAGCCGCGCCCAGAAACTCTTCTTCCGACGAGTTTTCCCCGGAATAATCGCCGAAAAAATTTTTGATTCCAAGAGGCC
>JAHFBI010000124.1:0-11609 GCA_023250095.1 Candidatus Melainabacteria bacterium
GGATCAGGAGACGGTTCCGAGCCGGGGAGGACACTTTGATTTTGCTGAGATTGAGATAACGGAAATTGATTGGCGGAAGCAGCAAGAGACTGCTCAGATGACTGCCTGGATAACTGCTCGGACGGCTGACCCTGAGGAATCGCTGGACGGGAGGACTGAGGAGATGCTGCGCTTGTCGATGCGGCGACCTCAGTGGTCTGCTCCGCCGAAGCCGTGCTCAGAGAACTCGTATGGTCGCGTTCTCCTTGAGACTGAGCCGGCCCCTGAGCTTTCATTTCGATCGCACCGGCTTCAGACTTTGCTTGCCCACCTGCCTGGCAAGGAGACTGAGCCCCGGCATCGACCGCGGCTCTATTTTGCCCCTTCAAGCTTTCCTTGTCTTTAGTCCCATCTTCTGCCCCGCCTGCCAGTTTCGCCTCAGCTTCTGAGCGGGCGCGAGCTTCTGCTTGCTCTTTCAATTTAGCTTCAGCCTCCTGCTTGGACAGGCGCTCACGTTCCTCTTGCGCGCAGGCAGCAGCGCGCTTTTGTTCTTCTTGAAAGGACGCAAGCGCAAGGAGATACTTGCGGCTCCTTTCAGTAAGCGGGGCTTTGAGCAGCACGGGAAGATGAGAAGCTTTCCGTGCTGCTTCGGGGGTCCCAGTCCCTTCTGATGTGTCGGCAGCAAATCCAGTCAGCTTGCCGAGCCAGAAGCTGACATTAGACTGGGTTTGAATATCGAAGCCGGAATCGACAGCCGACCGCCCCGTCAGGACAACAACAAATTCTCCCGGGCGACAATTCTCTTTCGTGCACAGGCAGTTACCGGCTATACATACATTGAGCAAGCCGTTCTGTTTCTTGGCCCAGAGCGCGCTCACGCAAGCATGGCAATCGTCAGCAAGTTCGATGTCACCAGAGTCCCAGGATTCAGCAGTCATCTGAGACTGGATATGCTCTTTGTCTTTCTGGGAAATGATGCGATCGCAGCCAAGCTTTGGATCCGCAAGAGCTTTGGCAAGAACGTCGCCGGCCATTTTTACCGCCTGCCTTTGCGCGGCATCCTCCAGTTTATCCACGTCTTCGGATTCTTTAAGGGCTTTGCTCACATCTTTCAATATGCTTATAAGCGCCGGATCGCCCACAAGTTTTGGCGCTTGCCCGGCATTGACCTCAGATTCACCCGTCAGGGCAGTTGTCTTGCCGGCAGTGCCGGAAGCGGACGTCGCAGCCTTGGGGGAGTCTGCGGCACTGCTGCTGCCATTATCTTCAGCTTTTTTGTCCGGAGAACTCTTTTCGGCATTTTTCTGGGATTTTTTTTCGGACTTGTTTTCTGGCTGATTTTTCTTGGACCCTCTCAAGGCTTTGTCAGAGCCTTCCGCCTGGCTTCCCTTCTGCGGAGCAGTTTTTCTGGAAAAAATATTGTCTAAAAAATTCTTCTTCGGCTTCTCTTTGAGCGAACCTTGCACTTCGGCGCTATCTTTCTCCAGCTTAGAGTCCCGATTAGCGCCGGCATCTTTCTTGCCCTTGGCAGCGGATGTATCTTCAACGGATTTCTGACTTTTGTCAGAGGAACTCTCGCCTCCATCGGCACCGGCAGAAGCTATAGGCAAATGGTCAGCCTGCCTGCCGACAGACGGCTTGGGCTGGCTGGAAGATGAGCCGTGCGTCCTCGAAGATGTGTGGCTGCTCTTGCTCTGGACCGGGAATGCCGACAGGACCGCCAGGCAGATTGCCAGACTCAGACAAAGAGACAGTGGTCCTTTGCCACGGTCGCTGGCATTTAACGGAAACTTACCATCGCCTGTCTTTTTTTTCTTCATGAATTGCCTCTCTTGCCAATCACACCAAAAATGTCCTCGTACAAACCAATTGTCTCAGCAGGTGTAAGTCCAAAACCTAGATATTTCCCATCGAGCCACACTTCAAAATGCAAGTGCGGATGTTTGAGCCTCCCGGAAAGATTCTCGCCTGTTCCGGAAACGCCTACGTAGCCAATCAAATCATGCGGCGCCACTTTCATGCCGGGCTTCAAGCCCGGTCTGATTCTATCTAGATGCGCATACTTCGTCATAAGTCCGTTGCCGTGATCGAGCCAGACCTGGCAGCCGCGCAACAAATTCTCGTTATCCTCCGAAGAAATATGCTCTTTGCGGCACTGTCCTATCACGCGAGCATATTCAACGGCGGTCATGTCGTGGAAGTCGGCGTCGGCACGCACCACTTTGGCTGCGTCGGCTGCAAAGACAGGAGTCTCCATGGACACAAGCGTGCCACCGCCTGGATCGTTGAAGAAATCCGTTCCCTTATGAACGCCGTAGCGATAAAGACGGCGCGCGCCAGGCCAGACTCCGGGATGTCGCGGCAGGCTGCCCCCTTTCAAGGGGAAAAGCAGTCCCGATAGGCGATAGTCCATGCGCCTTTGCTCAGGTTTGAGCTTCATAGAATCGCTCTGGCAGAGATGGCGAAAGACTATCTTTTGCCCGTCGATTATCCAGAAGCCGGACTCGCCCGGCAGAAGCCCTCGCAAATCAGAGTCTGCCGGGAAAAGGAATTGACAAACGGCACCCGTTTTTTTGTCGACGGAAAGAACGCGGTTGTTTTCTCTCTCCACAATATAAAGCGGCGAGTCACTGCGCGTGTAAAGGCGAGACGGTCTGACGCCTTTGATGGCCCTTACTCCCTGTAAAGGGAAGGGAACCTGGACAGCAAGACCGCCGGAAGCCGATGCCTGGTATTTGCTGATGGCCCCACTTCGCCGGAGAACGTACGTAGCCCCGTCGAAGGCAATCCCGATACCATCGGCCACACTGGCGCAGCCAGGTCCCAGCCGCCAGGGCAGCACTTCTTTGAAATATTGCTTGCTGGCGCCAGGATATCTCCAGATCTGATTGCGTTCGGGATCGAGCAAGCAAAGATTGCCCCCCAGCGAAGCCATGTCGATATATTCAGGGTCGGGAGAACCGGTGGTTGGATGGTTGGGACGCAAAACTGCAAAGTTCTTCGACCTTAGCGAAAATTCGAAAATGTCCCCGCTCTTGTCCAGAATTTCCAGTGAATCACGTCCCTGACAGAACACCAGGCTGGAGAATTCTTGCACGGGGATGCCGGATATCCTGGCTCCGGCAGGTTGAAGACGCTCGGCGCAAAGTCTTTGCGGCCGGGACAATAAAGCCTTGCCCCCCGCAACGCACCAGAGTAAGCCGGCATCGAGAAAATAAAGATCATCGCCGGCAAGAGAAAGACAGCTTGCATAAATCGGCTTGCCAGCAGAATCAACAAGCGTCCACGAAAGAGCAGGCGCAGAGGAAGCCCCTGTACAAGACGCGGGACCTGTGTGGGAGATTTGCCTCCCTCCTGAATCTTGAGCAACAAGACTCCGTTGTCCTGCTTCTTGCAGGGGCAACGCCTGGCTGCCTGGCACCAAGAGATCTTTTTCAACAGGCTCTGTCACTTGCCGGTCTCCGGCCGCCTCTTTCGTGCACACGACACCATCGATCAATCCGCCTGCAACCGAGCCGGCTATCAAAGTCGTAGCCGCCAGACAGAGAAACGAAGGTAGTGTTGCAAGTGAACGCAGCCTGCCCAACTGAGTGCTCCCTCCTCAGTCTGCTAGCGCGTCACTTTGACGGGGGGAACTTTGTTGGGTTGCGCAGACGGGGCACTCGACAAAAGCGCGGAATCTGTGATCAGCCAGCGCCCGCCAATTTTTTCAATAGTGTAGTTGACCTTATAAGTGTCATCTGATTCTTTGAGCACCTGCCCGGAACCTTCGTCGATGAACTTACTGGCTTCTTTCACCAGAGCGAAAACCGCATATTTTCTGGACGGGGTGATTTCAGCGTATTTGTCGACGACAACACCTTTTGGATTCATCTCATAATATTTGTGATTGGTGACGAGCCACTTGACCGCATCCGATTGCCGGATCAAGGCTTTGCCAGCAAGGATGGAAGACAGCTCTTCCACCTGCCGGCTGCGCACGGCCGCTTTCTTAATTTTCTGCCAGTCCCGGATCACACAGGCGAACTGCTCCTTGAGCGCGTCGGCTGCCGGTGTTACGCCAGTGGCATTGACCGGTGGCTTTGTTAGAGATTGGCTGGAGCCATGCTGGCTGCCGGAGTCGAAAGGCTGCGGTATTTGCCCGGCAGCTGTTGCCGGCGTCAAGGACTCTTCCCCGGAATGTTCTTTGATGACCTTCCGGCTGGCATCGAGGCTGTTGACCGAAATGGCGTAATCGAATACGCCGCCGCCTTCGTTCGTCTTATGCTTCTCAATTGTCACAAGATATCTGCCGGTAGTGAGATTGAGCGGGTCTCCATTGCCCCTGAGCAAAGCATCGCGATTTTTCTCCAGCTGAGAATTGAGGTCAGCAATCTTTTTCGGTCTGATGCCGACTGCCTCCAGCAAGAAATCGACTGTCATCTGCATGTCAAGAAGATCGTGCTGAGCCTGCCCGGAAAGATGCTTGTTGACGAGGTTCAACTGGGCTTTCGTAACCTGATTCTGGGCAACGGCTACTTTCAAGAGGTTCTCTCTGTCGTCGACCAGCTCCGAAGGCTCATCGCCGCGTGGCTTAAACGGTCCGACACCTGGCCAGCCGCCTCTGGTCACAATAGCGCTGGCCTTGAACGTGTCAAACGAGCACATGGGCGCCGAAGCCGCAGCAGAGGTGATATGGTCCCCCCCGGAAGCGGAGCCTGCCTCAGGCGTCTCCGGAGCAGCGCTAGACGGGCTCTTCCCTGGCTGTCCGGATTGGGATTGGGACTGGGATGGATCCATCCACATCGAATCAAGGGAACCGCTATCTTCGTCAGCTGTCGCCGGCATATTGACCTGAGCCGAAAACAGGAAAGAAAGAGCTGTCAATCCGATAAGCAGGCGACTATATCGCCGTGTAATGACAATTGGCGGCTGCATAGCTTGTGAAAGATTGCTCCGTTGTTGGGATCGAGCCGGCTGCCTGGGCGCTATTCACGGTCTCCAATAGAGGTTAACACGTTAGCGGCAGGCTTTCATCAAGCTTAGCTGCAAAATATGTGGTCAGCCGCTCAACCCGAGAGCTCTGAGCGCCAGAGTGCTTGCCTGCCGCTCGACAGAAGGCGGGACAGCTATTTGTCCTGCAACAAGCTTTTCGCCCCTTGCTTCAACTTCCGTCAAATAATTCATGCACAGCACTTCGGTTGTAAGGTGGATCAAGGTCGGCTCCGGAGACCCTGAGAGAAGCACAACATTTGCTGGGCTGCCGCCGCCCACAAGAAAGATCTTTTGCTTCCCCGGCAAAGTGAACTCTTCCATATGCAAGGCAACTTTTCTTTGTGATACAGCCAACTTTCTCAGTGCAGGCACATCGACCTCTTGCGCCCAGTGCCCGACATTGACGATGATCGCCCCGTCTGAGACCTCTGCCCAGTCAGCAGCTCCGATAACCGCCTCCCGCCCGGTGGCTGTCACGACCAGCTGACACTCTTGTAGAGCTTGCCTGGCTGTCGTGAGCGCAAAACCGTCATAATGAGCAATTAACTGACGCACAGGATCTATCTCTGCTATGGCTACCTCGGCTCCCTCGCGCTTCAAATAATGAGCCACCCCGGCGCCTACGCGCCCATAGCCGAAAACGGCAGCACTCCGTCCCGACCACATTCTGCCGGTGAGCTGGAAAAGGGCATCAACCAGCCCGTCTCCCACCCCATGAAAGTTCTCGACAAAAGACTTGATCTGCCCGTCGTTGATATTGATCACAGGCAGGGGTACGGGGGAAACCTCGCTGAGGCGGCTGATACCGCTGGTGGTGATTTCCGAACCGGCAAAAACATAGTCGGCACGCTGCCCGAGATAGGCTTCGGTGAGGACAAAGCCGCAATCGGCAAGCAAGCGCGGCTTTCTCTCAAGAACCCTGAGGCAGCTTCCCTCGCCCAGAAAAACCTCGGCGCCAAGCTCCCTCATAAAAGCCACTGCCGCCTCCGACGTAGTATCCCTGTTCACTTCGCTCATGACAAGGCGGGCGCCTGCACCAAGAATTACTTTGGCGCAGGCAGCAGTGATGGCAGTCAGGTGGCAGTGCCAGCCGATGTTCTGCCCGGAGAGCCGTCCGCTTTCTTGCAAATAAGCAGCAAGCTCATCCATCACAGGCAAAGAAAAGCTGTATTTCTCTATTTCAAGGGCAAAGTCAGAATTCATTGTCGGCCAGTCCGAGAACGGATATACCTGCCTGACGCAACAGCGCCGTGGTCAGAGGCACTGGCAATCCGATGATGTTAGTGTAACAGCCCTCGATTGCCTCCACGAAGCAGGAAGCAGTACCTTGCAAAGCATAAGCGCCGGCTTTGTCCATGGGCTCGCCCGTGTCGATGTAGGCTTCTATTTCACGAGGATCGAGACTGCGAAAAACAACGCGCGAGACTTCAAAACCCTCAAGATGGCTGAAGTCAGACAACTTGACTAAAGTAACTCCTGTATATACCTGATGACATTTTCCCGAAAGCCGGCTGAGCATCGAATAAGCATCTTCTCTGGAGGCTGGTTTGTTGAGAATATCCGCTCCGAGGACAACAATAGTGTCAGCTCCCAGAACGACAAGATCTCCTGCACTTTCCTTTCCTGACTCTTTGAGCGCCAGGGCCACTTCCTCAGCCTTTGCCCTGGAAAGAGCAAGCACTATTTCGCCGGGATCGGCAAGCGGAGTCTTTTCATCGACATGGCTGGGGATGCAATCGAATTTAAGCCCCAGGGATTGTAAAAGCTCGAGCCGACGCGGCGACTGAGAAGCCAGAACAAGCCGCACGACACCGCCTTTCAGCTCCCCGCCGGATTGGATTTGGCAATTGGTTTTCTCTTGCTCTTTCAGGATTGCAACAGCTCAAAGATCTGGACACGCGAATTACCCCTGTCTGCGACATAGAGGCAATTATTTTCCGGGTCTATGGAAAGATCCGCCGGACCGATGAATTTGCCAAGTTCCTGCCCGCGACCACCGAAAGAATAAAGATAATCTCCGTTGATGCTGAAAACTTGCACACGGTGGTTGAGCGAGTCGGCAATATATACGCGATCATAACGGTCGATGGCAATGCCGCGCGGCACGTTGAACAACCCTTTGCCCGTACCTTTACCGCCGAATGCCCGCTGAAATATGCCGGCCTTGGAAAATACGGAAACCCTCGATGTTCCATAGTCAACGACATACAGCTGGTTGAATCTATCCAAGGCCAGCCCGGAAGGCAACTGCAGCTGCCCGTCATTGACACCCTTGCTGCCCACTTTCCTCAGCCAGTTGCCGAGCTCAGCTTGCAGAACCTGGACACAACCGTTGTCGGGGTCCGAAACATAAAGCAAGCCGGAAGCATCGCAAATGATGCCCTGAATGCCACCTTCCTTGCCCTGCCGATTCATGAATTCCTTGGTGAATCTACCCTGTCCGTCATAGACCCGTATGTAATGGTCAGAGTTGTCACCGGCAAAAATCCTGCCGCGCGCATCGATTGCCAGCGAGCTTGGTTTGGAGAAGGCACCGCCGGCTGTTTTGGTTCCTTTGACCAGGGCATTGGTTTGCGATTCGGCCAGGAAACGCCCGTCCCGGGAAAATATCAAAAAACGGCGCTTGATCGTGTCAGCGACAACTATCTTTCCAAGCCGGCTGCAGATGACTGAAGGCTCGAGGAAACAACCTTTGTCCTCGCCGTGCCTGCCTATCGAGCCGATGGCTTTGACCAGCTCCGTCGACTGGGAGACATGCTGGGCCGGAGCCTGTGCACGGGCGGACCACGGTCTGCCAGGCAACCTGGTGGAAGAATCGCTCGCTTTGGGCGGAACCCCCTGCCCAGGATGTGACACGGGTATACCTGGGCTGTAAGTAGCGCCGGACATGCTGGTCTGAAAAACGGCCGATTTGATCGCACTGGGGGGAACCGATGTTCTGCCAAGCGAAACAGCTTTTTCGTATTCTTTGAGAAACTCCAGCACCGAAAGATAACGCTCGCTGGCCACTTTGCGCATAGCCTTGGCGACGACAGAAGACATATCCAGGCTGATTTCCGGAGCGACTTCATGCACTGGACGGGCATCCCGGGAAACTATGGCCATGAGCGTGGAAGTCAATCCTTCGCCGGTGAAGGGCAACTGCCCCGTTAGAGCTTCGTAGACAACCACCCCAAGCGAATAAATGTCAGCGCGATGATCCACATTGCGCGCATCCTGCAATTGCTCGGGTGACACATACGACAGCGTGCCCAGCATCACCCCCGGCTTCGTGAGATTGGAATTCTCCGGCTCCGCCGAGCGGGCAATACCGAAGTCAGTGAGCTTGACTTTGCCGTCAGGCAAAAGAAAGATATTGTCTGGCTTGATATCCCGGTGGACAAGGTTCATATCATGAGCATGCGACAGCCCGTCGCAGACTTGTTTGAAAACGGGGTAAAGCTCATCAGGTGTCAGCTTGCCTCCGGGACGCAACTCCAGCTCCCGCCGGAGGCTATGCCCTTCGAGCAGCTCCATTACGTAATAGCTCAGATCGGTAGAGATGGAGACATCGTAGATCGAGATCAAATTGGGATGGTTGAGACCGGCAGCCAGAATAGCCTCACGGCGGAAACGTTCCCGAAACTCGTCTTTTTTGTCCGGGTCTACGTTGTCGAGAACGAGCTGTTTGATAGCGACCATACGATTGAGACGAGGATCCTGGGCCTTGTAAATGATGCCCATGCCGCCTCGCCCGACTTCGCCTATGACTTCGTATTGTCCGAAATTGTTACCCATCTCTTCCTGAAATCCGCACGGACTTCTTCATGACTACCCCTTGCTGAAAGCTGGCAGGCACCTGTTCCTTGAGCGGTCCCGTCCAAACCGCCTGCCCCGGCTCCCGCAAACCACCTGCTTGATCGCCCCTACTTGCTTTATTCCCAATCTAGTTAAGCTCAAATACAAGTTCCGTCCTACCCAGTTTTATACGATCGCCAGGGAATATTTGCTTGCGCTCCGAGAGCACCTCGCCGTTCAAGAGAGTACCGTTTGTGGAGCCGAGATCCTCTACCCAATAGTTGCCTTTGATGAATAGCACCCAGGCGTGATGTCTCGAAACATAACTGTCGTTATGCAAAGAAATGTTGTTGGCTTTGTCACGCCCTATCTTGCTAACTGACTGCGTGAGCGGATAGCGCTCGTTGGTATCCCTGTTGGTCAGAAGGGCCATCCCGGAAGGGATCTTGAGATTAGACCTGGAGAGAATATCCTCGAGCGTTTCTGCTTTAAGTTCGTCACCGTTGTCCGGAGAGGCTTCAACAACACAATATGGGCACTGCCCGTCGTCGCCAACTACACCCCCGCATCTGCTGCAATTTTTTGTCGTTCCACTCATGGTTGTGAACGTCTTCCAGTCGGTCCATTCTGTTGCCCGTCGAATCCCGAATCGGCTCCTCATGGTCTGAGAGCCGCTCATCCTCCTTTATCTCCGGAGCCTTTTAGCCTGGCAGTCCTCTAACCAGCGCCGTTGTCGGAGTCGAAGTAATGAACAGCTACTACAGTCACGTTGTCCGGAGCGCCGCCGTCAATAGTCTGCTTGACGAGTTCTTTGCAAGCAGCATCCGGTTCTTTTTCGCCATCCACAACTTCCCCTATCTGCTCATCGCGCAAAACGGTGGGCAGCCCATCGGTGCACAGCACAATCCAGTCGTTCGGCTTCAATTCGACCGGAGTTTGATCGATTTCAACCTTGTCATCATGCCCGAGGCAGCGGGTTATTAAATTCTTGTAAGGATTAATACGCGCTTGTTCTTCCGTCAATCTGCCGGCGCGCACCATTTCTTGAACGACTGAATGATCCTGAGTCAGCACGATCGGCTTGCCGTCACGAATGAGATAAGCTCGCGAATCGCCGACATGAGCGATTTGCATATGGTTGTCTTCGGACTGCACAGCCACTACGACAGTCGTACCCATACCGCGCACGGAAGCATCCTGTTCGGCAACGCTATAAACCGAGCGGTTGGCTCGCGATACAGCATCGAACAGCCATTCTTTGATGGCTTCTTTATCATTGCCGTGCGGAGCATGGTCCTTCCAGAGGTCTTCAATTGCTTCGACAGTCAACTTGGAGGCCCTGGCACCACCGAGCGCACCACCCATGCCATCAGCGACAGCAAAGACTCTCTGGTCCGGGCTGACGTAGTAGTTGTCCTCATTTTTCTGACGCTGGCAACCAGGATCAGTTACCGCGGCCACACGCCATCTCAACATTCTTGTTCTCCGTTGCCCTTTGTCTTTTCAACCTCGGCTGAGTGTGGATTCAACTTTAGCAAGTTAGTGAATTTCCAGATTATTATTGCCCCCAAAATACCGTTTCCGATCAAGAAATATAAGCTAAGTTGGCGATAATCTCCTAACGCTACCATGCTGAGAAAAACAAGGGTAGCGGTAGACAGACACAAATATACAATTCCAAGCAGCAAAGTGATCTTCAAACGTTTGTGAAGAGCTCGAATTTGTGCTTTGCACGCAAGACAGTCCGGACAATTGGCAAGAGATGGCTGGCAGGCAGCGGCACCGTTGAGCGCCTCATGCGCAGGAACAATCTCTTTGGTTGATGGCTCGGCCCTCTTGCCCGGCGGCGCAGCCCTAGAGCTTTCGCTAGCCCCGCTTCGCTTGACTTCGCCAGACAGCGGCAAGTGATTGGAATTTCCGATTGCCCTGCTCAGCTCACTGATAGCCAGCTCGGCAAACTCAAACAACCGACCGTTCCTGGCCAGGGTCTCTATACCCTGTTGCAAAGCCCAGCGAGTCATCACAGGCTGGACCGCAGCCACAAAGCTGAAATCCGGTTTCAGTGTGCGCGCAATTCCCTCCAGCGAGCTTCCCGCCCGCAACAGATAGGCCAGGTTGGCCGGCAGGCGAAAACTCCTCTCGGCAATGACTTGATCGATATCCTGCTCCAGATGCTGAAAGTCCAGATCGAGAATGTCTTTGCCCGCGTAATAATCGATAAAAGGTCCAATCGTCCGGCTGACTGTCTCCAGGCTGGCCTGTCCGCTGACAATCCCCAGCTCCATCAAATATTTCGTCACCTGTTCGGGATCTCTTCTTACAACGGACATTACACACATCAAGAGACTGCGGCGCTGCTCTTCTTTGATCTCGCCCATCATGCCGAAATCATAAATGATCAGATTTCCGTCAAGGTCTACAGCCAGATTGCCCGCATGCGGGTCGGCATGGAAGAAGCCGGTGAGAACGAATTGCTCCAGATAACAGTTGACAAGCAAATTTCCCAGCTCTTTCAGATCGAAGCCCTGCTCTGCGAGATCTTCAACCTGAGAAATTTTCGTGCCGCCGATGTATTCCAGCGTCAGGACACGTCTGCCAGTATATTTCCAGTAGACTCTGGGCACGCGTATGCGCGGGCGATTGCGCATCAAATAGCGCAGCCTGTCGGCATTGCGCCCCTCCTGCAAATAATTGATTTCCTCGAAAAGGGTGCGCCCGAATTCGTCGGAAAGCTCGAACCAGCCCCTGAAGTCAAGCGCGTGTCGGCGAGCCTGTCCGGAAGCCCATATAGTGGCGACTTTCGGCGAGTGCGCCTTGCCTCTGGCGAAAAACTCGTTCAGCCACATGCCGCAGCGTGCAAAGAGCCTGAGCAATCCCAG
>JAHFBI010000124.1:11619-13615 GCA_023250095.1 Candidatus Melainabacteria bacterium
AAAACTCGCGGGCGAGATCCCTGCGCTGCACTTTAATCACAGCCGGACGCCCGTCCTTGAGTCTGACGCGATGGACCTGTCCAATAGAAGCTGAAGCTACCGGCTCGTTTTCGAAACTGGCAAACAGCTCCTCCGGGCTCTTGCCCAGATCGCTTGCAATAGTCTGCCGTACCATGTCCAGGCTGCAAGGTGGAACTTTGTCCTGGAGCAAAGAAAGCTCTTCGGCAACTTCGATGGGCAACACGTCCCGGCGCACGGAAAGATACTGTCCGAATTTGATGAAAGTTGGACCGAGATCAAAAAACAATTGCTTGACGGTCGCCGCCTTACAGCGCCTGATATCGGCTTGCGTCAATTCCCGGGGAGGAAGAAGAGAAAGTCTCAGCGAGACAAAGAAAAACTTGCCCAGGCTGAAGCAAAGCTGCCAGAAACGACGGTTGAAAAACAATTGCGGCAGCGCCACGGCCGCATCGGCTACCGCGGGATCCCACTCATGTACTGTCTTCTGTCGACTGCCTTCCGCCGGCTGTTGCAAGGAAGCCTGCACCTCTCCGGAGGATAGGGCACTAGAGGTCCTGGACTGCCCTGGCTCGGCGCCGGCAGTCTGGCAAGGCTCGTCCTGGACGGAGGCGTTTGCGCCGCCAGGCAGCAGCGTCTCACCCGCGCCAGGTTCAGCAAACCGCGGCAAGCCTGCCCCCGGGGCAACCTGGGCAGCTTTCATTTCAGGTTCTTCAGCCGGCGAGGGCATGGGTAAACCGGGGAGCTCTCTATAGACAACCGGCACCCCTTACCTGCCAGCCTGACTCTTGCAAGACGGCTTGGGCAGAGGATGCCGATTGTAATTGTACTGTAGAGAGGCTCAGACTGCCGCTTTCATTTGCTTGAGTTCGGCAAGCTCGGCGCGCAATGTCGCCATCTCGGCCCGCAGTTCGTTAATTTCGGTAGCGTCGCCAAGAGCTCCCAGGGAGAAATCCGCAACCTGTCTTTTCAATTTTTCGCGCACCTGGCTCTCCAGGATCTCGGAACGCTGCCAGACTTGCTGATAGAGTTCGCTGGAGACCTGCTTGAGGCGATCGCGTGATTCGTGAATCCGCTCGGAGCCTGTGCTCTTGTATTCGCCTGCTTTAGCCGTCAAAGCGTCCACGGCGTCCTCAACACGCTCGCGGCCCACTTCCAGGGCGGCTTTGCCTAAGAAAAATACTCTAATTACTGGCCGTAACACTGGCTGTACCTCCGTCTTATGCCTTGGGGAAAGATGCCCTCTTCTTGGAAAAAACCTCTGTGAGTTTCGAGCCAACCGCGTGCCTGCTCCGGTGGCAGGGCATCCACTGCGTTGCATCAAAAATTGAGACAAAAGCTAGGGGAGATTATACACTAGGGGGCAATTCTTTCTTGAAGCGTATGCCTTTGCGGCTCACTTTGTCTAAGAATCGTATAGCTAAGTTGCAGTGCCGGGTCCCAAAAGAGATATGTCAGGATGAAAGCCACCATGGGTACAGCCTTGGAGCAAGTCGGAAAAGGCGCTCAAAACGCTTTCCCTTCCTGCCGTTCAGCCTCCATTCCCCAAGTATTTTTTTAGCGCCATATACGCCGAAACAACTGCCAGGTTTTACATGAAAAATTTAGCAAATTCCGTGACAAATAAAGGCACTGCCCCTGACGAAGGTCCGCAGGCAGAGATGCAAAAAAGCAAAATTGATTCTGTGACCATTATTTACGTGCCGCTTTACTTCGGAGGCAGGCACCGCGGTACAAGCATGGGACCGGCAGCCATGCGCGTTGCCGAGCTGAGCGAGCATATTGAAGCCATGGGCTGGAAAGTGGCAGGAGAAATTGATATCAATGTGCCTAATTCACTGTGCTGGTGGGATCGTCATGAGTCCCAGCCAAAATGCGTTCCAGAGATAACGCAGATATCGCAAGAGGTGGCCTCGGCCGTGGAAGGCGCCCTGTTGAACAACACAATTCCCATAACCATTGGCGGGGATCACAGCCT
>JAHFBI010000125.1 GCA_023250095.1 Candidatus Melainabacteria bacterium
GACGGAGCCGCCAGAAAGAGAGGCACCACCCTCTCCGAGTCGACAGCCAGGCAAAATACGCCTGCCGTAGCCGTCGATCTGCCCTGGTCGCCCCCGGTTTTTGGCGTTCAACCTGCTCCGCCCCCTCCAGAGCCGGTGTCAACGGCAAACCCCGGAGTCAAGCTGGCAGGCAATTTGAACGAAGTGGAATTACCCAATATTCTCCAGTCAGTAATGCTGTGCAAAATGACTGGCAGCCTGCAAATCACCAACCAGCTGAGAGAGGTCAACCTCTTTTTCGAAGACGGACTACTGGTGCACGCGATTGCCGAAGGAGCCCTGTCGGGCGGGCAGGAAGAGGAAGTCCTCGGCGAGCATGCCGTTCTGGATCTCATGACCTGGGAGTCAGGTGTCTTCAATTTCGACAAGCAAAGGCGGTCAAACAGGAAAACTGTCCAGCGCCGGCTGGAATCCCTCCTTATGGAAGGCTCGATGCTCAGAGACTATTCCCAGTTTCTCCAAGCCAACGGCATCGAGCTCGACTCCCGCCTGAAGAAGGTCAATCCGTCCCTTAGTGAACAAGAATTCGAAGATATCGTCCGCCAGGGGATACCGCTGGATATGGCTCTGCAGAAGCGCGTTTATCTCCTGACTCGAGAAAATACCCTGCGCGATATTCTTGCAAATGTAAAAATCCCAAGAACAGTCTGGGTCAGTGTCCTATTCAATCTCGTCAATCAAGGTCTGATCGCCTCCCTCAGCATACCTGCCGCGGTCAAGACTCCTCAGAAGGTTCCCAACCTCCTCGAGGAAAATGTCATCAAAGCAGCCGCCAGAGAGCTTACCCGTTCTGAAACCGGTATGTTGAGCTACCCACTTTTCCTCCATTTCCTCAAACTGGAAACCCTGCGCCACAAGCTCACCGGACAGCCTCTGTCGGTAGTCGTCTTTGAATGCCGTATCCAGCGCGAAACAGGGCTGGAGCCCCTATCTAACGCGGCACTGCAAATGATATCCGAGCGTACCGACGAGATCAAAGACGTACTCGACTTGCTCGGGCAGTTTGAGCCTCTGGACTTTATTTTGCTCATGCCGCTCAAGACATTGGCACAAGCTGAGGCGACAGCCAGAGAAATCCTGATGGCATTTGCTGATCTGGACTTGCCCGCTTGCGAACGCCACGAGGATCTAAAGATTAAAGCACGTGCTGCATCCCTTCCCGCTGATGGAGACAGTCTCGAGTCTTTGCTTTCTGCTATCGCTGCCGGCAAGCACGAGGTGTCGCTACCATAATTCACTTTCGCGTATCAATTTAATCGGCTGCATACTGGAGTTGGCAATGGGATACAACTTTGCGATATTAGGATGTGGCAGACAGGGCACCGCTACGGCATACGACCTGGCCTTATACGGGGACAGCGATCTCATTGTGCTTGCTGACATGGATCTGCAGCAGTCCCAGCGCGCGGCTCAACGAGTGAACAAATTGTCCGGGCGCCAGGTATGCCAGGCAATGCAGGTAAATGCTCGTGACCATGAAGCTTGCCTGAGGCTCTTCAAAGATCGAAAGATCCAGGCAGTCGTGTCCGGAGTCCCTTATTTCTTGAATGTTGATCTTACTCAAATTGCCATCAAGTCCGGTTCAAGCTTTTGCGATTACGGCGGCAATACAGATGTCGTGCATAAGCAGCTTGCTCTCGCGCCGCAAGCAAAAGCGGCCGACGTCACAGTGATACCTGACTGCGGCATGGCTCCGGGACTGGCCAATTCGCTTTGCGCTTACGCAATGAGCTTGCTGGATCAGACAGACTCCCTGATCATTTACGATTGTGGCTTGCCACAGACGCCCAAACCACCCTGGAATTATTCTCTAACATTCAGTATCGAAGGGCTGACAAATGAGTATCACGGCAAAACCAACTGCATTCGCCACGGCAAGTTGCATCAGACTGATTGCTTTGAAGAATACGAAATTGTCGAATTTCCCGAGCCGATAGGACCGCTGGAAGCGTTTACCACCGCCGGTGGTGTCAGCACTTTACCCTGGACTTATGCAGGCAAGGTCCAAACGCTGCAAAACAAGACCTTGCGTTATGTCGGTCATTTTGCGCAATGGAAGGTGTTTCAACAGGCCGGTTTCTTTGAGTTGGAACCCGTCGAGGTGAATGGACAGAGCATCGTGCCGCGACACGTGCTGCACAAACTCATCGAACCGCAGATTCGGGCAAAAGAAGATGATCGCGATATGGTCATAATCAGAATCCTCGCCACGGGATCGAAAGACGGTACGCAGACCGAAGTGACTCTGGATGTATTCGATCACTTCGACGAGAAAACCGGCTTCTCGGCAATGGAGCGTTGCACCGGCTTTCATGCCGGCATCATGGCGAGCCTGGCAGCCCATGGTGCCACACCGCGTACTGCTGTCCCTGTCGAAGAATCGGTTCATCCGGAGATCTTCCTGAAGGAATTGTCCAGACGTGACATCAAGCTGACGCAGTCTATGAAGTCAACAGACAAGCAAGCAAGAACGGTACGCTGAGTGCAGAAGCACTGTCCGGGGCGAACGACAATTTGAATTGCCGCCGTACCGGCAAGCTCGATTTCTCCGAAATCAACCAGTTAATACCAGGTCTGTCCACCTGAATTTCAACAAAGCCGCATTGATTACATTGTCCCGGGTGGCTCACTCACCCTCATACGCTCAATTTGCGCCCGGACTCGAGCGATGATGTAAATTTCTTCACGCTGGCATCAATGGCCTCCTCGTCGAGATGCCCGTATGACACCATGAACTCGCCCGTCACTGACCGATCCATATAATAAGGACCCGTGCTGACCATGGGCAACTGAGCTGCCAGTGCGAGTCTCGTGAGCTCATCATCGGATCTTCCGGCATCAAGCCGAACCAGAAGATCCGTCCCGGTAGTCGAAGGCTGTATTGAAGCAATCTTGCCCAGATAACGGGTAAAAGCATAAATGAGCGACTGCCGCCGCCTGGCATAGATTGGCTGCGTCCGGCGGATGTGCCGTTCCAGATGCCCTTCGTTAATAAAGTCTGTGAGGGCAAACTGCTCAAGCAACGGGAGATCGCGCTCGACCTTGGATTTGGCCAGAGTCATCACATGAATCAGACTTTCCGGAATCACAAGGATCCCCAGTCGCAACACGGGAAAAAGGATGCGCCAGAAGCAACGCATGTGAATGACACTGTCTGTCGTATCAAGCCCCTGAAGCGCAGGCAGCGGGCTGCTGCCATAGCGATACTCGCTGTCGAAGTCATCTTCGACTATGAACGTGCCTGTTCTCTGAGCCCACTCGATAAGTTGGCGGCGCCGGCTCATTGAAAGAACAACTCCTGTAGGATCGTGATGCGATGGCGTAACACAAACAAACTTGGGTTTACGCTCGAGACCTGCCAGATGGTCAACACAGAGCCCATCCCGATCGACAGGAACAGGAAGAATGTTCGCCCCATATGACGCCAGCCGGTGACGGAAGCTTGGGAAACCGGGATTCTCCACCGCCACACAGTCACCAGGATCGAGCAGAATGCGCGCAATAATGTCCAGACGGAACTCTCTGCCGGAAAAAACAACGACCTGCTCCGCCTTGCACCGAACAGCTCGGGCGCGGGAAAGAAAAGCAGCAATTGCCTCGCGCAAAGGCGGATAGCCGAATGGTTCCACCGAATAAGCCAGCCGCGAAATGTCGCGCATCCGACAATGGCTCAGAAGCAGCTGCTTCCACTGTTGCAGAGGCGTCAGGTTGAGCGGAGGCCCGCCGTAGTTAATCTCCGGAACATGATGCTCCTCTGCCGCCTCGATGTCAGCATTGCGCAGGAGGCGGGAGCCATAAGCCGAGTAGGCGATGGACCGTTTCTTGCCTGATAATTGCTGCTCACGCTCGAAAACCACTTCCGAAAGATCGCCCGGCAGCCGGCGGCTGACGATTGTGCCGGCACCTCGCGTCGCTTCCAGATAGCCCTGACTCTGCAAATCCTCAAAGCTTTTGAGTACGGTCGACCGCGAAATTCTAAGCGATGTCGCCAGGTCACGCACGGACGGCAAGGACTCTCCGGGCTTCAAACGTCCCTCCAGGATTGCTTTGCGCACGGCATCTGAAAGGCGGCGATAAAGCGAAACGTACGGCTTGTATTCCAGACTGATTACAAAATCCATGTCCGCTTCCTCGCCCCGCAAGGGCTCTTAGCTCCTGACCGGCATACTGTTTGCTATTTTACGCACATAATGTTCCAGTTTAGTAAACTAGCTGGCAACAGCCAGAGATTCCAAGACTGGCAACAAATGCCCTTCCTCTGGAGCAGGGGCGCAAGGAGCTGCAGGCGTCGAGGCGGGAGCGGACCCGGAAGTCCCCCAGACGCAGTGCGCCAGACTTAAATCAAAAGGTGATCTCCTCCTCTTCCTGCCAGTGTCCCGGGCGGGAATGATTTCAGGCCGATTTTCTGCTACTTGCTCTAGTAGCTCTCGAGCAAACGTCAAGGACGCAAAGAAGGGGGCTGCTAAGCCCTCCTCCTTTGCCCACAAACTAAAGCAATCTATCTTCGATCAGAGGGTGCCTCAGCCACCAAACCCCTGAAGAAGTTCGCGCACAAACCGGGATAAACCGCTCTCGCAGCTTTCCACCTTGTTCACGAGCTTAACGCCGTGGGCGCCTTCACCCTCAGAAGATCTGGCAGGCAAATTCTGCTTTGCCGCCTCCGACTCCTGCGCGTGAACCCAGCGATTTTCATTGCGGCGAGCGCGGTCGGCAATTGGATTGTGAAAGAAATCAGACATGGCTATCTCCTGATGAGCCGGCCTCTGGGTAGCCGGCAAGAAAGTTCCAGACTCGATGCCCAGACATCGCCACCGGACTGATTGTCCGGATTGGCAGACAATGGCTCAAAGCGTTGACAGCTTGAAGCAAAAACACCTGACTTTCAGCTGTCCCGGCAGGCAAGCTTGTGCTGGGCCAGGGCTAGCTGTGCTCTGGCATCGACTGCTTCCCTGACCAGGCGGCTGCGCTCAGAAAGATCGGCGCAAAGATCGGCAAAACGCTCCTCCAGCCGCGCATCAAGTGCTCTGCCGGCACGCTCGAGGTTCCGGTTCAGGATACGCTCGATGCGCTTGAAGCCCTGCTCGCCTTCCAGACTGGCAAATACTTTCTCCACTGCCGGACTCTCGTCCATGGCAGCTAAGACTTTTTCCTTGAGCATAAGCTCGACGACACCATCGCCGGTGGCCTGGTTCAGGTACAGGGTGTCAAGACATTTTGCAAGAATCGCCGCGTCAGAGCCAGACAAAATGACTGCCGACTCAGCGGTCATCTGCCGGTTGAGCAGCTCCAGCCAGTTGGATGCAAGCAAAGTGGTAATCCGCTCCAGGTGTTCCGCTTCACCAAGACGTGCTTGCTCTATGGCGACGACGGTACGTCGGTAGGGGAAACGGCTCCAACTTTCCGCAGTGATGATCACGTTGAGCCCCAGACGCTTGATGGTATCAAGCCGGCGCTCCCAGGCAGTCGTATCCGCAGACGAAGCATCTGCAAGCAGAACGACGGCAAAGTTCGCTTTCATCACCTGGAACAACGGTGTATTGAAAAACTCTCGTGTTTTCATGTGAAATCTCCCTCGCTCAGGTGGCAAGAAATTCACTGTCTCTTTCTTGGGAGGCAAATCTCCGGTCCCAGACAGTCAAAACCGATTATCGGCGCGATAAACAGCGTTCAGCGTCTACTCAAGATCGACGAGCTGGTTGGCGGAATCTTAGCCTTTTTGCGCTTCAACAGCCGGGGTTTTCTTCGACCTGCCCTTTTCTTTAATCAGCTCGGCACGCCGCTCCATCCTGAACGCCATGGTCAAATCCCCCCCGCGCGCCCGCGCGCCAAGCCACTTCGAGAGAATAAGCAAATCTTCTGCCAGCTCAGGATATTCAACACCCTGAACTTTCTTCATCAAAGCAATCATCTGGGCGCGCTCGCTCAAGCTGCTGGAAAGAGAGCGCTTCCCCTGGCGCAAGTAGAAGTCCGACAGAGCCTCCAGTTCCCTGGCCACCAGATAATGATCCTCCCCGAGACTCTGCTCCATGAGACTGGCAGCCTCGAAGAGCCGCAATTGCTCCTCGGCAAGGTCAGCTTTCTCGTGATCGCCTGCCGTTCTATAAAAGCCCACAAGCTTCACAAGCGGCAGATGCAAGTCCGGGTGCGTCGGACCAAGCGCCATCTCCATAATTTCCAGCTGCCGGCTCAAGCAACGATCTGCCTTAGCAAATTTTGCCTGCTTCACATAAACTTCCGCCAGCGATTTCAGGTCGTCGCACAGTTCAGGCGCATCACTACCCAGTCTGGCGCACGTCGACTCAAGCGCCAGCAAGTAGTATTTTTCCGCCATATCAGCCTTGGCATACAGGTCATAGAAAACCGCCACGGCCCGCAACGAAGATCCCCTCTCTGGATCTCCGGGCTCAAAAGCCTCCTCACACACCCGCATCGCCTTCTCGTACCAGACCTCCGCATCGCCGAAGAGATACCGTGACCGATACAGGTCTCCGAGAGACATGAGGTTCCTCAGGCAATACTTGTGTCTCGGTCCAAACATGCGGGCATCACGTCTCACCCAGCTTTTGAGAAGCGCTTCGTCTCGGTCCAGGGAAGGAGGAGAAAACGACGCACCCATGGCAAAGACTCCCAGCAGGATCATAAGGACATTCTGGAGAAATCCTTCTGGCTCCCTCTCGCCGCGCAAAGCCTCAGGCAGATGCACGGCAAATTCTCCAAACTTCTTAAGCTGGCAGTCAACGGATGAGACGAACATCCTCATCCACTTTCCTGGAGCAGCAAGTGTGCTCCGGCAAACACCAACTATGCCTATGCTCATGTAAGTTCTCCGGGCAATGGCCTTCACAGGCAATAACAAGAACGGCGCAATGACACTCAGTGAAGCGACATCCACCATCCACCACAAAAAACACTTGCCGACAGCACGACAATTCTCAGCGGCTCTGCCTTGCAGAATTCTGAATTGGACTGATTGCGGGAATTGATTCTCTGCTGTAGTTTTTCGATCTCAAAAAATATCTAGAGATAGATGGAAAAACCCTAGACCTATCGCTTAGCGATCTCAAGTGATACAAACCAACGCACAGCATTGTGACGATATGTAACGGTGGTTGCTGTGTGTGCGAATTGTTGCCGATTCTCCCCTGATTGCGGGGTAGTTTTCCGGACACGCGGGCTTTACATGACGACACGATTTCCAGTGCCAGGAGTTCTCTGTCTAAGTGTTTTCTACTTCTTGCGGCTAGCGCTCAACTTGCTGTGAATTGCAGACAGGGCAAATTCTCAGACAGGGCATTGACCTGCGGCGGCCGATGCTTGTGTCCCCAGACGCCTGCCGTGTTCGACCGGCACATCTGTCTGCCCTTCCGTCGCGAGACCCTTCCCCAACGGGCCGACTGACAGACAGTCCATGATCTTGATCTTCTTCGCGCAAGCTGTGGATTTTGCCTACTAACTCGCTTTTTCAGGCAACTAGATGCGCCTTAAGGCACCGCGAGCGCATATCTACAAGACATGAAGCGTCATGAAGTGATCGCATACCACGACTTGCTGCCAAACTGGCAATCAAGAAAACAACGGACTTCCGAAAGAGGCGCCAGAAGCTTATGTCTACTTTTGCTCTCAAACAAGCCGTGGAAATTCTCTCACGAGCATCCCGCAGCGGTGACGGCGTCGTGCAACAATTAGAGGATCTCACATCTGGATCTGCCTACTTGATCGTCAACGGAAAGCCCTTCGACGCCGAAAACGAACGACAGTTGTACACTGCGGCATTCTCCGAGCTGCGCAAGCAAGAACTCTTCTTCGGACCGGTCATCATAGATCAAGGCAAGCAATACCGCCGAGCCACCGACGAAGAGTTAGAAAGTCTCCTTCTCGATCTCCAGTGCCAAAACTAGAGAGGCGATGCCATGCATCGCCATAGGGTGTCCTTCTGTCCGGACATTGCTGGTATCAGTGCAAGCGGCACCTAATCGAGCTCCCTCCCGATAGCCCAGTTCTGGAGAGAGCCCGGAAGAAGCCTCGCAAAGAAAACATTTCACCCAAATGTCCAAAAGGATCCAGACACAGGTCAGCGGGTCGTTTCTTACAAGAAGCTTCCTGAACATCGGCTCTGACCACCGGGCGCTAATTCTGCGCATCCCACTGCGACTGCCCCAGTATATCTACAATCGCCCCCCTAGCCAGAACGACAAGAAATGTTTGCAGGAAGTAGCCGGCAAGGCACTCAGGCGAACATCCCTCCGGAGCCCCGGAAAGTGGATGTCGCCTTATGCCTCTCACACAAAAGGATCAGCTGCCAGAGCGATCCCCTTAATCCTGGCGACCGCTTGAGAGATCCTCGTCGAACGGATCGACCCAGGGATCAAACGGCTCAACAAGAACCCGGGCACGATGCACGTTCTTAAGAGCTTCATCTAGGTCCTGCCGGAAAACGAAAAGATGCTCGGGCTCGAGAACAGACTCGAGTCCTTGCACTTCCAGAGCAAGGATGGAGTCACACACCTGCCAGGCCGACGAGAGATGCGCCACCGCCTGCTGATGCACAGGTTCGTTGTCTGCAGTCCAGGCAATGCGCTTCATGATCGTATCTACGGACAGAAGCCCAAGACCAAGCGCCGAAAGCCGTTCACGAACTTCACTTCGCAAGTTTGCAGCGCGCATCCACTTGCTCTTGCCGATCAGATAGAACGCGACGGCAACAGTCAAAAGAAGAAGAAGCCAGTTCATAATTTCCTCCAGTTGATTGGTCCCCTGGCGGGCAAGCCAAAGACATTGGCAAACAGTCCCGCAAAGGGAAGATTTCAAAACAATTGTTCAGGAAGCAGCAGCATCGGTCTCACAACGCAACTGCCGGTAATTTTGCACGTCGGCGATCAGAACACGGCGCCGCCGCTTGCCGGACTGGAAAACAGGGGGCTCAACAGGCGGCGTCCATCCGCCCATACGTTGAGCAATCTTCATGGGCATGGAAAGAACTGCCGTCAGGGACTTATTGCCACAGAGCCTGTCCCTGTCCACTTTTATGCCCCGGTTGGAAAAACAGACGGAGGCAACTTCCAGCCATGCCGCCGCCCTCAAATGCTTCTGCTTGAGCATCAACGCCTTACAGACCGGGCCAAAGGCATCCGGTTCTGAAGCAGTGATAAACTCAACGGCTGATTGCAGGACTCCCTCGTCGCGCACCCAGCTGAACCAGGCAGGAGCGAAACTGGCCCAGAGCGGCATGACGCCAGCCAGAAGCTCATAAGACTCCTTGCGCGAATCGCCCTTAATGAGGGGATTGGGTGTGCGCATATGTTCGACGAGCAGATAGTCGAACCGCCCGTTGAAGCGCGCAGTAAGTTGCACTTCAACAATCACGCGATGAGAGCAAAGCCCGGGGTGATCCGCCTGTTGCTGATGTTCGTCGACAGACAGTCGCGAGAGAACAGTCTCAGGACGCAAGCACCAGATGGAAGCTCTCTCGCCAGCGCGAATCATCGACGCCACCGGCTGGCTGGTTTGAACGTCCGTGCTGTCCTCAAGGAGGATTGAAAACGAATTGCAATTTAAAAACATATTCCGACTCCGCAGTTGAATAGACTGAATCTGGAAATCTGGAGCAATCACAACCACGCTGTCTGAGGCTGTGCGGCAAAACGCTCCAGAAAGTTGTAGGCTCGGCTAATAGCGAACCTGTCTCTTTCGGACATCCTGATCCCTGTCCGAAGCAAACCTCCCGATGCTGCCTTCTTCCAGCATCCAGGAGTCCTACCTCGGCGATTCTCCCCTAAGAAACGGAGGAGGAAGCTGCCCTCCTCGCTCGATGCACTCAATGGACAGACCGGGCAATCACCGCCCTTTGCGGCTAGCCTGTCTGAGAACGACAGCTTCAATTACGGTCTCGCCTGCCAGTTCATGAGCCAGGAAGCGGTGCTTCCCGTCCCAGATGCTGTAGCCGACCGGGTCCACTTCATGCACTTCAATTGGCACCATTTGCTCGCCAGCTTCGATTTGCGCACGCATTCCGTCCAGCCGATTGCGATCTTTGCGCAACAGCTTGTCCTTTTCTCGGGCGGACATATGAATCTCTACCAGTTCAATGAAAACAGTGCCCTCCCTGCTGTTTGATTGTTTCATGGCAAGCTCCACTAGGTTGGAGTTAACCACACGAAAGACTTCCAGGGACATGGACAAGCCTGCCACTGAAAGCTCTTTCACCTTATACCTGTCGCCACCGGCATTGGTACTTTCGCCAGTTATGGCGCAAGTAGCATTTCTCAAATCTTGAGCTTATTGTGTTCGGGGAACTATCCTGCCTGAGCTGACATGGTCTGTGAGAAATTGATCTCCATTATGATCCAAGTGACTCCACAATCAAAACTCCTCCAGGTCTCAAACTTCACCTGTCTGCAGAACAAGCGCACTCGCGGGAACCGCGCTAGCAGCCTGCCCGTGCCGACAATGCGGCAGCAATGACCCATCTGCTGTCCTGCAACGCAAGCAAAGAGCCAGCCCACAACGCTGGTCCGGACCCCAGAAACATCTAATTAACTATTGCAACAGCCATGTAACCAATTGAGAAGAAGTGGCGCAGCTAGCCATATGTCCTCGCCGGCCCCACAAAAGTCTGGACTCATCGTTACTTCGATAGCTCTTTGCCCACGGCAGAGCAGAGGTCCGCGTATCAGCGCATGCGGTGATCCCCTGAAAAGACTCGACAAGGCTTAGGCAGTGGTACCGCCGATAATGCAGTCCGCAGCAAGCTGTGGCAACTAGATCACGCTGACATCCAGACCGAGCTGAAAAGGTTGGAAATCAGAGAGATCGCCTGCATCCGGCAGCCAGTCTACTTCCCTTACAAGCAAGCTCAGGATGTATCAAAGGTAACTTGATCGGCAGCGGTTGGAAATACTGCTTCCACGACGATAGGCTTAGCTCATTGTTGCCCTGCACAATTTCATCCGAGTAGATACGACCTCAGAAACTGCACCTTCCCACCTGATCAAACATGAAGACAGACTCTCGGTCACGCCAACTCGAACCTGGCAACGTCCCGATGGCACCGCGGGACACGTTAATACGACTTTCGATAGAAAGGCACTTCAGTTCTAAAGGAGTCCATATGGCTACCCTATGTTCAACCTGTCAAAAAAAGAGGCCCCAGATCTTTGTCGGCACATGCCTCAAGTGCAAAGCAGTCACGACCAGCTTCGACTTCCAGCTATGTGACGCTTGCGCCCAGAACCTGCAACAGTGCCAGTGGTGCCGTGGCCCACTGGCTGCAACCGGTCCTGCCGCTGCCGTCCCGCAGACACCCAGCCCCTATTACTATGTCAAAGGAGACACCGATAACGGCAGCACCATCAAGAACGCGACCGCAGGCGAGCAGGTTCACATTCGACTTTCCGAGGATCAGTACAGCGGCAAACAATGGGACATCAAGTCCGTCGGTCCCGGCATCGCCCGTCCTTCAGGCGGCGGCACATTCATCCCAGACCCCCAAAATCCCCAGTACGGACAGCGCACCTTTGTCTTCGGACTCAAGAGCACCGGCACTTACGACATCGTCATGCACGAAGTCACTCGTAACTGCTGGGGCTGGAGCGGTAGCGGGGGACAACCCGCACCTAACGGCAAGACCTGGAAGATTACCGTTCAGATAGTCTGAGACGGCAACATCGGCTCACTACAACAAGGATGTAAGCAAGATGCAGGCGGGCTCCTGTCCCGCCTGCATCTTCATCCGCGGCTCAAGTTAAAGCCTCAGAAATTTGACAGGAGCCAGGTAGTTCCTATCGTCGAACCTCTTACAAAAAAATTTATCTGTGGGGCCACCGCCGGCGGTGGCTCTCAATCACTTGAGACGCCGGGTGCTCAAAGTCTATTTGCCGAAAACAGTTCAAACGCACTGAACCAGACCACAATTACCTCCGTCGTGTAATTCCCATAGACAAAATATTAGAACAGACTTATAACTGTATCCGTTTCGGTCGATTCGACGGGTGGCTGCTGGATTGCCTCCCATGGATAACTCGTGGGAACAAATAGACAGCAGGATAAAAGAGACTGGGGTAAGGCATGGATATACTGGTGGGTGATTTCGCCTTGTTCGGCATCATGATTGCCGGTTTCATTTCAATTATTCTTTTCCGGCGAGCGCACGCTCTGGAGACGCAGGCTAAGAAACCGGTAGCCTGTGGGTGCTACTGGGGCGAATATGCCGACCGCGCGCCCATCGGCGGCGTCAGGAGCGTCCTTCTATCAAAGGATAGAGTCTGAACACCGAGCACGCCAAGGCCCAGAGACCCTTGAACTCTGTGACCGTCTGCTGCCGCCACATTCCCGGGCGGCAATAAAGAAACTCGATCAGGTGTCGCTGCTGGTTATCGGAGAGTTCGAGAAACTCCACGCCGGCCAGGCGCTTGTCGCGCCGGCTGACAATGCGGAATTTGATGGCGCCAATTTCCGTCGAAGGCAAGCTGAACAGCCCGGTCCTCGAGCCATATTCGCCTGGAAGCTCTACAAGGGCACCGCCTTCGGAAAGATTTATAAGTCTTACCTTCGTCGCTTTCTCCTGGTCAATCAATTCAGCCTGCGTATCCATCGGGAAATGTATAGACTGGCGCCTTTCCGGAATATTGACGCAGGACTGAGCGGCAATGATCAAAAGAATCATGTTATAGAGCGACCAGGCAAGAACGATAGCCGCTGAATCCCTGTCGACATTCAGCCATGTCCACTCCAGAAAGTATCTTAAGAGTCCGCCAAAATACGAAACGAGCAAGATCACGATCGGAGCAAGCAAGTTACCGCTCACGTGAATCATAGATCTGTTTTGATCCTTTCTGGTCACTTTGAAACCCGCTCCAAAGGGTTTGATCAAGGACTTCGTCACAGTGGCAAAGAGCGGCACGGACAAAAGCGGTCCGTATACATCCGAGAAAAAGAACGAGCGGCGCTTCAGATTGAACCAGGCATAGGCAAGAGCCTGGAAGGCATAGTATGGCAGCCAGAAATGGATTACCTCCTCTGCCGGCGCCTTCATCGGGCTGACATCAAAGAGCAGAAATGCAAGCGGGATGCTCAAGAGGACCAGATTGCCGACGCCGGTGAACCAGTGCAGGACACCGGAAAAATTCATCAGGCGCTGCATGGGGCTAAGCCCCCTGATTAGAAGCGGATTCGTCGCACAGAACAGCACCTGTATCGTCCCTTGCGCCCAACGCAAGCGCTGCTGAACGAAACTGTCGACATCACTGGCTGAGGCTCCGGCCGACAACGCTTCATTCAAATACTTTGTCTTATAACCGCGGGCTTGAAGCTTAATGGAACTGAAGAAGTCCTCGGTAATACTCTCTTGCGGAAAGCCGCCAATTTCGTCAATAGCGCTGCGGCGCGCCACAAATGACGTGCCATGGCAGATACTGGCGTTAAAGCGGTCGCGCCCCGGCTGCACAAGCCTGAAAAAGAGATCTTCCTCGTGAGTAACGTCGGCAGACAGCCCAAGATTTCTCTGCACAGGATCGGGATTGTAAAACACCTGCGGCGTCTGAACTAAAGCCACATTGCTCTCCTGGAAAAA
>JAHFBI010000418.1:0-2096 GCA_023250095.1 Candidatus Melainabacteria bacterium
ATGAAATACTCGACTGCGTTGTGAGGAAAGAACTCGCGAAACTCATTGCACAGCTGGGCGGCCAGAGTCTTGTTGTGAGCCAGCACGAGGGCCGGCATCTGTGTCCTTTCAATCACATGTGCCATAGTCATTGTTTTGCCGGACCCGGTCACGCCAAGCAATGTCTGATACGACTGAGCAGCTGCCACGCCGCTTGCAAGAAGCTCGATGGCTTTAGGCTGATCACCGGCCGGCTTGAATTTCGAGACAACCCCGAATCTGGGCATGTTCAAAAGCTAAAGACTGAGAAGATGCCTGCTAGCCACCTGGGGCGGCGCCAGATGCGTCATCGCCCGGGCTGACGGCGACGCCGACAGGCGTGCTGCTTTCAGCAGCACGGGTGCTAGGCTGGGCAGCAGGAGCAGACGGTGCCGGGGTCTGAGCCGGCTCGTTGGAGAGGGCACCTTTGACCTCATCCTGCGCCTCAGTCAGGTGCCGTTTGAAATTGCCAATGCCCTGCCCGAGAGACTTGCCTAGTTCGGGCAGCTTCTTGGGTCCGAACACCAGCAAGGCAATACCGAAAAGTAGAGCGATATCAACTGGGCTATTAAGCATTTTCTAGGCCTCTGCGTACGTACAATTAGATCCTAACACATCAATCCTTGACAGGCAGGCTCTTTGACGGCTCCCTTTGCTCAAGCGCTTCGCGCAACCCCGGCAAAGGACAGACAGGAGCCCTCAGGCAGGGGGCCGTTGAGTTTTCCTGGAACTTATAACGCCAGCATGCAATGAAAGTTCAAGCCTCAAGATTATATTTTAGTCAGAGGTCGCTTTCCCCCAGACAAGAAAGTGCCGGGCTCAGCCAGGATTATGTTCCCGTCCGGCACCGTTTTCATAGTTAACAAGGGGGGCGCCGAGGGACTCTTTCAGATTACGAGCCCGTTTGCGATCGCACAACTCGGCAATTGCCGCCTCCATAAAGACATAATCAGGCACAAGCCCTTCCGGTTCGAGAAACTCCTCGATTGATGAGGCGTCAATCGAGCAATTCGGCTTGTTGTCGATGAAATTGCGCCCATTCATATTAGCTATGGCTCCGACATAGGCAGGATCTGGATTGAGCCTGACAAAACCGAGGCGGTTTGCCAGCCACCCGTTGTAATTGAGAGGAATGTGTGGATGATCTGACTGCCGCTCAAGATGATCTAATTGACTGCCGAACACTGAAACGAGAAGCCAGGGCATGGCTTTGACCACATCGGCGATATAGAGCGAGCCGTCTCTTTCCAGAAAATATTTTTCGGACTCGGGAAGCTGAGCGACGCTGGCAGGCCACTCCGCGCCAAATATCCCCAGCCGCCCTAGCGCAAGAGTGACCGACGGAGGATAAATCTGCTTGTCCAGTCCGACATCGCCGCAATAAGGAAGAGCGAACTCCGTCTCCTCATCCCAACCTTTATTGCCGTTTTCGTCAAAGAAGAGAACGCCGGGAATTTCCGGCTGACCGAGCTTCTTGTGCGAGCCGGGAGATTTCTGCCCGGCTGGCTGATAGCAAAGCTTGCGGTAGTCGACCAGACACTTACCCGTGGCAGCGCTGCCAAGCCGATAATGCCGGTTGAGCATCAGATCCTGGGCGCCACCGAGCGAAGGCGGGTAGAACATCGAGCCCAGCGGGCTCTCGTAAAAAGCCAGCCAGCCGACGAAAGGCAGGTCGGAAGCGAACTTCGCAAGTGTCACCAGAAGCACATTTCCGCCGTTCGACCAGCCCACAGCCCCCACGTAATTATTAAAGACTTTCACCGGCAGAAGCTGATTGATTGTGCGTCCTTGCACATCTTTGGCTTTGCCGGCAGCAAACAAAAGGACGTCCTTGAGCGCCTCTTGCGACTGCGGTCCGCGATAATCATAAATGCCCCCGGAAGAGAAGCCGCTCTTGCCGCCCCCGGGAAAAGCAAAACGCACTTCGGCAAAACCTGACTGGCAGGCATGCATGGAAAATTCCAGACCGCTGGCCACCTCGCCTGCCGGCACAACGACAACCACCGGTGCGCCTTCAGGATACCGCGGTTTGTCAGGATAGATGACGTTTACCGCCAGTGCCCCCCCTTGAGCGGACC
>JAHFBI010000418.1:2106-3578 GCA_023250095.1 Candidatus Melainabacteria bacterium
AGACTGGATTGAGGATAATCGGATGCAGCCAGCACCGAGGCAGTGGCTGCCATCAAGGAAAGCACAAGAAGGAGCGAAAGCGGAAGAAGCGAACACGACCGAGCGGCGCAAACAACCAGCGAGACGATCGCCTGCAAAAGAAGCCGGACTAGCCAATCCGGCGAGGCGAATCCGACCAACTGCAGCTGCAGGCGAGGTTTGCCCATGGAGGCAAGCGGCAGAACCGACAAAGGGTCTTGGCGGCGCATCATGGAAGCAGCGGTTGCAATTTCGGGAAGTCGGCGATGGCCGAGAAATACTGGTTGAGTGCCATGAGCATCCCGTGGCGGTTGTTGCGCCTGGCGGCATCGGGACAGTTGACCATCACCTTCTCGAAAAAGACATCGATGCTCGCCGTCAGTTGGAACAGGAGCTGCACCATCTCCATATATTCCGCCGACGATGCGGGCTGCTTGAACTGCCCGCGCGACTCCCATTTTGATACAACCTCCTTCTGGAAAGTTGCCCAGAGGTCCTCTTCGGCAGGAAGCTCGAACAGCTGCGTATCCACCGCCGATGGTGACTCCCCGGTCAAGATATTGCCGACACGCACACCGACGCGAACCAGATCAAGCCCACCAGGAGCTTCTATGACTTTCTTAAGGACCTGGCAGCGAGAAAGCACGTCGGGGATATCGGCAAGCGCATCGGAGCCAGACAACACCGCATCGATGATTTCCCGGGTAATGCCCGCTTCCTGCAACTTCAGGCGCACTCTGGCAAGCAAACATTCGCGCAGATCGGCAAGAGTCTTGTGGGGATCGAAACCTTTCCTCTTCTCGAGCCGCCCCTGAATCTGGCTCAGAAGCAGCTCCATCAAAGCTGTGATGTTCAAAGGGTAAGTGTTGAGACCGTCGATTAAAACATCGACCAGCCCCTGCGCCTGCCGTCGCAAGGCATAGGGATCGCTGGAGCCGCTCGGTCTGCGCCCGAGGGCGAACAAACCTACAAGATTGTCCAGCTTGTCGATAACAGCAGCAAAACGGCCGACGGTGTCTTCCGGTATGGCGTCGTCGTGCGACCGCGGGCAATAGTGCGAAGCTATCGCAGCCACCACATCCGGTGGCTGCCCCTCCTGAGCGGCATACCAGGAGCCGACATACCCCTGCAACTCCGGAAGCTCCCTGACAAGATTGGTCACGAGATCGAGCTTACACAACTCCATCGTCCGCTCCAGGCAGACGGTCAACCTGGCTTCAAGCCGAAGGCTGTCGCACAGGATGCGAGCGGCCATCACCAGCCGCTCGCTCTTGTCGAGATAGCTGCCGAGTCCCTCCTGGAAAGTCAGCTGTCCGAGAGCGCCGGTCCTTTCGCTGAGCTTTGTCTTTAGATCGTCAAAATAGAAGAAACGTCCGTCGGCAAGACGCGCGCGGATGACGCGCTCGTTGCCCTGTTTGATGATTGGCGCAGCCGCTGGTCGATCATTATTGGCC
>JAHFBI010000126.1:0-6958 GCA_023250095.1 Candidatus Melainabacteria bacterium
GGCTCTGCTCGACAGCTGGAGGAGCAGGCTTTCCTCTTGAAGCAGAAGCATCAGTTTGCCGAGGCGGAAAGACTATACCGGCAGGCATTAACAGTAGCAGAGAGCAAGCTGCAGCCGGCGACTGCGACAACCGACATCGATATGTGGGCGTTGCTGACTAATTTTGGAGAGTGTCTGGAGTCGCAGGGCAAGCTGGCGGAAGCGCAGAAATCTTATACGCGCGCCCTGGCGTATGGAGAGAAACATTACGGCAAGGACCACCCTCTGCTTGGCTGGCAACTGAAAGATCTGGCGAAGCTTTATTTCAAACAGCACGATTATAAGAATGCAGAAGTGTTTTTAGAGCGTGCCATGACAGTTAGAAGAAACGATTTGAAGCGGGTGGCGCCAGGTCTTATCGATGAAGACGTTTATCTTCTGGGGCTGACCGGAATGCTTGCGACAGTCGAAAGCAGGCTCGGGAAAACGACTCAAGCCGAACAACTCTTTCTTACCTGGTACAATCGCTCCACGCGCGGTTCAGACGAGGAAAAGCTGCAGGCTTTTCAGGGCTACATCGAGTTTCTGCGCAAGAGCAATCGCGGCGCCGAAGCGGAGTCCGTCGCTACTCGCGCTCGCAGTGTCATGGGTGAGAAGGGGGGGCTCGCTTTCGGAAGCCGGGGGGATATCTGGCAGTCACTCATCTATGAGGGAGATGCCGCGCTCAAGAAGAAAAATCTCAGCGGGGCTGAAGAGAAGTATATCTGCGCTCTCAAGCTGTCCGACTCATCGTCGTCTCTTGCCGAGCGAAAAGAGGCGAGCTTATTGAAACTTGCCCAGGTATACATGGACTGGCAGCGCACTGACGAAGCCGAGAAAGTTCTGTCGCAGGCATTTGCCATGGACAAAAAGCGAGGCAAATCGGACCGGCAGCTTCAAGGCATACTTGCAAGTCTTGCTCGGGCCAAATTTGCCCTTGGTAAGATTGATGAGTCGGAGTTGCTCTTCAAGCAAGCATTCCAGATAATGGAAAATAACCGGGGCATGGGTGCGCTGGAGCTTGCCCGGTTGTTCAGCGATCTCTGCGATCTGCGCACTAATGACGCCAGACAATGGCAGAAAATCGAGTCTCTTTACCGGCAGCTTCTTGCTGCCACAACCAAATCTCTCGGGCAGGATAATACAATCGTTGCGCTTTGTTCGGAGAATCTCGGTATGGTCCTCTGGTGGGAGCGCAAGAAAGAGGAAGCTGTGCTCCAATTCAAACGGGCCATCGGCATCTACCGGAAAGCAGCAGGTCGCGATGACGCCAACGTCGGGCATGTTCTTTTGAGCCTAGGTGATGTTTATCTTTATTCTTACGATTATGTGCAGTCCGAGGCGGCGTTCAAACGTTCGGTACTGCTCCTGGAACAACGCTGGGGAAAGGACTCTCGTGAAGTCGCGGGCTGCCTCGCCCGGCTCATCGAGGTCTACAGATCGCAAGGGAGGTATGACAAAGCGGAGCCGCTGGCTAAGCGCTGTGTGGCCATCTGGGTTGCTGTCGAGGGCAGCGACGGCACAAGTGTGATCAACGCTCTGGAACAGCAGTCCCAGCTGCTCGAGACCCAGAAGAAATGGGCGCAGGCCATAGCGCCCCGCAAGCGCCTGCTGGCTATCTGGAAGAAGGAACCGCAATCCTGGTCAAGTTATGCCGGCTCGCTCGACAAACTGGCAGACGACTACGCCAAAGCCGGGCAGCCGGATTTCGCTGAGCCGCTTTATCTGCAGGCTTTCGTTCTTTGGGAAAAGCAGTTGAAGGAAGATAATAGCTCCCTTGTGTCTCATATCGATAGAGTCGCCAGGTTCTATCTGGACGCCAGGAAATATCAGCAAAGCTGTGACTGGTACAAGAGGTCGCTTACGCTTTGCGAGAAGCTTTGCGCCAACCGTGACAGTCAGAGCCAAGCCCTTGCTCTCAGGCAGCCGCTCCTGAATCTTGCATCGGCCAGGCAAGATGCCCTTCAGTATGCCGAAGCCGAGCAATTGCTCCGGCGCGCGCTTTCTATCAACGAGAAGGCATACGGAGTTGACGGCGGTTATCAATGCTGTGAAATACTTACGGCGTATGCCGGATTGCTGAAAAAGATGGGACGCCCTGCAGAAGCTTCTCGCGTGGAAGAGCGTGCGCGCCAATGTCGCTTGCGCTATCCGCCACCTACGGATTGAAATTCCCGGCAAACTTGTGAACGCCCCTTCCACCGGAGTCCGGTGTATGTTCGAAGGCAAGGGATGAAGTGACCCCAAACTTTGGTCCACTTGTTAGGAGACTGCAGCCAAGATTGAAGCTCCCCCTCTTCTTGGGCTGACGGGCATTGTCGGTAGCTAGTTCGACGTTCCGGCTTCGACTATTTTGCAGAAGAGGTTGACCAGGCGCATTTGCTCGGGAGTGGTGCAAATACATCAACGCTTGAAAACCAGTGCTGGTGCAAGAGGTGTGAGGTGGTCACTGTGGCAATGTCGGTTTGCGATATTCCCTCGATACGGATTGCCTGGCATCGGCAGCGGCAATGCTTATTTTGCGCACGACCGGGAGCCGGAACCAGAATGTACTTCCTTTGTTGCTCTGGCTGCGCACTCCGATCTTGCCGCCGTGTTGCTCGATAATTACTTTGCAAATGGCCAGCCCGAGCCCGGAGCCTTTCTTTTCTGTGGCGTCTTTCAGCTCCACTTGCTTGAATCTTTGAAAGATGTCTTCTTGCATAGATGCTGGCACCCCCCGTCCCTGATCGCAGACCGCCACTTCAATCCATTCGCTCTCGGGCGTGACTGATACGTCGACGGAGCGGCCGGGCGGTGAGAACTTGATTGCATTGCTCAGGAGATTTATTAGAACCTGCACAAGCCGGTTTTGATCGGCAAATACCTCTGCACTAGCTCGACGAGACGACAGCGTTATCCCTTGTTGCTCAGCGAAGGGACGGACTGACTCCAGCGAGCGCTCTATGACCGAGGAAATCTGGACTATGTCCGAACTCAGGCGCAATTGCCCGGACTCCATTCTTTCCATGTCGAGCAGGTCGCTGACGAGATTTATCAATCTGGCGGCACTTCTGTCGGCGACGGCTGCTTTCTGCCGTATCTTTTCTGACAGTTCTCCGTATACTCCGTCGAGAAGCAGGTTGAGAAAAATTTGTATGGATGTAAGCGGTGTTCTGAGATCGTGGCTTACCATTTGCATGAACTCCCGCTTCAGGCGCTCGATCTCTTTGCGCTGGGTGATGTCGCTCAGCACAAGCAGATAGAGATCATTGTTTCCTGACTGGCTGTAGGCAGTGAGCGATATTTCCACGGGAAAAGAAGTCCCGCCCTGTCTCATCCCTTCCCCTTCGGCTACGATCCCCGATGATTTCTTCTTCAGTTCCGCCATGAAATTCTCTGGGCTTTGCCCCTCTGGATGGCTCAGGAGAAGCATTATATTTTTGCCGGCGATGTCGCCTTTGCTCAGTTGGAACATCCCTTCGCTCGATGGATTGCTCATCTGAATTGTTCCGTCTTCATCAATGAGCATAAGCCCGACAGGCAGGATATTCAAAATGGTGGCAAGGCGGTCTAGCATCGCACGTTCATGCTGCGAGGCTGCAGAGAGAGCCTCGGCCATGTCCCTGAACACGCCATCCAGCCTGGCGAGCTCGTCGGAGCCGCCTGGCGGTGGATTGAGCTGTCGCCCTTGTGCCAGACGTTCCGTGTTGTCCATCAGCACATTCAATCTTCTGGTAGTGCTGCGGTTGTAGGAAATTGTCACCAGAGCCGCCACAAGTAGATTGAGTCCGAGAGCAATGAGACAGGCGATTTTTAGATTCTCCCTGTTGTGAAGCTGAATGAGCGGATCTTCGCTTTCTACCTTTTGTGCCTCGGCGCGGATGGAATCGACTTCATTGGTCAATTTGTTGACCACTTTCTTGAGGCTGGTGAACTTATCGATGGCTCCGACGCGGTTGCCGTCTTCGAGATCAGCTACTGCCGCGTCGCAAACTTTCCTGACGTCGCACGCGATATGGTCGAGCTTGTCTACAGCCTTGAGAGCGGCTTTCTCTTCGCTTGTTTTCGGTCTGCCAGGCTCGCCGCCGACAAGGGCGCGCAAATGGTGGAGAGTGTCTTCCAGAGGCGCTACTGCTTTTCTATATTGCTGGTCATACTGATTGCCGCCCAGCAGGCAGAGTTGCCCGAGTGATCGCGCAGCCGTCAAGACGCTGTTCATAATAACGTCGAGGTCGGCATGAATCTCTTTGGCCTGGATAACTCGCCGCTCGGCAGTCTCTGCTTCGAGCAACATGTGAAAGATTGCTGCGGCAAAAGCGATCTGGAAGACGAGCGGGACGAGAACGAGGGCAAGAGCTTTGCTGGATAAATTCAGGGGCAAGCGGAGCAACTGTCGTTCATCCCCTCAAGCTTCCATTCTGTAACCGACGCCATGCATTGTTGTAATCAGCGATTCCTGTCCTTGCGTGTCAATTTTTTTTCTCAGTCTTGTCAGGCAGGTGCGGAAGGCTTCCGGTGAGGCGTCTGAATCGGAAGCCCAGACACGGTCCAGCAGTGCCTCGGCGCTGAATACTTTATTGGTGTGGCGCATGAAAAACTCCAGCAATTGAAATTCCCTTTGAACAAGCTTGAGTTCCTGTCCCCCTTTTGTTACTCGAAAACTGGCCGGGTCAAGCTCGAGATCTCTTACTTTCAAGATGTTGGTGGTCAGTCCGGCGGAGCGGCGCAAGAGCGCCCGGATGCGAGCGGAAAATTCCCGGGCTTGAAAAGGTTTGGTCAGGTAGTCATCGGCACCGGCGTCCAGCCCGGCTTCTTTGTCGTCCAGCGCGCCTTTGCCTGTGAGCATCAGGACTGGAGTTGTGTTTCCGGTGTCGCGCAGGCTCTTGCAAATCTCGATGCCGCTCATGCCAGGGAGATCCCAGTCCAGAACGATGGCATCGTATTTGCAAACACGCAAAAGATAAGCAGCCTCGGATCCGTCGGACACACGCTCGACTGCGTGATGTTCGAAGGTCAGCGTGTCTTCTAGCATCCCGGCAAGGTCGTTATCATCGTCTACTACGAGAATCTTGGCCATGACTTGATAAATGCGCAACTCCCTGGAAAGTTCAATTTTAGAACATGCAGGCAAAGATGTGAACGGCACCCTTTGCATCTTCTTGCGGGCAAGGGTGCAAAGGGTGCCGTTGTTGTCTGGCGCGGGAAAGCTCTATTTCTGGGCTGTGGAGAGGAAGAAAGTCGGCGAATCTACTGTGTTCAGGCTTCTAAGAGGCAGGTATTGGATTGCGGTGTCGAGAGGGTGAGATTGCATGCCTTGGTCCGATAAGTTCAACAATGGAGACTGCCGAAGATGGCTTGATGAGCCTAAGGTTTGAGACTGCACTGGCAAGTGAGATTCTCCGGCTGGCGTAGGTTGCATGGGAGGATTTACTCTCAAAGGGGAAGCCGGTGCAGACGGTGTGTTGGACTGAGGTATCGCTGTCGCTGACTGGGGAGCGACTTTCCAGTCAACATGTTTGGCGGCGATGACAAGGCTCGCAAGCAGCACCCAGAGAAGCATCACGGCGTAATGGCGGAACATTTCGCCTTGCCAGAGCGATTGCTTGCTGAGAGAGCGTGCTCGCAATAGCCTTTCGTAGCGGAGGTAAACATAGTCGTCGTAGGCTGTCGGGAGCTCTCTGGGAAAGAAGATTCTTTTTGCCTGATCTTGCTGCTGGTTAAGCAGTTGGCGTCTTTGTTTGTCCTGATGGCGTTTTTTCATACCTTGACCTGAGTGCCCTGCGGCAAGCCAACTGCTGACCACGCCTGCACCGGTGAGCAGGCTCTCTTTTTGCTGGCAGACGTTTACTTGCTTGAGATACAGCTTGCGCTTGAGTCGCTTGAGCTTCTCGTCTGGGACGATCTCGGGATATGTTTTTTTCGATCCTCTATTGACGAGTCCGTCCGGCTGGTAAACGCAGTTACGAGTAACGGGGTGGTTCTCAGGACAAAGTAACATGGCGCTAACTTGATGTCAAATGATATCCCGATCTCATACGTGATTCCCCCACTGAGGGCGGACAAGCCACACCCAGCATGGAGTTCGGCGTCTGTGACCTTACACCATGGGCAGGACGGATGCCACCGCCGGCAGTGCGCTCTTGCTGCACGCCCGTGAGAGTCGTTAAGGATTGCTCTTGCTTGTCCTTTGTCCTAAAATTGCCCTGTCCCCGTCTGCGGCGTTTTCATGGCTAAAATACTGATGGTCGAAGATGATCGTGATTTGACGTTGATGGTGTCGGATTGGCTGAAGCTTGAGCATCATCAGGTCGAGTGCGTGCATAATGGTCCGGACGCGCTGGAATTTTTGCGCAATTTCGACTATGACATAGTCATTCTTGACTGGGAATTGCCTGGTCTGAGCGGCATTGACATACTCAAGGATTTCCGTTTGCAGGGCAAGAAAACGCCGGTCCTGATTCTGACAGGCAAGCGCTCTGTCAGTGAAAAGGAAGTCGGACTCGATACTGGGGCTGATGATTACCTGACCAAACCCTTCGATCTGCGCGAGCTGACGGCTCGCTTGCGGGCGCTGCTTCGCCGGGGCTGGGAGCTTGGCAGCAATGTTCTGACGTTCTCAGACATCGTTCTCGACCCGTCTGCGCATAGCGCCCGGCGTGGCAACCGCAATCTGCAACTTCTGCGCCGGGAATTCTCTTTGCTGGAATTTCTCATGCGCCATCCCAACCAGCTGTTCAGCGCCGAGTCTCTGCTCAGTCATGTCTGGACTGCAGAAGCCGATGTCGGGCCTGAAACCGTCCGCACTTGCGTGAAGCGCCTCCGGCAGAAGCTGGAGTCCCAAGGGGAGCCAGAGGTTATTCAGACGGTTCGCGGAGTTGGTTACAAACTTGGGACACACTGAGGAGGGCGTTCAGGTTTCGTATTGGCGGGTCTAAGGTATGACAACAATATGATTAAT
>JAHFBI010000126.1:6968-13456 GCA_023250095.1 Candidatus Melainabacteria bacterium
AAGCAGGTTTCCCTCAGAGCCTGGCTGACGATCGGCAGACCAGCGAGCGGTCCTTGAGAGTCCGTGGCGCCATGCGATTCAGTCTGAAGCTCACTCACAAAGTCTTGATCCTGGTGGCTGTGCCGCTGGTTTTCGAGCTTACTTTTGTCAGTGTCCTCTATGAATTGTTGCGGCAGTCAGAAGCGGAGGCGCGGCGCTCCGGGCAGGCCAGGACCGTCGTCACCCATCTGAACAAGCTTCTCAGGCTGGTCATAAATGCTGCTACCGGACTTTATGCTTACAATCTTACCGAGGGATCCGGCTTTCTGGAGCGCTATCAAAAGGCGACGGAGCTGGTGCCAGGTGAATTTGCCATCCTCGAACGGGCTGTTGCCGATCAGCCGAAGGAAGTGACTGCAATCAAGAGGATCAAAGAGCTGGTCTATCAGGGGATGGATGAGCTGGATAGATGCAGGAATCTCGTGCAGGACGGAGACAAGGACAAGTTCTCTGACAAGATAGAAGATCTCAAACACCAGCTTGCTCAAGTCGGCGGGCAGGTCGATGAAGTTGTCGGCTGGGAGCAGAAGATCGACGACGCCAGCCCGAAATTTCAGGCAAATGCCCGCTTGCAGATAAAGTGTCTTTTGCTTGCCGGTGTCGTATTCAACATCTTGCTTGCTGTCTGTCTGGCTGTTTTTATGAATCGCAGCACTACGAGGCGGCTGATGATCCTGGTCGACAACACTAGGCGCCTGGCGCGCGGGGAGCCTCTCAACCCGCCAATGTCCGGCAACGACGAAATCACTCATTTGGATCGCGTGTTCAATGACATGGCTCACAGCCTTGCCGAAGCTGAAAGAGAAAGACTGGAGATTGAGCGGCTGAAGCAAGAATTCGTTGCCATGGTAAGCCATGATCTCAGAACGCCGCTTGCCTCTTTCCGGGCGTTCTTACAATTGCTCGAGGCCAATGTGTATGGCGCTCTGTCTACCGATGGGAAAGAGAGGATAGTTGTAGCCGAACGCAATGTCGATCGTTTGATCAATCTCATTAACGATTTGCTCGACATTGAAAAAATGGAAGCTGGGAAGCTGGATATGCACATGAGCGAAATAGACCTTTCCGATGTGGTTGAGCGCTCGATTGAGTCGGTGCGCGGCTATGCCGAGTCCAATTCCGTTGCCCTCAAAAGTTCTGTCGGACCTCTGCAAGCTTTCGGCGATGCAGACCGCCTTGTGCAGGTTCTGGTCAATCTGCTCTCCAACGCCATCAAATTCTCACCTGCCGGGGGAACAGTAAAAGTCTCCGCCGAGGAGTTGCCGCAAAAGCTGAAGGTGGCAGTTTCCGATCAAGGCTGCGGCATACCTGAGTCTTATCACAAATATATTTTCGAGCGCTTCCGGCAGGTGGAAGACCCCCCGACCGGGAAAAAAGGCGGCAGCGGGCTGGGACTTGCGATCTGCAAGGCCATAATCGAGCAACACGACGGCTGCGTCGGGCTGGAGAGCAAAGAAGGGCAGGGTAGCACCTTCTGGTTTGTCATCCCTGCGCTCAAGAAGGTTGATTCTGCTGCAACAGAAAAAGTCTCTCTATCGGTTGACTCCCGGAGCCGGTGCGGTGATGCCTAGCTCAGCAAGCGCATCTTCGAAGCTGACCGAGCGGTAGCGCATGGCATTGAGGACAAACAAGGCTTGCTCCTTGCGCAGCACGCCGCGCCCGACAAGAGACTGGCAACGCAAGAAAAGGTCTAGTGTCGCCTGGTCTATCAAGCCAAGCATCAACAGAAGGCGGGCTGTGGCTTCTGAATCCTGCAGGGCTCTGTCGATAGCGCCCTGGATATCGCTTGGCGTGCAAACGGCCGACAGTTTTAGAAGCTCCAGCAGGCAAACGTCCCCATCTGCGCCAGCAGGCTGTACTGGCGTCGCTGCTTGCAGGGGATAGGCTGGATTTTGTGCCGGGGCTGGCTGCGTCGTCCCCGGTGCTGGTGCCCCTTGATTGGTGTAGCCTGTTGGTTTTGTGCACGACCATTGCGGAGGCGCCGGGGCAGCTGAGTCCGGCGGCTGTGGCCGCTGTGACGGCTGGGGCAAGGGCTGGGGGCTCTCGCGCAGCGGCAAGTTTGCCTGGAGTGGAGTCGGCGCAGGCTGCACGGAGTAGCCTTGTTGCTGTTGAGGAGCTGAGAAAAAGCTTGGCGGCGAGCTTGCCTGTGGCGTGGTGCCAAAAGAGGGCGCTTGCGGAGGCGGAATTGGAGAAGGCGGCACCTGTGTGGAAGGTGAGGCAAATACCGATGTGGACATATAGGAAGGTTGAGCCCCGGCGGCTGCCGGTGCTCGTTTTTCTGCCTGGAGAAAATCATCGCCTTTGGATTCCTGAGCTCGCGCCCAGTACATGACCGCCGTTTTCAGTTGCTCGACTGCCTCCTGCCGTGTCATTCTGCCGGCGCGAATCTCATCCTGGGCGTGCAGGATTGTTGGAAGGAGCTGCGCTGAGAGCACACCTTGCAGCACCAGAGTGCCGCCAAGCGGCATCCCGGAGTGAAAACTGGCTTGTAGAGCCTTCTCCAGCTCCTCTTTGCTCACTATATTCGAGTCGAGAAGGAGCTCGCCAAGCTTGTTGGAACCGCCTGGCTTGGGCTGCCAGTCCAGACTCTTAAGAGCGTCTTGCAGGGCAACGGCGTCCTTGAATACCTTTCCCAGAGCCCGCACGGCCAGATCCACCTCCAGAAGCTTGTCTTTGATGAGAGACTGAGCTTCCAGCGCTGCCTGTAAATTTACCTCGTTGACGCAGCCGGACATCACCAGGACTCGCCCGATGGGTACTCCCATGCGCTTGGATATTTGAATTGCTTCCGTCAGGTCCCCTGTGGTGAGGACTCCTACCTGACACAACAATTCGCCGATTCTGATTGGTTCGCTATCTTGGGACACCATGTTCTCCGGCTTTAACCTGATTCCTTACCAGGCTTATACCCAGTCGTGCTCCAGGCCATTCTTTCGATGCAATTCTAACGCCGTCTCGTCCAGCGGCGAGGTCGCTTGCCAGACAAGCTATTTCTGTTTTGCTTTCAGGGTCGCCCGCTTTTTTTCAAGCTCTTTGACCATTTCTTGCAGATGATCGGCCTCGGCATTTTTGCCCATTTTTCGCTTGAGTCGAGCTAAGATTATCAGACTGTTGCTTACATCCGGGTGGAGCTGCCCGAGGGACTTTTCCTTAAAATCGACGACTTTTTCATAAAACTCTTCGACGGCGCCAGTGCCTTTGCCAAAATCAGAATTTGTCACGGCATAATCAATGTCGATGAGCGCGCTGCTGCATTTGGCTCTCAAAAGAGCTTCCCATTGCTTTAGCACGGTCTGGAAAAGATCGCGAGATTCTTTGAATTTGCCGTTTTTCTCATAACACTGGGCGAGATTGACCATGCAGGTGACAGTTTTGCTGATGTCGGGTTTAGAGGCGGACTGCAGCATTTTCAATGCTCTCTCCAGATCCAGTTCTGCTTCGATGAAATCGTTCCTTTGCTTGTGCAGGAGCCCCTGTGCCACCAGGGCGTCGACACTGCCTCCGGCATTGCCTCTGGACCAGACCAGCCACAATATGACTGCCCCCACCGTAATGACGACCCCCACTATAAGTTGAATGTCAATCATGGGCATGTTTGCCGTCCATGGAGCGTCCAGAAGTTTTACCCAGAGACTTTATACCCAGATGTTTTCCGTCTTCATTGGCGTGTGCCGCAATCTGCCGATACGTATTTTGCTTGCCGGCAAATAGTATCGCATATGGTGCGGCGCAATTGCGTCGCGGCACAGTATGATGCATCGGCCCCTTGGCGCGACATCTCGCCTCTGCCACCGGAGGGTACCCACTGAGGATCTCAATTGGTGACGGCTTGCAGAAATTCGTGTGTCTTGTGTTGTGTGACGTGTGGCGTGCGGCGATGCCCAATGTCAAAAGTGACTCTTCACAACCGCCTGCCATCACTTGCAGGGCATGACTTCTATCGGGGCAGGTTGCCCTGGGCTCGTGTATGCTAATTTGTCGAAGGTGGAGCCAGAGCCTGGAGCATGGATAATCTCAAGTCCCCAAACCAGCCGCTATATAGGAAAGTGCTGTATTTCCAGTGGGCTCTTATCGGGTTGGCCATCGCCCTGGAATACCTGGCCTGGCGGTTTGCTACAAGCGATCCGCAAGCTGCCCATATAGGGCTCTCGCTGCTTCTTCTGCTTGCAATGGTCGTCCAGAGTCTGCTTGTGCCGGTAGCATGCCCATACTGGCAGCGAGTCTCTTATTTGCTCGTTGAAATTGCCTTGATTGCCGCCTCATCGATGTGTGGTGTCGCTCGTTTCATTTCGCCTCTGTTCATCGTTTCAGTTGCCAAAGCCAGCCTCCTTCTCGATTGCCGCGGGCTCATCGTCCTGGGGCTTTCGGCATTTGCCGCACAGATTGTCTGCGCCGGTTATAAAATCTGGCTGACCACGCCGGGGCTGCACTCGGCTAGTTTGAGCGGCTGGCTTGTCTCCAGTATCGTTGGCAGTGCACTTATCGTCACTTTCACTTATGGCAGCCTGATGGTGCTGGTGGCGCTGCTCACTCGCTCACTTCTGTCCGAGCAAAAGTCGCGTCTTGAGGCGCAAAGACTGGCGAAGGAAGTGGAAACGCTGGCTGGACAGCTGGAGAGAACACGTATCGCCAGAGAGATTCATGACAGCCTTGGGCATACTCTGACTGCCTTGAAAATACAGATTGAAGTGGCGCGCCGCTTCGCTGACTGTGATCAGGAGCGCTTTCAAAAGGCTTTCGAACTGGCTCAGGATCTGGCGGCTCAGTCCTTGACTGATGTGCGCCTTGCAGTGGAGTCTATTCGCTTGTCCGATTTCGATTTCAAGCAAGCTGTTGCCGCTCTAGCCGAAGAAGCGCAATCCAGGCTGGCTCTGACTGTAAAACTCGACCTGGCTGATTCGTACGAACTGCCCGTTCCAGAGAGTTATCAAATTTATCGGATAATTCAGGAGTGCATTACAAATACGCTCAAGCATGCCGGTGCAACTGAGATGTCGGTTGGCGTCGTTGCCAGGCCCCACTGCATCGAATTGACCGTTCGCGACAATGGATGTGGGTTGGAGCAAGGAGCCATTGCCTTCGATGGTTTCGGTTTGAGGGGCATACGGGAGCGGGTGGCGAGCATGCATGGAACTGTGGAGTTTGAGAACCTGACGCCCAGAGGTACTTGCCTGAAAGCTAACTTTCCTCTTCCGCCTTGAGCTTCTGTCTTGCCGCTCTCGTTTTGCCTCGGCGCTTGGAGATTGTCCGGGCACTAGGGCGGCACGGCTCAGACGAGCTTGCGATAGCGCTTGCTCAACTCGTGCGCCACTGCGTAATAACGTGACTTGGTCGAAATTTGTTCGAGAAAGACTATTGCCGAAGGATAACGTTTTATCCGGGCATATTCTCTCGCCAGGCGCATGCACAGCCCATCGCAGCGGTCCTGGTCTCTGGCAGAAAGCCGCCCGGCTCTCCATATCTGCAAGATGTGTCCGGCGTCATCGAGTTTCCCCTGATTGATGAGAGTTTCGGCGCGTTGCTGCACCGGCGCCGTTGGCATTTGCGCTATCAAGACGAACATGGCGATGAGCACTGTCACAAGAGCCACGTAAGGAATCAAATCCCGGGACTCTCTTTGGCTGGTGGAGCCAATCGATGGCGAGGAAGTGACGTGACTGTCGCCGTGCTCGAAGGCTCTGGGCGCATTGGACTGAGCCGGACTTCCCTCCGGTGAGGGCGCGGGCTGCCGCTTGTCGCCTTGTGTTTCATCATCGCCGGCATGCCTTTGTGCTGGCTGTCCGCCTGGATGCTTAGGCGTCTGGACCACACAAGACGTGACAGGCTCTGTTCTTGGGATAATCTGTATGTTGCCTTGATCTGCTTTGCCTGAGACGTTAGATGCCGGAGCAGGTGGAGCCATTGCCACAGGCGCTTGTCCGGCCGTATTGCCCGAAGGCTCCGGGTGACCAGGCGTGTTGCTCGTGGTTATGAGACCCGGTACTTCCTCAGTCTCCGCTCCTGCTTCCGCGCTGCCTGGTGGCTCCGCCCTATCGTCGATCTTTGACAGGGAGCCTTCGTTTGTTTCTTCTGTCTGCCTGCCTTGCGGTGAAAGTCTGTCAACCGGAGCGATCAGATCCTGGCTGGCGCTGAGCTGTGGCGTGTCATCAGTGCCCAGCGGAGAGGCTGTGCTTTCGAAGCCGAAGAAGCCTAAGTTTGCTGAGGTCGAAGCCATGGGCAAGTGCCGGCTGACTGCAACCAGCGCCAGGAGAAGTTCCTTGACGTTCTTCTGGCGATCTTCCGGGCGCTTCGCCAGAGCCTGCATGATGACTTCTTCCAGATCAGGGGCGATTTCGATATTCGGGTTGAGGCTGCGGATTGGTGGAGGGGTGGCCTTGACGTGCTCGTTCATCAGCGAATACAGGTCGCCTGACCGGAAGGGCGGGACTCCTGTGAGCATCTGGTACATG
>JAHFBI010000419.1 GCA_023250095.1 Candidatus Melainabacteria bacterium
TCATGACAGTTATCACCTTGACTACCGTGGGTTTCGGGGAGGTACATCCGTTGTCTCCCGGGGGACGAATTTTTACGGTCCTCTTGATATTCTTGGGGGTGAGCGGGTTTCTCCTTGTACTTAACCAGCTGGCGGAAACGATCGTCGAAGCCAATCCCACGGCATTTTTCGGAAGAAAGCGCATGAAACAAAAGATCAGCCGGCTGTCAGGACACCAGATAGTCTGCGGCTACGGGCGGACAGGGCAAGAGGTGACTTCGCACTTCAAGCAGAACCGTATGGAGTTTGTCGTGATCGAGTCTGATCCATCGCGCGCCAAGCGAGCCGAGGACGACGGGCATCTCGTTATCCAGGGTGACGCGACAGCCGACGATGTGCTGGAAAGTGCACGTGTCGAGAAGGCTGCCGGCATTGTCTGCGCTTTGCCTGATGATGCAGCCAATACTTTCATAACTCTGTCGGCGCGCGAGATGAATGAGCACATAACAATTGTCTGTCGAGCCGCCAACCCGGGCTCCGAGTCGAAAATGATGCGAGCTGGTGCTCACAACGTGATTTCACCTTATATTATTTGCGGCCGGCGCATGGCTACTGCCGTCACTCATCCTCTGGTGCTGGAGTTCCTGGATGTGGCCATGCATAGTCCGGCCAAAGACCTGCGCCTGGAGCAGGTAGTGATTGCCGAGTCGTCCAGCCTGGTTGGTAGTACACTTAGGAACGCTAATATAAAACAAACGTCGGGCGCGATGGTTTTGGCCGTCAATCAAGGTGGTAAGTTAATTACTAATCCGCCGCCGGATCTGGTCTTTCAAAGCGGTGATGAGTTGATAGCTCTGGGAGCCGATGAGGAACTGAGGAAACTGGGGCAACTGGCAATTGTGCAGAGCAATTGAGGAACTGACATGCAAGCAAATAACCTGGACGAGCAAACAATAACCCTGGAAAGCGACGACGGGAAATCTTATGACTGCAAAATTCTCGGGGTTTTTGATTTCGACAGCAAACAGTACGTTTTGCTCCTGAATGTCGACGAGTCCGAAGCCGATGAGAACAAAGAATCCACCGTGATCATGGAGCTCATCGAGAAGGATGACCAGGCAATCTTTCGCACTATTGAAAGTGATGAAGAATTCGAGCGCGTGGTCTCCTACATCAAGGAAATGGCCAACGAAATGGAAGTCGACGACGAGGAAGAAGGCGTTGAGGAAGAGGCCTGATCCTGCTAACTGTTGGCAGGGTGTCTTACAGCCTCCGCTGGCTCCTTGCTCTGCACCGTATGTGGTGCTGCCAGCGGGTCGGTGAGTTTGTATTCATAACAAAGGCTGGTTTGTTCGCAGTCAACGCGAATGACAATTGCCGCTTCGGTCTCGTATGTCAGGGGAACTCTGCCAATGCGGGAGCCACCCAGCGTTGACCAGCACTTTGGAACCTGAATGGCGACATTATTGCTTCCCCATTCTTCGATAAAACACCGCAATACCAGGCAGAGGCGGGCTTCATCCTCCCTGTTTATTGTCCAGGACATAAAACATCTTGCTCCTGCTCACTCAACCGTCTATTGCTCGCCAGGCTTTTTCGATCCTGTATAGCCTGCCAATGAGTTTAAAGGGCGGTTGTGAACATTTGGTATCCGGTGGAACTGTTGCCAGGCACAGCGGACTTTGCTCTTTGCGCAAGAGCCTGACTAAGACGTTAAATTATGCTTGCCTTGTGTGCCAGAGGGCAGACAGCTGCTGTGCTGTATGTAAGAGTCTGGCACGGGGCAGAATCGAACTGCCGACCTGGCGGTTATGAGTCGCCCGCTCTAACCATCTGAGCTACCGTGCCACAGGTTTTTGATTATCATCTGCCAGGCTTTGGGGTGTCAAGATTGGAGCCACTTTTGCTAAAGGAACGTATGATTAGCTCTGGACTGGGTATGGCAGACATGAAATAGTAATTATCGAGACGATTTCCGGAGGCAGCCTTAGTGATAGCTTTCGAGATGGCATTTTTGATGGTTCTTGGCGTTATTGCCGTTGTCACAATTGCTGCCGTCGGGCGACCGATGGCTGAGGCTTATGCCGAGAAAGTGCGTTTCAAGTACAAGGAACTTGGCTCAGAATCCGAGATCCTTTTGAAAGAGCGTGTCGCCGCACTCGAGCAGGAGCTTGCCGATCTCAAGCGGCAGGTGACCGGCTTTCAGGATACTGCCGATTTTGCAGTCAAGCTTCTGGAGAAATCTGGCGTGGATGTCAGGCTACTCGAGCCGAAAGAGGGGACAAAGGGCTGATTCCGGGCTTTCAATCTTTTGGTCCGTTCAAGACAAAGGTGGGTGTGAAATGGAGTTTATTGCATTTGTTCTGGCAGTGGCCGGGCTGTGTGCTTTTGCTGCTAGCAAAGATGCCAAGATCAAGATTGGCGGCTTGCTGGCGATGTTGATCTTCGGCTCGCTCTGGGTGTGTACTTCTTTTGCCATCGTCATTCCTCCAGGATACGCCGGTGTGGTCTTTAACCGGATGGAAGGCGTGCAGAAGAATGTGCTGCCACCGGGGTTTCAGCTCATCATTCCTTTCTTGCAGGTTGTTTACCCGCATGATGTCCGCACGCAAAGCATGACTTTTGATGGAGAGGAGGCTGTAAGTTCGGATCAGCAAGTTGTGCACACAAATTTGACTGTCAATTACCATCCGCGTCAGAGCGAACTGGGTGCTCTATACCAGGAGGTGGGCTTCGACTATCCGCAAAAGATTGTGCAGCCGGTAGTGCGTGAAGCTTTGAAGGCTGAAATAGCCAAGCAAGCTGTCGATCAGCTTCTGGCTAATCGCGAGCAGGTCAGCCAGGCCATCCGGGCATATGTGGCTAAGAAGCTTTCCGAGCGGCACATCGACATGGAGCTCATTTCACTCACCAACCTTAGATTCTCGCCGGAGTACCAGGCTGCAGTCGAAGCCAAACAGGTGGCTCTCCAGCAAGCTGAAGCCAAGCGCAATGAGCTGATCAAAGCCAGGGTGGAAGCTGATATCACAAGAACCCAGGCTGACGCTGAAGCTTACAAGATTAGCGCCACCAACAAGGCTCTGGGCAGCTCTCCTGAATACATAAAGCTGGAGGCAATCCGCAAACTCAATCCAAATGCCGAGATTATCTATGTGCCGCACGGTAGCTCAATTCTAATTCCCGGCGTCACTGCCGGCGCCAGCCAGAACGGCGGCAAGCATTAGAGTCTCCGTCAAGGCATGGGCGCAGTTTGCTGCCGCTCATGTCTTGAGCGGATAGTCCAGTTGCCAGGCTGGACCGCTTGTGAAAGCCATGAGCGGGCTGGCAATGGCAGTCCTGTCCGGAAGCGTTTTCATCCTCTGAGACTCAACGTCGGACAAGAGCCGTTTTCTAGCTGCAATGCAGGCGAGATTGGCAATTCTCTCGAACTCGCAGGCTCGGCACAGGAAAGTGTGAGCGGCAGCCGCGTGTGTCACGGGAAAGCAGCTGCCGCAATCCAGGCAGCCGACGCTAACTGAGGGAGGGCATGCCTCCTGAAAGTTCAAAGTGTTTGTCACTTTCGGTGA
>JAHFBI010000127.1 GCA_023250095.1 Candidatus Melainabacteria bacterium
TCACGGCCGGCTTGCGAGCGACCACCTTTTTGGCAGGAGCTTTGCTCTTCGTTGTTTTGTGGGCTTGGGGCTTCGCCTTCGCCTTTGCCTTACCTTTGGCTGTTGACATGATTCTCTCCTTTTTGTGGACAGTGCTGAGCTGTAATGAAACTAGAAGGGTTTACGTTGTTGGTTACCCGGGACAACGAAGTCGCCGGACAGGGTATAAAGATGTCTTGTTGCCTTTGCCGGGAGTTCTCGGGAAAGACAGCCTCGAGGACATCTGAGAAGTCCTCGACTGGTGAAATATGATCGCGCCACCTAACACCATTTGAAGTGGCATAATCATTCTACCAAAACTTATACCCTGGAGATCTATCGGATATGCATTCGCCGAGTAAGAAATGCGAGGCTTGCGGGATTCCGGGAACGCGCTCCACCGCTGGTGCGCACCATGTTTAATGGCTGGTATCATCATTAGAAAGTAAGGAAATCTTAGAAATTATCAGGGAGACCGGGCGTCCTTTGGACATTTTGATTATCAGACTGAGCGCGCTTGGCGACATTATTCACTGCCTGCCTGCCGCCGCTTACATCAAGCGTGCCATCCCCGGTGCCAGGATAACCTGGCTTGTCGAGCCGGCAGGAGCGCCGTTGCTTGAGGGGAATCCGGCAGTGGATCAAGTGGTGGTGATGCCCCGCAAGGCTTGGCTGAAGGGGCTGAAAAATCCCCTCCTCTGGGCAGGCACCGCTTGTGATATCGGGCGCTTCTTCCAAGCTCTCCGGGAAAGGAAATTCCAGGCCACGGTTGACTTTCAGGGCTTGCTCAAGAGTGCGGTACCAGCATTTGCTTCCGGGGCGTCGAGGCGCTTCGGCTTTGCCGGCACCAGGGAAGGTGCCGATCGGCTCTTAAGCGATCCTCTGGATGTCGGGGACTACTTCGCACCCGATGTCCACGTGGTCGAGCTTAACCTGAAACTCGCACGCCACATGTGCCACCTGGCGACAGGGGACCTCGGAGGAGCCTCGCCGAAGGCTGGCAACCTGGCTGACCTTGTTGAATTTCCGTTGCCACCTGTCACTGCCGATTCTAAGACAAGGCTCGATGATATGCTTAAGGCCAGCTTATCTTCAGGCCTGGCACCACCGAAAATTGCCGCCCTCATACCCGGTACCACCTGGATCTCCAAGATCTGGCCAGCACCCAGCTGGAGTGAGCTGGGGCGGCTTCTGACGCAAGAGCTGGGATATTCCCTGGTGCTCATTGGAGGGCCGCTCGAAGCTGATACCAATTCCTTCATTGCCGAACGGCTCAAAGCACTGGCTCCCGAGTTCCTCTTGAGCGATCTTACCGGCAGAACCTCTCTGATGGAGCTGGTGGCACTCTTTGAGCGGTGCGATCTGGTTGTGGGGGCAGATACCGGACCGCTACATCTTGCCGCAGCAACTGGTGTTGCAAGAATCGTCGGCATATACGGCAGCACTCCCATAAAGCGCAACGGTCCTTACGGGGCTCAATGCCATTGTGTGGCGCTCAACCTGCCTTGTCAGCCGTGTTTCGCCAGGGTCTGTCCTCTGTCCACAACGGCTTGTCTGATGGACCTGACACCGCAGAAGGTGTTCGAAGAAATTTGCCGTTTGCCTGACCGGGTCTGAACTGGCCTGCTTAAGGGAAGCAGTCCCGGTACAGGCTTTTAGCAGGTGCCCGTCGGTCGGCTGTCACCCTGGTGTCGCCCCGGAAATGATACCAGAGCCCTCCGGGCACCCCGGGTGACACCAGGAAATAGCACCGCCGGCGCCACCTGCGGAGCCGGGCATACATACATAAGTCTGCATTCAAATGGCTGCGCCGGCGGCACCTTTCGCCTGCCTACATATATATAAGTACGGAATTGGGCTACTCGGCGATCCAGGATTCGGCCGTGCGATTCCAGCTGATTATCTCCGAGTCTTGAAAGAAGATGGCGATTTCTCGCTTGGCGCTTTCCGGGCTGTCTGATCCATGCACGATGTTGCGGCCGATCTCGATTGCCAGGTCGCCGCGGATGGTGCCGGGAGCGGCACTTGCCGGGTTGGTGGCGCCGATTACCTGGCGAGCAAGGGACACTGCGTCTTTGCCTTCGAGGACAATGGCCAGGACGGGGGCGGATGTGATGTAGCTGACCAGCCCTTCATAAAACGGCTTGCCCTTATGCTCGCCGTAATGCGTTTGCGCCATTTCCTTGGTGACCTGGAGAAGTTTCATGCCAACGAGCTTCAGCCCGCGCCGTTCGAACCTTGATATTACTTCTCCAATCAGTCCGCGCTGCACGCCATCGGGCTTGACGGCGATAAAAGTTCTTTGAAGCTCAGCCACTCGAGTTTCTCCTTTGCAACCTGTGAAGGATCGGAAGATCCAGCCGCCTAAGCTAGCATGGAGCTGGCATGCTACTCAATCGAGCTTGACGAGTTTGGCAAAGCGCGGATCGAGAAGACGCTTGCCTGCTGCCTGGAAGTTGACATTGTATAGTTCTTTGTCGTTTTCTCCGATTACTTGCTCGACAACCCCGGCACCAAATTTGCTGTGCATGACACGGTCGCCGACCGACAGGTGCTCAAAGTTTGCCACCGGTTTGAAAAGAGCTTCATCGGTTATCTGTGTTTGCCCCGACGGGCTGGTTCGGGAGAGAACCCGGATCTTATCGCTCTTTGAGGGAGCAGGAGACGTCACCGGTGGTTCGGCTTCCCAGCGGGAGCGTCCGAAACGGGTCTCTCCGGCTTTGTGAGAGGATACCGAGCTCGGAAGGGCACCGGACTGGTGGTCGGAATTCTGTGAATAGCCTCCCTGGTTGAAAGAAGTAGTGCCCTGCCGTCCAGGCTCGGAAGAGGTGGTGGCCCGGCTGGACTGGCTTGCGGAAAAGGCGCTTTCTGGATCTTGCTGGAAGCCGGACAAACAATCCTGATCGATTTCGCCGAGAAAGCGGCTGGCGATGGTGTAGTTCGGTCCGGAAAAGCCCCCGCTGGCGAAAGATGTGCGCTTTCGGCTGTAAGTCAGGTAAAGCCTGTCTTCAGCGCGAGTTACTCCGACGTACATCAGGCGCCTTTCTTCTTCCATGGCTGAGGGCGAATTGAGCGAACGGATATGCGGGAAAAGACCTTCTTCAAGCCCCATCAGGAAGACTGTGGGGAATTCCAGTCCTTTGGCCGAGTGCAGGGTCATCAGCTTCACGGCGTCCTGGTCGAACTTGACCGAGTCGAGATCGCTGACCAGGGAGACGCGTGTGAGGAAGGCTTCAAGGGTCGGCTCGTCAGCAATGCCCTCGAATTCGCGGGCTACTGCAATCAGCTCTCTCACGTTTTCTACTCGGGCAAGGGTGACTTCATCCTTGGATTCGTTTGCCTCCTGCTCGAGTTTGCTCAGATAGGTCGATTCCTTGAGGACAAGCTCGAGAAGCTCGGACACTGGCATGACGCTTGCGGCTGCATGCCAGTGTTTAACCGCCTGAGCAAATTCAGAAAGCGTTCTTGCGGCTTTCAGCGGAATATTGCTCACGGTGGCAGCCTGGGAGGCTGCCGCAAGCGGGCTAAGGTTGACCTGCTGGGCAAATTCTATGAGACGATCAAGAGTCGTCTTTCCTAGACCGCGCCGCGGCGTATTGACTATCCTGTTGAAAGCCTGTCCGTCATCACCGTTGTAAACCAGCTTGAGATAAGCCAGCACGTCCTTGATCTCGGCGCGATCATAAAAGCGGGTTGCGCCCACCATCGTGTAAGGAATAGCGCTGCGTATGAGCACTTCTTCTATGGCGCGGCTTTGCGCGTTCGTCCTGTAAAGGAGCACGCAGTGAGAAAGCGGAATATTGCGCGCGGAAAGTCGTTTTAGCTCCTCAACGACGAAGTAAGCCTCGTCGATTTCGTCGGCACCGGCATAACACCTTATCTTGCCGCCCTGACTGCGGTTGCAGCGCAGCACCTTCTCGATGCGTTCGGCATTGTTAGTGATGATGCTATTGGCGGCAGTCAAGATTGTGGCGGTCGAGCGATAGTTCTCTTCCAGCTTGATAATATGCGCGTCCTTATAGTCCTTTTGAAAACCTAGAATTATCCTGAAATCAGCCTTGCGCCAGGAATATATCGACTGATCGACGTCGCCCACAACCATTAAGCTATGCTCGGCACCCTGCTCCTGGCACGCTGCCGTCAGGCGCTCGCTCGGGCTCAGAAGTCGGATCAAGCGATATTGCGACTGGTTGGTGTCCTGGAATTCGTCGACGAGAATATGCCTGTATTGTTCGTTCAGCCGTGAGCGTACGATGTCATTGCTGCCCAGAAGCTCGGTAAAAGTAGAAATGAGGTCGTCGAAATCGAGCGCATTGTTTCTGGCCAGCTCAGCTTGATAAAGGCTGAAAATTTCCCCCAGTCTCCCATCGCGATAATTGCGCGCTTCTTTGCTGAACTGGTGGCTGGTATAACCATCGTTTTTCAAGGCGGAGATGGCCCGGTGCATCTCGCGCGGCGCAAACACTTTCTCGTCGAGATTGAGCCTTGTGACAGCCCCCTTTACCAGGGCGAGGCTGTCGGTTTCATCGTAAATGACGAAATTGCTCTTCCATTTGAATCCCTCAGGGCTTTCAAAAGCCTCGATTTCCCGGCGCAGCATGCGCGCGCAAATGCTGTGAAAGGTCCCGATAGCAAGCCTTCTGGCCGTCCCCTCTCCAACGAGGGACTCAAGGCGCTTCTTCATTTCGGCTGCAGCCTTGTTAGTGAATGTGACCGCCATGATCGATGACGCCGGCTGCTTCAGCTGGCTGAGCAAGAAAGCAACGCGGCGTGTCAAAACAGTCGTTTTGCCGCTACCGGCTCCAGCCACTATCAGTGAAGGCCCCCAGTCGAGCGCGACGGCTTCCTTTTGCTGGGCATTAAGTTTCGAAAAAAGGTCCTCTATGGACACAAACCCCGTTTGCAAATCAGTAGATTGCAAGTTGCCTCCAGAAATCAAGTAGTAGGTTCCATGCTGTCATCTCTTTAAGTGGTTGCTGCCTAGCTCTTGGCTTGCCTGTCTGCTTTCCGGCGTCATAAATTCCTGAATAGAGGTTCAGACAGTGTCCAAGCAGCACATTTTTACAACTTGTAAACAGCCAACCTGAAGGCTTCCTAACAGGCGTGCGGGACGTTACTCTAGAAAACGATCACAATCCAGAATAATAGCAAAGGTATTCGAGGGGATTCCTTAGTACACTCTTTAGATTCTGGCTTACTTAAAACTCAGGATTTCATGGTGACTTGATGAGCCCAGCAGAACACGGAGCAGCCACGGTTCCCACAGTTGATGCGCTTGCCCAGGAACTGCTCTTAATCCAGCAGTCGGGACCGCGGCGCATAGCCATCATCGGATCTCGTAACTTGCCCCTGACCCACCAACAGTTAGTCGAGATGCTCAGCTACGCCCTTGTCCTGTCCGGCAACCAGATAGTCACCAGCGGCGGTGCAAACGGGACGAACATGGCCGCGATACGCGGGGCTCAGCGCGCTAATCCAGACAGACTGGAGATTATTCTGCCGCAGACCATCGGACAGCAACCCAGCGAGGTCCAGGATCTGCTCATCGGCATCAAGCACATCACCGAATATCCCGACCGGCGCGCCATGACCCTGGCCGATGCCAGCAAGCTTTGTAACCACGAGATTATCGACCGCTGCCAGCAGATAATCTGTTTCCTCTATCACACAAGCTACACTCTGCTCGAGTCCGTGAATTACGCCAAGGATCACCGTAAGATCGTCACCAGCTTCTATCTGGACTGATCGTGAACCCGGCTCCTTTGAGCTTAGACCCTGCAAGCCTGTTGATTCCGGGCCTGGGGTCATTTTTGTTGGCTGTCTTGGCATTCCCTCTCTATATCCGCTGGCTGAAGATCAAGGCGATCGGGCAGTTCATCCGGGAGGAAGGTCCGGCCAGCCACGCTGCCAAAGCGAAAACACCGACAATGGGCGGCTTGTGTTTCATGGCTGTCAGTTGCCTGATGTCCTTGATTGTTCTCAGCACATCAAACCTCACATCCCGGCGCCCAGCAGCGGTCGTGCTCATGGTCGGCGTTTGTTGCGGGCTGGTAGGGCTGGCTGACGACTTCTTCAAGCTTACTTTTCGCTCCAACCGTGGTCTGTCCGCCAGATCCAGGCTGGTGACGGAATTCACCCTGGGTGTATTGCTGTCCCTCAGCCTGTTCCTTCTTGGGGTTCCAGTCGAGGAAGTTGTTCTGAAATTCAAGCATTTATCCGGATCGCCCGTAATGATGCCTGTCTTTATCGACTGGCCTGATTTGGCTGGCATCTGTTATGCGCTCTTGCTCATACCCTTTCTGGTGGCGGCTTGCTCCAATGCGGTAAACCTGCACGACGGCATGGACGGGCTGGCGGCCGGGACGTCCCTGCAGATATTTATGGTACTCTCCTTCATTTTCTATGCCAGCGGCAATCCTTCCCTGGCGGTAGTATCTTCTGCAGTGGCGGGTAGCCTGGCGGCGTTCTTGCTCTTCAATCGCTATCCGGCTTCTGTTTTTATGGGCGACACAGGCAGTCTATTCATCGGCGGCGTCATGGCAGCGCTGGTCGCCGCCAGCGGGCTGACTCTCTGGTTCATTCCTCTTTCGCTGATATATATCATCGAGACATTGTCGGTGGTGGCTCAGGTCGTTTACTTCAAGCTGACTAAGGAGTACCAGAGCGAAAAACCTCTGGGCAAGCTTGCCCTTGTCTGGCTGAAGCTGACCAGGCGATTGCCAGGTGAAGGCAAGCGCCTGCTGAAAATGGCGCCGCTACACCACCACTTCGAGGCTGTCGCCGCAGAGCAAGGACAGCCTGAGTGGAAAGTTGTGGCTTGCTTCTGGCTTGTTCAATTCCTCCTGTGCGCGGTGGTTGTTGCAGCCATCTGCCTGAGCTAGATTCCAAGCGCTTTTGGAACCTGCCCGAAAAGCTTTCGCCATGGTGAAAGAAGGGCAAAAATTGCTTGCGCCCGCCCACGGCATTAGAATATAGGCAGCTCACCGCCCTGCTCAGCCGTACGGCTCAGCAGGCAAAGATTTACCATCTCCCATCGGCAAGGAGCCTGGCATGCCAGCCAGAGAGAAAAAAGCATGATCGGCGCAGACTCCGGGGCGACCGAGTCCGGGGCGAAGACAGCAAAGGTCTTGCCGTCCGGAACAAAGATCTTCTGGTTTGTCGCCCTCTTGTTTGTTGTCTCGGGCTTCACCAGTTTGATTTATCAGGTCATCTGGACGAGGCTTCTGGTCTTCGTCTTTGGCTCGACGACTCTGGCGTCTTCCACTGTGCTGGCTGTTTTTATGGGTGGGCTGGCGCTTGGCTCGTTCTTGTCCGGAAAGTACTGCGATCACATCAAACGCCCTTTCCTCTTATATGGAATTCTCGAAGGAATTATCGGGCTCTGGGCGGTGCTGGCTCCTTTCTTGTTCGACGCTGCGCTTCCGGTCTATAAAGCTGCCTGGCAGTCTTTTCACCTTTCTGTCTTGCCGTTCAGCTTGATTCGCTTTGCCATAGCCTCGGCAATTTTGCTTTTGCCGACAGCTTGCATGGGTGCTACCTTACCCTTGCTATCGCGCTTTATTACCACCAGCCTGTCCATTGTCGGCAACCGCGTCGGCAGCCTCTATGCCGTCAACACGCTGGGAGCCGTGCTCGGGGCCGCCACGGCCGGCTTCTACCTCTTGCCTAATTTCGGGCTTAGCGCAAGCACATATACTGCTGCCGCACTGAATGTGGTGCTGTGCTTGATTGTAGTTGCCAGCGAACGAGGACTCTTTGCCCGGGCTGCCTCCAGAGAAGTGCCTGCCTACTTCGGCGCGCCAGCTGGCTCAGACCGGCGTGCCGAAGGTAAGCTTCCGGTTCAGAGCAAGGTGGCGATGGCGGCTTTTGCCGTTTCCGGGGCAGTCGCCATGATTTATGAAGTGGGCTGGACACGAACTCTCCTGCTCATCATCGGCTCAAGCACATACGCTTTTACAGTGATGCTCTGCACTTTTCTAGTGGGTATTTTTGTCGGGAGCCTGGCGATATCACTTTTCGTCGATCGGCTCAAACAGCCGTTCACCTGGTTCACGTTCGCCCAGTTTCTTGTCTGCCTGGGAGGCTTGCTTTCACTCCATCTTTTCAATTTCATACCTTATTTAAACCTGGCTATCAACGTCCGATTCCTTGACCATCCTGAAATGGCCATTGGCGTGCGTTTTTTGCTCTCTGCGCTTGTCTTGATGCCCATCACGCTCTGCCTGGGCTTCATTTTTCCTCTGGTGGTCAAAGTCTCAGCAAGGGATCTCCAGGTCGTGGGCAGATCGGTCGGCACTCTTTATTCGGCTAATACTCTGGGGGCTATCGTGGGGGCCTTTGCTGCCGGCTTTGTCATCGTGCCTCTGGTCGGGGCAGAAAGATCGCTCATATTGGCTTCGGTAGCTAATCTTCTGCTTGGAGCCGTGCTTCTCTTTTTTATTGACAGCTTTGGCAAGCCGATAAAAATCCTGGTGGCCGGCGCGTGCCTGCCTGCAATCGTCTGGGCGGCAACAGCGCCTTCCATATTCGATCGCACAGTCATACTTTCGGCGCAGATGGACCGCCGTATCTTGCAGCGCTACAATGCCCGAACTTTTCCTTCTTATCGGGACTATAAGGAGTTGCTCAAAGGAAGGAAAGTGCTCTTCTGGCAGGATGGCGCGTGCTCAACCGTTGGCGTGGTGGGTTACAGCGATACGCCCGTCAAGTCCTTGCTGACAAACGGGCACGTCGACGCCTCCGACGGCAATGACATGAGTACACAGGTCTTGCTGGGTCTTTATCCCTTGCTTGCCGGCAAGCCCCTTTCCGATGTTGCAGCAATTGGCTGGGGTTCCGGTGTGACAGTGGGCACTGCCACACTTTTCCCGACTAAGTCCATCACCGCCATCGAGATCGAGAAGGCAGTGCTCGAAGCCTCTAAACAGTTTCACCATGTGAATTTCGAGGCTGAGAAAAACCCGCATGTGACTTTCGAGATGAATGACGGGCGCAACTATATGCTTGCCACCGACAAGAAATTCGGCGTCATCATCTCCGAGCCATCCAATCCCTGGCAGGCAGGAGTATGCAATCTATTTACCAGAGAATTCTTTCAGACGATTAGTCAAAGTCTCAAGAAAGATGGGGTTTTCGCTCTCTGGTTGCAGGACTACGAAGTTTCCACGGACAACATGCGGGAAGTTCTTTCGGCATTGCACTCGGTCTTCCCGCATACATTGCCCCTGACGGCTAATTTTGCCAACTTGATCGTGCTGGCCAGTCAGGAGCCTTTGTTTCTGGATTACGCCAGGATAGAAAAGCTGTTTCAAGACCAGCAGCTGAAGGACTTTCTGGCGCGCTCCAACATCCATTGCGCTGCGGATTTGCTCGAGCGCATTGCCGCATCTCCGGATGCCGTCAGCCAGATGACTTTCGGGGTGCCGCCCAATTGCGATGATCTGAATCGTCTGGAATATGAGGTGGGCAGGACTTACGAGGATAGAAATTTCTTCGGGCAGAACACGAGCTATCTGGAGAATCATTGCGGCAAGCCCTGGGCTGTAGTGAACTGGGACAACACAGTCCCTGAGGAGAAAGCCCGGATTATGGCGGCGGTGGCTGCTCTGGATATGGAGCACGGGCATGACATTATCGGTTTGAAATGGGCGCAAGAATCTCTCCGGGTCCACCCGAACGCCGAAGCCATGCGCCTTGTCGCAATAGCCAGGCTCGATCAAGGCGACAGAGCCGCGGCGCAGAACTGTTTTCAGGCAGCCCTTAAAATTGAGCCGGGCAACATTCCCACTCTGCAAAGCCGGGGCATGTTCTTATTACAGGCAAAAGAAATCGCTAAAGCCAGGCAAGATTTCTCAGCCGTGCTTGCGCGGGAGCCATCCAACAAAGCTGCAGCTTATCACCTGGCCCTCACTTATGATCCAGGCACCCTGGCAAGCCTGTCCGGCGCTGACGCCTCTGTTGTCAGGCAATCAAGTCCAGAAGATGTGCTCAGGTATGCTGCCCCTGTTGCAGAAGATAGCCAGTTCGTCAGTCGCCACCCGGATGTGCAGCTCATGGTGGCTCTTGCCTTGAAGAGAACAGGTAAGACTGCTGAGGCTGAGAAGCTTCTCAAGCGATTTTTAGAGCGCAAGAAAGATTCGGTGGTGGCCTGGCAAAATCTTGGCAGCATCCTTCTTGAGCAAGGGCGCAATGTCGAAGCCTCAGCTTGCTGGGAGCGATCCTTTTATATCGGGCGCCAGCTGGCGTTACCCCTTGTAGACAAAGCCCGGAAGCTTATCTTTCGCCACAAGGAGACGCAAGCGCTCGATGCCCTGGCTGAGGCAGCTGCTCTTTCTCCGGCAGACAATCAGGTACAGGCTCTCTTGCAAGAGATGTCGCCGGGAAATCCCCGAGCAAAAGCCATGCTGGATGACCTTTCCTTCAAGGCAGTGCCGTGATTTTTGACTTGCTCAAAAATGTACGGAAGTCGGCAAGGCTTCAGCCGCCAATCCAGCGCGTCAGAATGTCTCTTAGACCTTGCTCGCTGAAAGGCAAGCTGATGTAATCGTCCATCCCGGCTTCCAGGCAGGCTTGCCGGTCGCCGGGCAGAGCGGAGGCAGTGAGAGCGACAATCGGGACACGTCTCTTTGCCTTGCTTAGAGCTTCCGCTTCACGGATGGACATTGTGGCTTTCAGCCCGTCCACAACAGGCAAGCGCAGATCCATGAGTATGAGCGCGTATTCTTTCTTGGCTGCCAGCACAATGGCGTCTCTGCCGCTATCAGTCAGTTCTACCTCGAATCCCAGCTTCGTAAGAAGAAAATGCGTCACTTTCTGATTGACATGGCTGTCTTCGACAAGAAGAATGGTCCTAGCTTTGACTGGCATGTGTTTCCACCGGCTTCAGAAGGCCTGAATTAGTGATTATATTGGCCGCCAACTGAGCAATCAATGCCTCGGGGGAATCCAGGAAGTGGCACCGCTGAAGGCAGGAGCCAGCAAATGATGAAAAACACGGACAATGCCTGATTTTGCAAGAGCAAAAGAGCTGCCGGAACTGCTTAACGCTTGCCTGTGACGGGCTATACTTTTCATCAACTGTGACCTTTTAGGACCTAAGCCCGGAAATATTGTGGCTGCCAAGTTAACTCAATTAGTCAACGATCTCGTTTCCCAGGGGCGCTTCGATGAGGCTCACTCGGTATTGCAAAGGTATGCCGCCCAGCAGCCTGACGATCCCGATATACAGTTTCAACTGGGCTCGCTTTGCTATAACATCGGCAAATTCAACGATGCCGAACGACATTTTCGCGTATCTCTTGGCAGAGCCGATGCCTCTGAAGCACATTATTATCTGGGTCTTGCTCTTTCCAAGCTCAATCGTCCGGCAGAAGCCATGTCCAGTTTCCGCGAATCTTGCGAGTTGAAGGGAGGATTCGCCGCCGGCCATTTGCAATGGGGGCTGGCGCTTTTGCAGATGGGCAGCTTTCGCGGGGCCCTCGGGCAATTCCGCCAGGCTTTGAAACTCAATCCCTCACTGGTGGCGGCAGCTTATCAAGCCGGAATCGCCTGCTACCAGCTCGGTCAATATTCGGATGCCGTCGAGTTCTTTGCCGAAGCTTGCGAAAAGGATCCGGGACTGGCCGAGGCTTTCAACGGTCTGGGCGTGTCGCTTGCTGCTGGAAATCAGCATGACAAGGCACTGAGCTGTTTTGCCCGAGCCTGGCAGATAAACGATAAACTGCCCATTATTAAGCGGAACTGGGCAGCAGCTCTGGTCCATCTCGGGCGCCTGGAAGAAGCTGCCCGGCATTATCAGGAAGCCATCAGTCTCGGACCACGCCAGCTTGCAGCCAGAGAGCGCGCCCTCATCTACAACGACTGGGGGGTAAATCTTTTTCAGCAAGGACGTTTAGATGAGGCTGCCGAGAAGCTCCTTCTCTCAGTCAATGTAGATCCCGGATTGATTGATGCCCGTTTGAATCTGGGCATCGTTAAGCGTTCTCTCAACGAATACGAGCAGTCAGCCGATGCCTTCGAAAAAGCTCTGGAGATAAACCCTGAGCTGCCCGAGACAAATTTGCAGCTGGGCATAAGCTACTTTCTGCTCGGGCAATATAAGGAAGCTGTCGAGCGGCTGGCGCAGGCGATCGAGAAAGGAAATCGGAATCCCCTTCTGGATTTGTGGATTGGATATGCACATCTGGCGCTCGGTCACTTTGAGGTGGCAGAGCGGCATTTCGAAAAGGCTCTGCAGGAATATCCCGGCAATTTCCTGGCTCAAGACGCGCTTGGCTCCTGCCTTCTTTTGCAGGAGCGTCATCTGGAGGCAGTGGAAAGGTTCCGTGCTTGCTTGCAATTGAACAATGCCTATGGACTGGCCCATGTGCACCTGGCCAGGACTCTCGAGTCTATTGGGCACAGCAAGGAAGCCCTTCTGGAATATAAGACGGGGGTACAGAAAGACCCCAACTGCCTTGCTCCGGACAAGGAAGTGATAGAACTTTTGTTGAACAAATCTCAGTGGGATCTGGTTCTCACCAAATCGAGACATTTGCTCGAGTTGCTTCCAGGTGACGAGGATGCGCAGTTAGCAGCCGCTCGCGCCCTCAAAGCCCAGGGACGCTTGGAAGAAGCCTGCCGGGTTCTTGAGGCTCTTTCGTCCGACCACCCTGACAGCGGACCGGCTCACGTGCTGGAAGGACAGATTTTTCTGTCGCAAGGGCGCTTGCTGGAAGCTGACGAGAAGTTCCGGGCGGCGTCTCTGCTCTTCGAAGGAGATGTGGCGCTTTATTATGGCTGGGGAAAAACGCTCGGCTTGCTTGGATTGCACGAACTGGCCATCGAGAAGTTCCAGAAGGCCAATGAGATAGATCCTTACGACAGCGACACTTACGAAGCCTGGGGGGCCACGTTGAAGGTGCTGGGGCGGTTTCAGGAAGCGGCCGAAGTGTTTAAGAGGGCTTCTGAGTACATCTAAAATGGAAAGTCATGTCGACAACGACCTTCTAATCAAGTCGGAACACCTGGTGTACTTCCGGCTGGCTTTTGCGCTCGTCTCTTTGATTGTGGGCGCTTGCGTATGGTCGCTGACCAAGCTGGAGATTGAGCCGGTAGGCTTCTTTGTGATAGTGGCATCGGTTGTCGTCTATGCGCTGATTGCTCTTTTTCTCTTGAAGAGAAAGGTAATCCGCTGGCTCAACATGCTCAATTGTCTCAATGGCACTCTCATCGCCCTGGATATTGCCGCTTTGAGCGCGCTGGTGCATTTTACGCACGGTGTGGAATCAGACCTCTACTTCTTTTATTTGCTGCCCATTCTTCTGGCCAGCCATACATTCGGCAGGCGGGGGATTTTTGTCACAGCCTGCGCCGCTTCGGTGGCCTATATAGCTACATTGCTCG
>JAHFBI010000128.1:0-3697 GCA_023250095.1 Candidatus Melainabacteria bacterium
GCAGGAGGATATCGACTTCACCCTGTCCCTTGGTGACATCGAAACACGTTACAGCACAAGGGTGGGCGATCCCGAAGCCCTGCTCTGCGAAGGGTTCGATGCCGTGCTTGTGGCAGTGGGCGAACCGGACAACCAGCTTCTTTCCATTCCGGGCGAAGACCTCGGCGTCTCCTCCATCGATTTCCTCAAGGATCCAGGAGCATACATAGCACCCGGAGCCCAGGTTGCCGTTATCGGCGGCGGCGCCGTTGCAGCCGACTGCGCGACCACTTCGGTGCGCCTTGGTGCCTCCGGGGTCGAGATGTTCGTTCGCCGCACTCTGGCTGAGATGCGCTTGACCGGATACGAGCGCGGGCTCCTGCTGGAGCACGGCGTCGATATAACCACCCGCACCAGGCTCACGCAAATAGCTAAGGAGCTTTCAAGCGACGGAGCAAAGCTCTCACTTACTGTCGTAAAGACCGAGATCAAACCTGGGTCCACGGAAAGAGCGGCCACCTCCTTACAGGACATTGCCGGCACCAAGACCAAAAGACCCGGATTCGACTGTATCGTCCTGGCGCTGGGGACATCATGGGCGGGCAAGCGCTCGAGCAACCCGCGCGTCTTTTACGCCGGTGACTGCGTGCACGGCTCCGCGACAGTAGTAGAAGCCGTGGCCTCTGGCAAGAACGCCGGCGCCGCACTTGATCTGGCTCTCAAAGGTCAAAGCCTGCCTGAAACCTTACAACCTCAGGGCGTGAGGAGTGTCGTCAAAAGCACCATCGAAATCCCTGATGTCCTCAAGCTGCCGGTGAGCCTTGAGTGCGACTTCTTCGGATATCCCCTCAGGAGCCCATTCCTGCTCTCAGCCGCGCCGCACACGGACGGCTTCGAGCAGATGAAGAAGGCTTACGAAGCCGGGTGGGCCGGGGGCGTAATGAAGACAGCCTTCGACAACGTGCCGATCCATATTCCGGGCAACTACATGTACCGCTTCGACGACGAAACGTATGGAAACTGCGACAACGTCTCCGGGCACACGCTCGATCGTGTCTGTTCTGAGCTGCCGCGCCTGCGCAAGCTATTCCCCGACCGCCTGACCATGGCATCGACCGGCGGTCCCGTCACGGGCAACGACGAGCACGACAGAGCGCTCTGGCAATCCAACACCTGCAAACTGGAAGCAGCCGGCGCCATGGGCGTCGAATTCAGCCTCTCCTGCCCGCAGGGGGGGGATGGCACCGAGGGCGATATCGTCTCGCAAAATCCTGCCCTGACCGCCAAAATCATAGACTGGATCATGCAGGTGAGCGACCCGGAAATTCCCAAGCTCTTCAAGCTCACAGGTGCTGTCACCTCGATCAAACCGATCATGAGAGCTATCAAGGAAGTTCTCGACCGCTACCCGCAAAAAAAAGCCGGCGTCACCCTGGCCAATTCCTTCCCCTCCATGGGCTTCCGCCCGTGGACCAAAGACCACGACAGGCAGGGGCAGCAATGGGATCAAGGCGTCGTGTACGGCATGAGCGGTCGCGGCGTGCTGCCAATAAGCTTTCTGACCCTGTCCAACGCCAGTCCTTTCGGCGTGCCTATTTCCGGCAACGGCGGGGTGATGACCTACGAAGATGCAGCACACTTCCTGGCGCTCGGGTGCAAAACCGTACAGATGTGCACCGTGGTCATGAAGCACGGTCTGAACGTGATTCGCGAGCTCAGCCTTGGACTGAGCTTCTTGATGAAGGAAAGGGGCATCGGCTCGATCAAAGAGCTCATCGGAATGGCCATGCCACACCCGGTGACCGGCTTCATGGAGCTGAGCGCTGTCAAGCCTGTGTCGCAGGTGGTGGATGATCTCTGTGAGAGCTGCGGCAACTGCGTGCGCGGTTGCGGCTATCAGGCTCTGTCGCTGAATGGCAACAATCATCCCGTGACCGATCCCGCGCGCTGCATCGGCTGCTCCATTTGCGCGAAAGCCTGCTTCGCCGGCGCCCTCTTCATGCGAGAACGTACCGAACTTGAAGCTTCAATGCTCACAGAGCACTGACACAGGAGAAGGAGAACACATGGAATTCACCCTGAATGGTATCGAGACCAGCTATGACGGCGACCCCGAGATCTCGCTTTTGAGCTACCTGCGAGAAGCAGCCCTCATCACCTCGGTCAAAGACGGCTGTTCAGGACAGGGTACATGCGGCTGTTGCATGGTGCTTCTAGAAGGGCGGGCTGTCCTTTCCTGCACCATACCTCTGAGCCGGGCAGAGGGCAAAACAATCGTCACGATCGAAGGCTTCGACCAGGACTCACAAGAAGCCTTCGCCGATGCCTTCGTGGAAAAGGGCGGCATACAGTGCGGCTTCTGCATTCCTGGCATGGTCGTGAACGCCAAAGCACTCCTGGACCGCAATGAAAGCCCCTGCCGAGATGAGATCGCTAAGGCGCTCACAGCCAACCTCTGTCGCTGCACCGGCTACAAGAAGATAATCGACTCCATCGAGGATGCTGCCGTCAGAATCAGGAAGCGCAAAGAGCACAGCTGCAAATGCTCAGACAAAGGCTGCAGTGAGAAAAGGCCTTCTGGCAAGGTCGGCACTCGCTATCCCAAATATCAGGGACGGCAGACCGTGCTCGGCAGGCGCCCTTTTGTAGCCGATATGAGCGAGCCAGGAATGCTTTTCGGGGCGGTTCGCCTGAGCGACCATCCTCGAGCCCGCGTCAAATCAATCGACATCAGCAAGGCGCAGAAAGCCGAGGGCATAGTCAGGGTCTTTACGGCCAGCGACATCCCCGGGCAAAGACTGACCGGTCTCATATACATAGACTGGCCTTTGATGATCGCCGAGGGAGAGGAGACGCGCTACCTGGGCGATGTCCTGGCTATTGTCGTGGGCAGATCTGACAAACAGGCGCGCCGCGCCGCCAAGCTCATCGAGGTGGAGTACGAGGTTCTCACGCCTATTTGCGATCCACATAAGGCTCTTGAAAGTGACTGCCCGCAGATTCACATCAGAGGCAACATCCTCGCCACAAGCAGTATCAAGCGCGGGGACGCAGACAGAGCAATCAAGGAGTCGGCGCACGTAGTTGAGGCGAAATTCACTACACAGCGCATCGAACATGCCTTCATGGAGCCGGAGTGCACTCTGGCTCGCCCATGGCATCACGACGGCAAAGAGGGAGTCGAGGTATTCTCGCAGGGGCAGGGTGTCTACGAAGACCGTCGTCAGCTCGCGAGCCTGCTTGGACTGCCGGCCGAGCAGGTAAACGTCACTCAGGTCCAGAATGGGGGGGGCTTCGGCGGTAAGGAAGACATAAGCACGCAAGGGCATGCGGCGCTTTGCGCCTGGCTTTTGAAGAAGCCTGTGCAGGTGCGCTTCACACGCGAAGAATCGCTCCTATTCCATCCCAAGAGACATCCTTTCGAGATGGAATACACCGTAGGCTGCAACGAGAAGGGCATGCTCACCGCTGTCAAGGCGCGCATGATAAGCGACTCCGGAGCCTATGCGTCGGTGGGCATGAAAGTGCTGGAGAGAGCCGTCGGGCACTCGACCGGCGGTTACAGCGTGCCGCATGTCGACGTGCACGGCACCGCTGTGTGCACCAACAACGTCCCCTGCGGCGCCATGCGAGGCTTCGGGGTGAACCAGGCCACTTTTGCCATGGAATGCTGTATCGACGAGCTGTGCGAAAAGCGCGGCTTCGATCGCTTTCAGTT
>JAHFBI010000128.1:3707-13376 GCA_023250095.1 Candidatus Melainabacteria bacterium
CATCACCGAGGGCACATATACAGCTACCGGGCAGAAGATTGAGGCAGCCGCAGGCATTCGCGCCTGCCTCGAGGCGCTGAAAGAGCCGTTCCGCGCCGCGAAATACGCGGGCATCGCCGTGGGCATCAAGAATACCGGCATAGGATGCGGCATGCCGGACATCGGCGTGGCCAAGATCACCATCGAGTCCGCAGACAAAGTGGTGGTGCACCACGGCTGGACGGAAATGGGTCAGGGGCTGCACACGATGGCTCTGCAGACAGCAGTCGAAGAGACCGGCATCGATCCCTCGGCAATAGAAGTCCGCGTCGAGACCAACGAGGAGACGCCTTGCGGCATGACGACGGCATCGAGAGGGACATCTCTCGTCGGCAACTCGGTTATCGAAGCCTGCCGGCAACTGAAAGAGGATCTGCGCACGCACAAGCTCTCCGAGCTTGTCGGCAGGGAATATCGCGGGCAGTGGAAGTGCGACTGGACGAGCAAAGTCGGCATCACAAGAGAAGGCGAGGACGTCAAGACGCATTATTCGTATGGTTACGCGGCACAGATGGTTGAGCTGGATGAATCCGGCAAGATCAAGAGAATCGTTGCCGCTCACGATGCCGGTCGCATCATGAATCCCAACCTCTTCGAGGGGCAGATAGAAGGTGCTGTGCACATGGGACTGGGGTATGCCCTCACCGAGGACTTCCCGCTCAAAGACGGCCGCCCCGCATCGCTCGAGCTGCGCAAATGCGGCATCATCCGCGCCAGGAACATGCCGCCTGTGGAAGTGATTGGCGTCGAGGTCACAGACCCGCACGGGCCGTACGGAGTCAAGGGTGTCGGCGAAATAGGGCTGGTGCCGACAGCCGGGGCTGTCGCCTGCGCGCTGATGCAGTTTGACGGGGTATGGCGGCGCAGCCTGCCGATAAAGGATGGCAAAAAGTTCCTTCCTGAAACTTGATTTTGCCGATCGATACAGCGTCAATCGTTCTCATCCGCGGACCAATTGATGCTCCTTAGCTGATCAAGGCCATTGTGTCTGGCGTCAACCCTTTGTGCGCAATAGGTTAACTGTCCGGTTCCCCTGAGCAGGAACCGGACAGTTCGATATATTCGAAGCATCGAACCTTGATGGGGGTGTAAGTGCACATGGACAGTTCCGCAGCAAAAATCCTTGAAATCGTGCAGGCTCGCACGGAGTCCAGCCAGCCGACCATTATCTGGGGGGAGCGCGCGGCACAGGTTGGCGAATTACTCAAAACAATGACCGCGAGCGCGAAAGCAGAGCTGCTACAACCTCTGACGGCGATCTTGCAGGCGGAAGTGTTGCCTCATCGCGCCAACGCTGCCTATGCGCTGGGCATGATCGGTCCGGCTGCGCGCGGCGCAATTGGTGCCATGATTGCAGCCATGAATTGCCGCTTAGCCAACGTCAGCCAGCAGGTGCGCGATGCACTGCCTAGGATAGGCGCCGAGTATGCTGTACCCGCCTTGCTCGAGGCCCTGGGTGAGTCACCTGGCGATGGGCAAACCAGCTTTGCCTCGCACGATCTGGCTTGCTCCATCATGGATTGTTTCGCCACCCTCGGTCCCACCGCCGGCAGCGCCGCGCCACATCTGGCTACCTATCTGGGGAACTGCATTGCCGTTCAAGCTCTCGTCAGCATGGGCTCGCCCGCTGTTGCCGCCGTGCTTGCAGAAGTGCAAAAGACGCCCGAACCCCGGCATCCATGGGTATATCACTATGCTGCTAAAGTGCTCGAGGGCATCGGATCCGACGCGATTCAGAAGTTGAAGGAGGCATCGCGATCTGCTGATGCGAAGAATCGCAGCGCCCTGCGAGCTGTTTTCGACAGGCTGCCCGGAGACCTCAACGTCAACATCACGCCGGACGGTGAGACGGCTTTGCAGGTGCTCTCAAAGGCTGTGACTCTGGAGGGCATCCAGTTCAATGCCGGCACGCGCATTGAGATTAGCGGAAAGGACAGCGCCTTGATCGAGGCTATTTTGCACGAGCCGGTCGCGATAAACGGCACCCGTTTCGCCGCCGGAACGCGGCTGGCGTTCTCTGGCACCAGGGAAGGGCAGATCGTCACCGCCGTGATCACTTTAGAACACGACATTCAGGGAGTCAGACTGAGTGCTTCCGGAAGTCCAATTACGCTGGAGTTTGCCAAAGCGCGCCAGCAGATTCGCCCGGGGTTGAAAACTGCCAGGAGCAAGGGAGCAGCGCTGGTGGCAGATGGCATGCCATTCAAGCAAGACACACCTCTTGTGTTTTACCGTGCCGGACATATCGGCTCCGGTTGCCTGGACAGGGAAGTAATGATCGGCGGGCTATGGTTCGGTGCGCGCCTGCAACCCCGGGCAAATGGTGGCGATGCTGAACCATCTGGTGGCAATAATGAGGGAGAATATGGCAACACACCCATAGTGAGTGCTTATATCATCGAGCATGGGCCGGGGACCGCAGCGGCAGAGCGTGATTATGACATTTGCTTCTATCCCAACGGGCAGGTTGCATATGGAATTTTGTCGCGCCGCCAGCGCGTTCAGGATCTGGATCTCGAGGCGAACGGCCCGATTTTTTTCTATCCGAACGGCAAAATCTTCGGTGGCACTCTGACAGGGAAAGCCGTCATCGACGGTATCATATGTAGAGGTGCCTTCCAGTTGCAAGGCAACGGCAAACTGTCGGCCGGGTTTCTCGCCGGCGAGCAGATCATCGATGGCATCAAGTGCAGCGGAGAATTCAGCCTCTATGCTGACGGCAAGCTGCGCGGCGCTACTCTGGTCGGCATGCAGGTCCTGGGACCGGTGACATGCGTGGGGCATTTTACCCTGCATCCAAACGGCATGCCGGACCAGGTTTATCTGGGCAGAGAGCATAAGGAGCTGGGCGCGCCTTTCCACGACGGCTGGCTGCTGCGCTTCGGGCGCGAGGGAAATCGGCGCGGACATTCGTCCAGACCGCCGGGCTACTGGAAAGAGGAATCAATGGCCTATGTCGGTGCGGGGTTTCGAGACTTCTTTCCCTATTTCCACAAGCAGGCAGTGGTCTGTGACAATGAGCGATGCCCCTGCCACCGCTTCGATCCAATTGAAAGCTCTAACTTCACCTCAGAGATCCACGGCTACCAGAGAAAGGGCTGGGCGCTGATGAACAGGCGGCAGCACGCAGAAGCCGAAGCGGTACAGAGCAAAGCGCTGGCGCTTGCCGAACAGTATGTGCACACCTTCGGCGGCTATCATCTGATGGAACTCTGCCGAGACATCGCCAGACGCCTGGACCAGGAGGGGAAATATGACGAGGCTCTGACCATGCTGGATCGCGCCTTCGATTACTGGGAAGAGTATGGCAAGCAGTTCAGGCATTACAGAATTGAGCAATGCCGGATTGACTTCCACAGGGTCAATCTCTACTGCAAGCAAGGGAAGTACTCGAGAGCCGAGTCGGTCCTCATTTCGTTAATCCCCTTCTGTGAAGCGGACAGCAGTCACCAGAACTCCTTGCAATACTATGAATTGTCCCAGGCGCAGAAATTGTTTGGCGATTGCTATGCTGCGCACGGAGAACTGGTCCAGGCGGAAGAGCGTTACAAAAAGGCGCTCGCCGTCAATCCTCATGAGCAAAATTGCCTGGATGTGTTCGAGGCTTATCATGCGCTTCTCGACCGCATGGGCGAAACTGTCGCCGCCGCTGATTTGTACGCGCGCATTCAGAAGATAAAAGCGCAGCCCATGAAAGGACACATCTGCGGTCAGGGAGCTGTGCAAGAGCAGATGTGGTTGAGCTGGCAGCCGACTCTGGATCTCGATTAGGTACAGAGTATCTTCTGTATTCCTTCCGGGAACCTGTTTGCCGGCTGGATTCTTTGTGCTCCTTTTCAAGAAGGTGGTTGTTGTCGCCGAATAAAGGTCAAAGTTTCAAATCCGCGCGTTTCTAACGCCTTGCGACATGCGCCGTCTTGAACTGGCACTGAGATCTGCTCGCGGTGCGCTGTGCCGGCACGCCCAAGCGATGCCAGTGACCGATGAATGTTTGACTGCAGCTTCTTCGAAGCTCTATGACCGAAAAAAGAAGGTGCCAATCAGATCTGCCAGTGAAGGAGACAGGCAGAAGATGAGTCCTGAAGCTCCCAGCAGCAGGAATGCCACCGAGATCGAGACCATATTTCTTTCCCTGGCCTGTCGACTGAGAATCCAGCATCCGCAGGCAAAAACAAAAACCCCCATGAGATAAAACGCAGCCAGTATCATCTGCCCGAGTGTCAGACCGAGCCCAGCCGAGGCAGATTGAGCAGGTGACCCTGCAGACAGCTTTGCCGCCGACGGCAAAGCTGTCTGCCCGCTGCCAGTCGCTGGCGCAAACGTCCGGGGAGGGGCGGTGATAGCAATGGTGCCGTTGGTCGCAAGCGCGCTCTGCTGCGGTAGCTCCGGGGAATAGGAATTCAGCTTGTCGAGCCCGCCAGCTCCCTCGCTATCACCGCCGAACAAGTTGGCATCTCTGGCAGAGGCGCTGAACCAGCTGTGTCCGCCAGGGGTCGGTGTGTCGATGCAAGTAGGTGATGGCGGTGCGATGCCGAAGTCTTTATATTGTTGTCTGGTCTCAAGTACAATAGCCGCTGTGGCAGGGGTTACAAGCCCATAGTCAGTGGCTTGCTTGACTGCTTCCTTCAGCTTGCCGGCTGAGAGCAAACGACGGGTTTCCTGGTACCCCCAAAGGCTTACCAGCGAGGACGCCGCGCCTTCAACTTCGACCCTGGCAAAGGGCGGTCTCTCGTGGGCTTTGTCCAGAGAAACGGTGTATTCGGGCCTCTGACCGGCCAATCTCTGCACTAGAGCCTTGAGGTCTTGATCAAGCGATCCGCCCCTGGCTACAGGCACAAGGGTAAGCTGGTCCCCCAGCATCTCCTTGACTCTGTTTGGCCCGCTCTCGACCTCGACATCGTAAAAACGTGGGCGATTGGACTGAGATGAAGATGGTACCCACACCCCATGGGCTTTTAGCACACCGGCAGCTGAGCCTGAGTCCACACCCAGGAAGTCGAAAGCAGAGTTGCACCCGCCCGGCAGGTTGGGTTGCGGACCGTGAATCCATATTACTGCTCCATCCGGTTCTCTGGCTGCCGCCTCCCATGCCAGCTGCAGGTAGCCCCAATTGTCGGGACCGCCGACAAACGGGGCCTGCCGAATCTGATTGGCTGTGTCGGGACTCCATACAACACCGCCGCCAGCGGCACCATCCGGTGATAACGAAGTTATCTCATCGGAGACAAACAACACGGCGACTGTCAGTCCAGGCGGCAATTCGCTCAACGCACGAGCCAGCTCTTCCCTGTGTTTGCCGGTGCTCTGCGAGCCGTCGATCACGACCACAGCGTGGGTGATATGAGCCGCTTGCGATTCAGTAATCCGCTCGATGCAATAGTTGCCTGCTGAATCCCTATTATCCTGCGCCCAGCAACCAAAGAAAGTGCCAGAAGTCTCTCTCACCACATTGAGCGCCGTTCCTGAAGTCCGCAGCAGGTCGTCAGCGATGCTCTGGTGATAAGCATGCAACCCCGCCTGGACAACAGCGTGGCCTCCTCCGCCAGCTGAAGCGCCGGTCAACTCAAGACTGCCATTGCACCTTACATCGAGGTGGTGGCGTGAGGGCGGCGCGAAATTACTTTCGGCAAGCGATGGCAGAACGAGATGGCAAGCCAAACGGCTGTCGATTGCCAGCGGGGCAGTGATTCCGATCTTCACGGTCATATACCCGTGTCTCGGTACGGGAAAACACTGCACCAGCACCCGATCGGGCCCGGCTGTGGTGACAAGAAGCGGATCTCGCCGCTGTGACACGATTGACTGGTACGCAGACGTTGCCCGGCCCCGTTCGCTGATCGCAGCCTGGCGTTCCTTGCCGCGTACCCAGAGCGAGGCATGTGAGACCACCGCACCTGGTGGCAGGGCAATCTGGGTGCGAGCCTCCTGCTCATTGTCAGTATCGTTATCGAATACAAATGTCCACTCCAGATAGCAGACCGCCGCCTTGGAGTCGATCGAGCCCCGAATATCGGAGCTCTCAAGGCTCAAGCCCGCAGCCTTGACGCCGACATGCTGAAAGCCTCGCTGCCAGTCCGCCATCCAGACTGTAGGGACGAATCTCCACGGCACAGGCAAATCGCTGACAGCCTTGCCGTATACGCGGTAAAAGACGTCCCTGAAATACTCTGGGCAAACATACGAAGGCGGCTGCTCCGTGATGGCGCACCATGTCAAAGCGGCCATTTCCAGAGACGGGGCGTAGCAGTCTTCCAGCAGAATCTGCTGGCTGGCGCATGCTCGCAGAATTCGAATAGCCGCTCGCCGTCTTTTCGCCCGACTGCTGTCGTTATCGGAACTCTCGTAACCACGGACATTCGGGTAATCCATTGCCTCGTGGGCGAGGACTCGATTAAACGTGTGCGGCAGTGTCGGTCCGAATATGGCAAATAGAGCAAGCGTTGCACCAAGAAAAGTATATCCGGTAGTCGCCCGACAGATGGGCTTGTCCCTCCCATTCATCAGCTGGAAGTGACATCTCATTGCCGCAAGAAAGGACGCGATCGGAAACGCAACCAGTGTGGCGAGAACGACAACCCAGGGCGACACTAGAAGTCTCGTCAGTCCCGGCCAGGAATAAGGGGTCCAGTGCACGATGATCTTTGAGAAGACAATAAGCTCAAAGACTAGATAGGTGAGAGAAACACCAATGACCGCGCCATTGAGAAGCCAGATGCGCCAGGGGCGGCGTGACCGCTCATGAAGAGAGGTGGGCTCAGCTTGCACGCATCCGGCATCCTCTTCCTTGCCCCCTGCCAGCAAGTGAGACCAGACAATTCGGTTGCCTGCCGGAATAAACGTCAGGAGCAGCATCTGGGTAAGGCAGGTTGGAAAGTCAAATTGCAGTGCGCCAAACCCATAAGGTAAACAGACAAGTCCAACTCCCATCGCAGGCAGGACAACGCCGGCGAGCATGAACTTTTCATTTGACCAGACGCCTGCTCCGCCGATGCCCCTGTGCTTTGAGACAAACCATTCGACCACATCGAAAGACATGAGGCAAAGGACCGCAATGAGAATTGGCGCAAGCGCAGGCAGCGCTTCCCAATGGAAACTGGAGCCTGAAAACTCGTCGCTGTGAATAAGTCCGTTGAACCAGAGAGTGCCTAGGACAAGGATGACCACGATGAGCCAGACGCTGTATCGCAGCCCCTTGTAAAAGTCGAAACGCCGACGCTGCAAATCCTCTCGGCTGCCTGTAACGCTTGAAACTGCGTCTGAGACTCGACCGGGTTCCTCTTGCATAATCGTATAAGCCTCGAATCGTCCCGACCCTACCACAACATTATAGGATTCGGACCATCCGAGCTTAACCGGTAGAAGTCATGCTCCAGGCATGACTCTAGTCATGCCTCTTTGAAGATCAATAAAAAGCTGAAACCAGCAGTTTCGAAAAACCACGGTAAGGAACGCTGAGATTGCCGGAAAACCTCAAACGCGGTTGTATCTGACTCTCAGGTGCTGGCCCTTTTGTGCACATGTTTGGGATACCAGTGGTTGAGCCACAGTCCCACACCTATCAAGCCCATAGATGTTGCCTGATAGCCTGTTCCATCTGCTAACCAGCCGCAGGCTTTGCCCCAGCTCATAACCGTGCTTATAAGGAATACCACTCCCCACATCGCAGACAGGGTCAGGCAGGTCTGCAAAAAAACTGGCGAGGACTGCCGGTCCGGCGGTACTGTCTCTCGCGCATATTGAAGAACAAACGGCTTGCCAATAAAGATGGACAGCCAGGCGATGAACGCCAGAGTCCCATGCGACAGAATATCCAGGTTGTTTATCACCCACAAGTTCCTGGCGAGCACGACCATGACCAGGTTGATTCCAAAGAAGATCAAAGAGCCCCAGGTAAGGATGAAGCCTTTAGCAAGCTGCTTGGGTCCGGTCAATAGCACTAGAACAAATCCGGAGATGAGTGCTGCATCCAATCGAAACATTGAAGGCCCTGAAATAGCGCCAAAAGCGATCCATGGTAGGAAGCCGAAGAGGATGTTGAAAATCTGTTTCATTGGAAGATGTCTCAAATAAGGATTGATCCAGGACTGAGTACCTATCGATTATTCTGTCTGCGCTGGCGGCTTACCGCTCACTCCGAACCTGGCCATGGCGGCCATCCAGTGTTGGTTGGCCGCTTCCCGGAAAGCCTCCGTCCCGCCAGGAATTAAATCTTGTCGTAAGCCAGCCTGAATCTCTGGTGTCATCTGACCCTGGCTTATGAGCTGCTTTCCGGCCTGGCGCAGCAGATCGTAGTACCAGGCGAACATCTGTTGATATTGTTCTTCTGTCAATATCTCGCCCGCTGGGCGCAGAATCTCGCCCAGGTATTTCCAGCCCAGCTTTTGAGCATAATACTGAAAGTATTGCACCAGCGGCACAAAATAATCGAATTCCGGAAAGCCGCATGGAGATACCAGCAGCATGGACCGATTCCGGGGGTAGCGGTCCGGATGCCGGCTCCAGGCAGGGTGTTCGGAATCACCCACCAGCCAGGGCTCATGGATCGGGAGGGTGCGGTCGATGAAGTTTTTCATCAGTCCGGAGACGTTGTAGTGATACAGCGGGGTCCCGAAGATCAGTATGTCAGCCTTGATAAACCTTTCCAAGACCGCAGACATGTCGTCTTTCTGTACACATTCTCCCGGAGTTTTCACCCAGCACAAAAAGCAGCCCAGGCAATGTTTGATCTGCAAGTGACCCAGATGTACCAATTCAGTGGTGGCACCAGCGGCGCGCATCCCCTCTAACAGGGGATCGAGAATGTGAAAAGTGGCGCTTCTCTCTTCTCGCGGTGACCCGTTTATCGCCATTACGTGCATGGATGCCTCTTCGTATTAGCTGGTTAATCATACGATAAGTTTAAGCCTACCAAAGACACTTGAGCCAGAAGTCGTACCCGTTGTTGAGACTGTACCAGGCGCAAGCAACACGTTGAGGGGTAGTCCGACTGCCGTCAGGCCCGCCAAGTATGAGCAGCTTCCAAGCCAGGCCCCGGTCTTTCAGCATGCCGACACCACCGTCAGAATTCTCTTGCACGGAGCGCAAGACGGTGACCCTGCCGGTAGCGGTTTCCTTTTCACGCGTAACGGTATGATTGCTACCGCTCATCATGTCGTTGATGACGGTGCCGACAAGATCCATGTAGAGATGCTCGCTGGAAGCAGGTATTCCGCCCGGAACATTGCCGCGGATAATGTGCATGATGTAGCCATCCTGCAGTTGATTGGCTTGAAGCCAGATCACCGGCTCCCCTACCTCACTCTGTCCAACCTGGACAGGTTACGAGTGGGTAGTGCGGTGACGGTTCTCGGCCATCCTCGAGGAGCGAAACAACTCTATGCCTCTCGTGGTCAATTCTCAGTCACGCTTGTCCAGTTCGAAGCCCTGCGCCCTAGACTATTTGCTCAATTTGAAACCGCAGCTGAGACAACCACTGCACAAAGTGGCGAACAGCATACTTCAACAAGAGGACTCGGCGATAGCCAACTCAGAGCATAAAAAACAGTGGTGGGATCCGCTATCTCTCCAAAAGCCGATACGCAGAGGCTCCGCAAACTTCGACTCAAGAAGTCAGTGCTCTTTACCTTACCT
>JAHFBI010000420.1 GCA_023250095.1 Candidatus Melainabacteria bacterium
CCAGAACCATCCGTGTGCGTGCAAAACAGAAGGCGGAAGTGGCATACGCTGTCAAGCCTGCAAAGAAGGCGATCTCTCTGAAGCGGTTATTCTACTACAGTCAGGTGTCGCTCACTCAAGGCAATTGAGCCGGCGGCCCTGCTCAAACATAACCTGGCTCCGTAAAGCTACAAACTACTTCCCTTTGAAATCGACATTCAGTTTCTTAGCAGCAGCGCTTCTGGTGGCTTCCAGCACAACATCGGCCAGATTGCTGTCCTTGCGGCTCACACTGGCTCCTGCTCCCATCTCAGCAAACTTCGCCTCGGAAGGAGCCCGCAGCCGGGCGGCACCAGCAAAACCTCTCATAGCAAAGGAGGCAGACGGAGCTGAGGCTCCAATTGCAGGCGGCGGAGCGACCATTTCGTCGGCTTCCCCTTTCGATGAAAGGGCTTCGGCTCCAGCCTTCCATGCATCACTGCCTTTAGCTTTCACACGATATAACTTTCCTGCCGAAGATATAACCGTCTCCCTGGCACCGGTGGCATTGACCACTTCCTGACGGTACGCCAGAGATTCGAATTTGCCATCGGCAAGTCTGGCTATCTCTTTGAACACGCCGATACCCTCGTTCTCCGGGTAAGACTGCAGCCCTTCACAACCCAGAGTATTTATCTGAATCCCCCGGGAAATAGCCGCCTTGCTCTCAGTTCTCCAGTCATAGTCGCCGGCATATTTATGCGGGCTGGCATCTCCGATAAGAAACAACATCTTGAGTGTCTTCTTGTCAGTATCCCATTTCAGATCGTTAACAGCCGAATGCAGAGCTTGATTGACGGCTTCCGGGCCATCACCTCCGCCATTTGCTTTCAGAGAAGAGATGTCTTTGACTACCTGGTCGATGTCGTCGCTGAACTGGAAAGTCTTAGTGACATATTCATCGCCTCGATCGCGGAAAGCCACAAGTCCGACACGAATTGAAGGCGACGGTTTGCCTCCGGCCAGCCGGGCCACGATTTCCTTTGTCTTTGTTTTGACGTTATCAATCTCGTTTTGCATCGAGCCGGTCGTGTCAATGCAGAAAGCCAGATCAATGTGCGGTTTTGCGCTCCTGTCGTCGGCACCATTGGCCTGCGTGCAGGCTAAGGAAGAGGCGCAGATCAGCTGGCCGACCACAAGCGTGTTAACGAAAAAATTTTTCGACTTATTCGACATGGTTATCTGCGCTCCAGAAAGTGATACTCCGAAGATACCCCCATCAGGAAAAAACTTCGTCGGTTTAACACCTTGAGCTTCCCTGGGGAAAATACTGATCCTGGAGGGCTCAGGTTCTGTTGCGGCTTGCAAAAGCGCAATTCCGAGCTTGCCACTTCTATCATGAGTCGCCGCTTTTACGCCGGGTATTCGTGCCAGGGGCACCTAGAGTTTTTTTCTTCGAATTTGCAGTGTGGCAGCCGGCTCAAAATCGCTGCGATGCCTGAGAGCTTTCTCCCTGGCAAACCATCGGCTGGCTTCCACTTCATCTTTGGCGACACCACGTCCCTGAGAATAAAGCAGCGCCAGGGCGTGCATGGCAGGCACAACATCCCTGGCTGCTGCCTGAGCGTACCAGTTAAAGGCTTGCTTCAAATTACAGCTCACTCCTTTGCCGGACTCATAAAGCACCGCCAGCTCGTATTGCGCAAACTGATTGCCTCTACTTGCGGCAAACGAATACCACTTGAAGGCTTCTTTATAATCCTGACCAACGCCTTTGCCCTGACGGTAATAGTCACCGAGCAAATCGGCCGCCAGCACATCACCATGGCTGGCGGCCAGACGATACCATAACACGGCCTCTCTTGAGTCCGATTTCATTCCGCAGAGCCCCTTATCAAAGATCTCAGCCATCCGTATCTGATAATGCCAGTCACTGTCGGCTGCCTGCTTGTATAAGGAGAAAGCCTTCTTAGCATCAAGCGGGACGCCGCTGCCCTCCATATACATGGAAGCAAGATTGTACCGAGCCTCGGCAGACCCCCCGGACGCTGCCCGTTCGAACCAGTGCCTGGCACGTTTGGCGTCGGCGGGCACGCCGCGCCCTTTCTGATACATCTGCGCCAGCGCGCACTGCGCCCCGGACACACCCTGAAGAGCCGCTTTCTCGTACCAGAGTGCTGCTTTCTTGTAGTCGAAGTGCGCCCCGGCGCCAGCAAAGTACATTTTAGCCAGAGTGAGCTGCGCCTGAGGGTTGCCCTTCTCGGCCAGCGGCGGCAGAAAACGCCAGGCAGTCGCATAATCGTATCGGTCATAGGCAGCAAGCGCTGCCTGGAGATCTTCTTTCTCGGAAGCGGCAACAGCAACGGGACAGATAAAGCCGAGTATGGACAGGGCAACAAGCAAGAAAGGCCGCCTTGCCTGCTGCACCGTATTCAGTACCACATTCCCACCAGACTCAAGCACAGAGGCGCCACGCCTGAATTGACAGCTCGCCGGCTCCCTGAGACCCCTTCTTTGAGCTTTCACCGAACCTCCGGGCTTAATTGCGCGCAGGGAAGCCACCTGGGCTCAGGCTCTGGCCGGGGATCTCTCGTCCGTCAGAGCCAGATGCTCCTTGTACCATTCAATGGTCTTGCCAAGCCCGCATCTCAAGTCCGTGGTCGGAGTCCAGCCGAGCAACTGCCGGGCCTTGGAAATATCTGGCAAGCGGCGCCGCGGATCATCGACCGGCAGGGGATTGAAAACGATTTCACTGTGCGAGCCAATCAATTCCTTGACTAGATGAGCCAGCTCGAGAACGGTCCGCTCTTCAGGATTGCCGATATTGACCGGCAGATGGTGCTCGACGCCCATCAGGCGCACGATGCCCTCGACCAGATCTGAAACATACTGGAAGCTGCGAGTCTGTGAGCCCTCACCGTAGATAGTCAGGGGCTCACCCAGAAGCGCCTGCTTGATGAAATTAGAGACAACGCGCCCGTCATCAGGGCGCAGGCGCGGGCCGTAGCAGTTGAAGATACGCACGATGCGGGTGTCGAGCCCGTGCTTGTGATGATAAGCCATGGTCAGAGCCTCGGCAAACCGCTTGGACTCATCGTATACACCGCGCGGGCCGATCGGATTGACATTGCCCCAATAAGACTCCGGTTGCGGGTGAACAGCCGGATCACCGTAGACTTCCGACGTGCTAGCCAGGAAGTATCTGGCGCCTTTGACACGGGCAACGCCCAGTGTATTGTGCGTACCGAGCGAGTTGACCTTCAATGTCTCGATAGGCAATTGCAGATAATCAATCGGGCTTGCCGGGCTGGCGAAGTGGATGATCCAGTCGAGATCTCCTATGAAATGAATATGATTGCAGACATTGTGATGTATGAACTCGAAGAGGGGATTTGCCCGGTGCTGAGCTATGTTGGCTATATTGCCGGTGATCAAGTTGTCCATAACAGTGACGTGGTGCCCATCGGACAGCAGCCTGTCGGTGAGGTGCGAACCGATGAAACCTGCGCCACCGGTGACGAGTATTCTCAATGTCCTATCCCCCGGTAGAGGA
>JAHFBI010000421.1 GCA_023250095.1 Candidatus Melainabacteria bacterium
TCCAGTGCCACGGCCAGCTCCGGGTGGTCGGGTCCAAGGGTCAACCCAAGAATGGAGATGGCTCGATCATACAGAGGCTCAGCCAGGGTCGCCTTATTCTCCATGGCATATAGAGCAGCAAGATTGATCAGCGTTTCGGCTACGTCCGGATGCTTGGGACCCAGTATGTTCTCGCGAATTGACAGGGCTCGCTGGTATAGGGGTTCGGCAAGCGAGCTGTTACCCTGTTCGCAATACAGCAGCCCCAGGTTATTGAGTATCAGCGCCAGGTCGGGGGCTTCTTGCTTACCAGACTTTTCTAAAATGGCGATTGCCCGTTTATAGAGTTGTTCCGCTTCACCATATCGCCCCATCCTGCGGTAATGCGCGGCTACATCATTAAGATCGATGGCTAGATCTGGATCGTCGGGTCCCAGCAGCGTTTCGTCTAGAGCCAGACCCCGCCGGAAAAGCGGATCTGCCTCGGCATGCTTACCTTCAGTGCAAAGAGTCATGGCAAGGTTAATAAGGCTTGTGGAGAGTCGGCTATCCTGTTGCCCAAATTTTTCAGCTTGTTCTAGCGCCGATTTGAACATTCTTTCTGCTGCGGCGTAATTGCCCTTCTGAAAGGCTATTTCTCCTGCACGCAGTACTGTTTCCCAGCGCAGCAAAAGGTCATGTTCTTTAGGGGAATCGTCTTGAGTCACAAAAGCTCCTCGGGAAAGTCGTTTATTGCCAGAGATGTCAGTGGCATTTTAGCTGGTGACGTCTAGATTACGTGTTCTGTTGGCGTCTGACTAGCCGGTAGCCGACTGTCTCAGGCAGTGTATTCCTGTCGGTCACCGAGGTCGATGTCAAGTGCGATAACCACCCGATCGCCGTGCTCTGAAGTCACTGAATCTCTCTTTGGAGGTTTGCTATCTTGCCAGAAAGTTCAACCGATATCGGTTTAAGTTTCTTACGATGGCTGGAAGGGCGTTATGGGCATCTTGGTTACTTGATCTGAAAGTTCAACCGATATCGGTTGAACTTTCTGGAGAGGGTCGCACTTACCAGATTCTAGCTGCGCCCCTGCTTCGAGCATTTGTCACGTTCAGTTCCTCTGCCGGAGCTTTTGGTGCCGGGCAAGTTATGCGCGGACGTCACTTTGGAGCAGAATGTGAGGACTGGATTTCAGGAAGTAAGGCATAATCATATGATCATGTACAAAACACCAGTTGATTTTTTGTATCTCACGGGCTTCAAGAGAGATACGTTCCGAAATGTCCGCCTGACCGGTAGCTGGGACCCGGAAGGACGCTATTGTCAGGAATGGTCGCTGGTTGAGATGACTCCTTTTATCGGCGAAGATGGCTGCCCGGCTTTTGCCGCCACTGTCGAGTTCGACGCGCGCGAAGTGGGGAATTGGTTTGAGTGGGCTGTTGTGCTGGATACGCCAACAAGCAAGAATGTGTGTGGAATCACTCTGGAAATTAATGATCCGGATTGCGATCGTTGTGTGCGCCGATTTCTCCTGCAAGCAGGGGAAATCGGGAACCGCCAGGAAAGATATTATCTGAGTTTGGGGCGGCGTCTCGGGTCGACAAAGGAGTATAAAGATCCAAAGAGCCTGCCGGGCATGAGTTTTGCTGTTTGGGCTCCCAACGCCCGGTCCGTTGAAGTAGTCTTTGGTGATAGGGATGGTGGCGGATACATTGCCGATGACGGCACCGGCATGGATACCAGTTTGGGTCCGCTTGCTCTGTTCCCGAAAGAAGGAGGAATATGGCGAACTCCTGCAACAGAGATGTTGTCCAATTTCCAGGACTTCAAAGATCGATTTTACATGTATCGCATTGAGAAGGAGTCGGGGAAAAAGGCATATAGAACCGACCTCTACTCTCGCTGCCAGGCTGGACGAGGGATGATTAATCCCCAGGGTAAGCCCTACCTGGGACGGGTCCAAGAGCTGGACGGCTCTGTTGGATGCTCTGTAGTTGTTGATGTCGATATGGTTGCCGCGGACAGGGCACAGCCCCTGGATAAACCCCTCGTGTTTCTCGCCGATGAGGACTTCTGGTTCGATGAGTTTGTCCACGGGCGCCCTGTTCCTCAGAACGTCGAGGACATAGTCATTTATGAATTGCACGTAGGCTCGCTAGGATGGCTCAGGGAGGGACAGCCTGGCACTTTGCAGGATGCCATCGACCATCTTGAGTACCTTGTTGATCTCGGAGTAAATGCAGTCGAGCTTCTGCCGGTTGAGGAATTTGACGGATCGATTGGCTGGGGCTATGGGACCTCTCATTATTTTGCTATTGAATACAGTGCTGGCGGTCCGGGACAGCTGAAGCACTTTGTTCGGGAGTGCCACCGGCGGGGAATTGCTGTGATACTGGATGTGGTGTACAACCATTATGATCACAATCCGGAACGAGTGGAATGGGCCTACGACTCCGATTTGCCTGAGCACAATATTTACTACTGGTGGGATGCCGATGGCTGCCAGGAGAGTGCGGCGGATTTTGGCTATGTGGATAACGGGTCGTCGGGCTGGGCGCCTCGCTACAGCGAAGAAATGGTCCGGCAGCTGTTTATCAGCAGCGCTGTGACCTTAGCTGAAGAATTTCATGTAGACGGATTCCGGGTCGATCTCACCAACGCCATCCATCGGGACAACCGAAGGCATGGTGATGGGCATCCTGTGCCAGAGGCCAATCTCTATGGCAGCAAGTTTCTCAGGGAGTGGACGCGAACCCTCAAGTTGATTAAACCTTCTGTTATGTTGATAGCCGAAGATCATTCGGGCTGGTCCAAGCTCGTTGAGGCGCAAAAGAGCGGTGGGATTGGTTTCGATGCTGCCTGGTACGCGGACTTTCACCATCATCTTGTCGGAAACCGCCCTTCTGGCCCGGATTTTGCCAAGCTGATTCTGAGTGCCGGTTATGGCGATGACAGACCGCTTAACCTGGATTATTTTGCCGGTGCTCTTTCATATTCAGGGCACAAGAAAGTCGTTTATCACATGTCCCACGACGAGGCCGGCAACGCGGCTGGATCGATGCGAACCCTTCTTGCCGCTGTCAATTGTGCACCACTGGTGGGATTGACGCGCCAGTTTGCCGAGGCTCGTTGCCGTTTTGCATTCGGCATGTCTGTCCTGTCGGCCGGCACACCCCTGTTTCTTTTTGGCGAGGAAGTAGGGGCGCATAAGCCGTTTGTTTACAACTCATTTATGAGCAATCGTGTGGATCTCGATGCCGAGCGCAAAGGTGAGGGCGGCCGGCTTTTTCGCTTCTATCAGGACATTATCACTTTGCGCTTGCATCACAGAGGGTTGCGATCACATTCCATTGAAGTCGTTCACGTTCACAATCAGAATCGTGTTATTGCCTTTCGCCGTTTCTCGGGCGAGGAAGAATTTCTCGTGGTCGGGAGCCTGCGTGACGAGCACTTTGCCGGGGGCTATAAGGTGCTCCACGAGCGTTTGCAAGGAACTTCCTGGAAGGAGGTTTT
>JAHFBI010000422.1 GCA_023250095.1 Candidatus Melainabacteria bacterium
ATTTCTGGCGGTAGTCTGCAAAGTACGGCTGCGGCGACAACTCGGCTGCTTTACATTGTCCAGTCAGGCGCAATGTCGGCACGATATTGCGGGTTATCGTTCTATTCGCTCCACAAACCAATGAATATCTCCATGGCTGGGAACAGAGGCTGAAAGTCGTTTGCCAGGTTCCCTATTGCGCGAGCCCCATCATAGGGAGAAATTGTGTCCGCTTGAATTTGACGGGCGGTGTCACGAGGTATGAGCCAAGCAGCTTTGATCGGCGTAATCCCGCTCAAGTCGAATTTGAACAGGGCGAGTCTTCGAAAGCGTGCCCCCTTTTGGAGCCTGCCAAAATCCTTTTGGGAACCGAAATCACCTGCATCCGTCGGAATGTTGGGCGGGCCCAACAGATTACAATGTGAATGAGAAGCAGCGGAAATGTGTTCCATTTTGAACACACGCCTTCATAACGAAAGCGCTGAAGAATTAGCAATTGCTGGGCAGGAACAGCGCAAAATCACCTGCATCGAACTGGAGAAACCATGCAAGTAAGCCCGATCACAACTCATGTTCTTGATACCAGCCGCGGTTGCCCTGCTGCCGGTGTGGCTGTCGAGCTCTCAATCTTGATTGCAGACAACTGGCAGGCTCTTGCCAGCGGCACTACTAACTTCGACGGGCGAGTGGCTGATCTCTTGCCTGGCGATTACAAGCTGTGCGCCGGCACATATCGCTTGCGCTTTCAGACAGGCGGATATTTCCAGGCAAACGGGCTTGCCAGCTTCTATCCTTGTGTTGACGTTACTTTTGAGCTTGTTACCCTGGCGGAGCATTACCACATTCCCCTGCTCCTCAGCCCTTTCGGCTATTCTACTTACCGGGGGAGCTGAAGGGCAGCATGAGAAGGAAGAAGCTTCCGCCAGCCTTCAAGCACTAGGCAAGGACAAGGAGCCTTCCAGGATAACAAGAGAAATGAAACTTGCCTGTGCCAGCTATTCTTAGCAAAGTCTGTTTCTCCAGAGTTAAAGCTGTGGACTTTCTCGTTCGACCATGATCCGCTTCAGGACCTGTCCATTTCAAGAGGAAAAATGAAACTCTCACTGACCGAAGAGCAGATCGACAAAGTTTTTTCCCGCCTGCAAAAGGCCAATCTGGAATTCAACAAGCTTTATCCTGGCGAAAGCCTGTCCAGGCAGCCGGTGCATACAGTTTATGGCGGTGCACAGATCTTCAAGGCGGATTCTGCTGAGAAGCTGGGGCAGCTGGCAGTTAGATCCTTTGCAGAGTATGCCCCTGACTTTGTAGTGATGGCAAGAGCATTGGGCATGCCCGGGCACGAAAGGCTGCCTCTGGCTCAGGAGAAGATATGTCAGCTGACAAATGCCCTCAAAGAGAACCCCGAGGCGGTGCGTCAGGTTCAGCCGGCAGCATATCTTGCCTATCAGGTCCACTCACGTGTGAAAGAGAAACTCAAGCGCGAGGCGGTGGAAGATTTTCGCATCGATTTTGAAGATGGTTACGGCAACCGCCCGGACGACGAAGAAGACGGGCATGCGGCTCTGGTTGCCGAAGAAGTGGCTATCGGGCTCAAGAGCAGGACATTGCCGCCTTTTATCGGCATCCGCATCAAGCCCTTTAATGAGGAGCTTAGAGCAAGAGCTTGCCGCACGCTGGATATTTTCCTCACTGCCCTTGTCGGCAAAAGCGAGGGCGTTCTGCCAGAGAATTTTGTCGTCACCCTGCCCAAAGTAGTGATTCCCGAACAGGTGGAAGCCTTTGTGGACTTGCTTGTTCTTCTGGAGGCTAAGCTGAATCTCAGTCCCGGCAGTTTGAAGCTCGAGCTGATGATCGAGCAGACTCAAACGATTATTGACAGCAACGGTTATTGCCCTATCCCTGCGCTTGTGAAAGCCTCGCGTGGACGTTGTGTGGCGGCGCACTTTGGGACTTACGACTATACGGCTTCTTGCAATATCACAGCAGCCTACCAGCACATGGATCACCCGGCTTGCGACTTTGCCCGCCACGCCCTGAAAGTTTCTCTGGGCGGCACAGGTATCTGGCTTTCCGACGGGGCAACAAATGTCATGCCGGTTGGGCCGCATCGGCAGACCAAGGACGGCCCACCGCTCAGTTACGAGCAGCAGATGGATAATATGGCGGTCGTGCATCGTGCCTGGAAACTGAGCTTCGACCATATCCACCACTCTTTGATGAACGGCTATTATCAGGGCTGGGATCTCCATCCGGCTCAGTTGCCAGTGCGTTATGCTGCGCTTTATACTTTTTTCCGGGCAGGTGCCGACGCAGCATCTTTGCGTTTGCGCACTTTCATGGAGAAAGCTGCCCAGGCTACTCTCGTCGGTGAAGTGTTCGACGACGCGGCTACCGGGCAGGGGCTGCTCAATTATTTCTTGCGAGCGCTCAACTGCGGTGCTGTCACCGAAGATGAGGTACGCGAGACAGGACTGACCGCCGAGGAGATTCTAAGCCGGTCTTTTGTGCGCATTCTCAACGAGCGGAGCAAGAAGCAGAACAAGGCTCACGCCTGACTCAGGTTGGCGCCGAAAGAGGGTCGAAAGTGCAGGAAAAACCTCCGGATAAGCAGGGAAAACGCAGTATGAGTGCCGCGCGCAAGGTGCTCTTATTCCTTGTGCTCTTGCTTGTTCTGAAGGTGTCCTATGACGAGCTGCAACCATGGCGAATGACCCAGCGCCAGTTTAAAGAGCTGCAGTTGGGACAGCTGCGCGATCAAGCCAGGAGCTTGCAGGAGAAGATAGCCGGGAGTGCGGGTAATTCTGGCATAACATCCGGGCGCGACACGCCAATGAACCAGCAGGAGTTTTTCCAGCACTTGCCTGAGATCGAATCCTGGCTGCAAGAGCAGTATCAAGGTGATCAAAAGGCAGCTGCCGGCAAACTTGCTGAAATAAGAAGGAAGCTCAGCGCAGATATGCTCTCCCTTGTCGCGCTCGAAGATCGTATTCTCAAAGTGGAAGTGCGCCCGATTGCTCCCACATACATTAAGGTACCGCAAGAAAATGGGGCAAGAACAGACCGTTGCACGACCTGCCACCTGGGAATTGAAGATCCGCTGTTTGCCGGCGCCGAAAAGCTCGTATTTCGAACCCATCCTGATTACGAGAATATCTTTAAGCGCCACCCGGCAGAGAAATTTGGTTGCACCGTCTGTCACGGCGGTCAGGGAAGCGAGCTATCGCCTGATCACAAGTCGATTTTGAAGGGTGAGATGGTCCAGGCAAGCTGTGTGCGCTGCCACCAGGGGCATCGTTTCATGCCGAGTCCCCGGTCATAGCCGAAGAGCACGTCTTTTTGAGGTGGACGTTGCACAGCTCGTTGCTTCAAGATGATGCCGGGAGCTGGCATGGCAGATTTGGGCGCGGCAGAGCACAAGATAGCTGTCAATGCATAATTGCACAGTCGAAAATCTCATTATTGTGCAAAAAACAGTGCGGCATTAGTTATGTCC
>JAHFBI010000129.1 GCA_023250095.1 Candidatus Melainabacteria bacterium
CGAGCAATATCATGATCATAGAAGAGACCGACCTGGTCAAACTGGTCGACTTCGGCATCGCCAAGACTTTTGGTGAGAAAGAAACCTTGCAAAAGCTCACTTCCAAGGGCGAAAGTCTGGGCAGCCCACAATACATGAGCCCAGAGCAATGTAACGGGCAGAAACTCGACGGGCGATCAGACATATATGCAGTAGGCTGTTTGCTTTTCGAATGTTTGACCGGCAGAGCGCCTTTTTACTCGGACAATGCCTTTGAAACCATGTCCAGACAAGTGAGCGAGCCGCCTCCCAGACTTTCTCAGGTCGAGCCGGCTGCTGACCATGTCCTTCAGCTTGAATCCATATTGAGCCGCGCCCTTCAGAAAAAACCCGACGACCGCTATCAATCTGCCGGCGAGTTCCGCCACGATCTCAGCTTGCTTGAGGAAGTGACCGAAGAAGAATGGATGAGCCGGGCAGTAGCAGCGCGAAACCCAGAGGATTTCCGGCCCAGAGCCGGACCGTCCAGCACGCCTGACTATAGAAAACCCTTACTTGTGGCATCTCTCATTGTCGCCACCCCGGTCTCAGCGCTCTTGCTTCTTGCTTTCACAGATCTGCAGCCGCCGGGGCTAAGCACGCTCAAACTGGCAATGCAAGAACTGGTGCTGAGCAAGGACGATCCCCGCTTGCTCAAAACGCTTGCCTATCTCACTGACCTCTATAAGCGACAGGGCAAGTTTGCCGAGGCCTGGACATTCAAAGAGAAAATCATCAAAGCAACGGAAAAACCCTTCGATCCAGATATCCCTCCCTCAAATCCCGCCGGCGACACGAAAAGCCTCCCCGGGCATGCCTTACCGCAAGCCTCACCCGGCAAGATCGACGAGCGCCAATGATCGACTCTTGCCGCTCGTCAAACGTCCTCCTTTGCGATAATCAAAGAGCTCAGGGAGATTAGATATTGCGCTTCAGTGTCTTGAGCCTGCTTGCCCTTTACGGCCTGTGCCTGGTTCTTGGACTTGCTTATTTCAATCATTTGACTCGAGCCCCTCGGCGCACGCAGGGACAACTTTCCTGGGCTCAGGCCGTGCAAAAATGGGGCAAAAAATCACAAAACGATGAGCCGAAGAAGAAATTTCAATCCGGCGCACTTCTATACGCCGAGGCTGAAGCAAAGAGAGAAACTGAATCGAGGCAGCTGATCAAAGCCCTTCTCAAAGATAGCCAGGGACGGGACAGACAGCTAGACGCGTCAGGACAAGGGGATCCTGTGCGTATGTTTTGTGATGCTGGCAAGTACAACGAAGCCGAGAAACTACTTGAAAAGGTACTCGACGCTCTGACTGATTACTGGCGAGACCTGCCGGCCGAATCCCTGTCGCACCCGGACAAAGTGATAGCTGCAGCCGACGAGGGCGATTTGCTCTTCCGACTTTCTTCAATACTCGCCAGAGAGGGAAAGTGGCAGGAAGCAAGCGAGCTTCTGGACAGAGCCAATGTTTTCCAGAAACACAGACGCGGCAAGACAGCTTTTACCCGTGCCGAAGAGCTCTCCTTTGCCGGCTGGGTGGATGCACATCTTGGCAAGGAAAAGGCTGCTTCCGAGTCCTTCGCCCAGGCTCTCGACATCCGCAAAAAAGCTTTTGGCGAATATGACTTGCTGACAGCCTGGTCGAAAGATGAGATCCAGTGGCTGAACTCAAGACGAGCCCGGACAACCGGAAACTCGAGCTCCACGGGGGGGGCAAACCAGCAAGAAAAGATATTAAAGGATGACTCGCTGAAAATTATCCAGAAGACACAGCTGACGAAAGACTCGAGGGCTCTTGTGCAAGATTATGCTCGTTTCTTGAAAGACATTGGTCAGAAGCAAAAAGCCGAGCTTCTCGAGCAGCGCCAGAACGCCGTCGCTGACTGACTTGCAAGATCCGCTTAGGCTTGGCTACCTCTGTCTCAGGCACTGAAGAAAGGCTCACTCGGCACAAAACATATGCCGGATATTGAGAGCACAGGGATATATGTATATAAATCGCTTGCGGTCAAGGACTGTTTTGATTAAAGTTTGGCGCCATTTTTGCAGAGGCAATCCGAGCGAAGTGTCTGCTGCCGCGGTTTCTGGTCGCCAGTATATTTTTTTGCTATCTGATCTGCATCGGTTATTCAGTCTTGCCAATCGGGTTAGACCGGGCTTATCATAAGCAGCACTAAATCAATTTGCTGTTGTCGCAATCGATGAGCGACCCGTGAAAGAGCCTGGTGATGGCTCCTCCGGGGGCAGTCTTCGACGTGCCGGTCAAGCTTGCAATTTTGCAAGTCTGGCGTTGCTGTTGTCTTGTGACGATGTCTCTTGTGCAAGCAGTGGCCGGCGCAATTCCGCCGGTCTCACAACGTGATCGAAAAGATCACATGAGGAGGTCCCGATGAAAACCGCATCTGAATTACTTACATTGGGCGAAGCCTACGAAGAGAAGGGGGACTATCTGAAGGCTCAGCGTCTGTACCGCAAAGCCCTCACCATCCAGGAGAAAGTTTCCGGGCTGGAAGATCCTGTCCTGGCGCCCTTTCTCTACAATCTCGGCTTTATCCAGTGCGCGCTAGACAACAACGCCGACGCGACTCAGCTTCTTGAGCGTTATATAGCCATCCAGCAAAAACAGCTTGGCAACGAAGACGAAGATATCGCCGAAGTCCGTCAGCTCATAGCCTCTCTCTCCTCTCCCCTCTGGTCTTCGACCGACCCTGAAGTCAGCTGCGCCTGAGAACGAACCGCTTGCGGCAACGCCGACTTGCGAAGGTGCCTTGTCAACCGGGCAAGCGCTGTGTCGCAAGCGGCCCGCATCGAGGAGTCCGCTTCCGGATGCACAGCTTTCACTGATTCGAGAACTTTCAACGCTTTGCCGGCTTGACCGGTGCGCTCAAGTGCCAGAGCAGCCGCCAACATATCGGCAGCTGGCAGGCAGGCACCAGGGGTCGCAAGGCAGATCTCGAAATGGCGCGCAGCCTCACGGAAATTGCCAGTCCGGTTGAGGCATCGGGCAGCAAGCAAGTTGGCGAGAAAATCCTGTCTGTGGCGTTCCATGAGACTATTGCAAACACTCAAACATTCCTGCCATTTATGCCGGCCATAAAGAGCTGACGCCAGGACTGCAAGAGCTTCCATGTTATCCGGTGAAAGGGTCAGAGCTTGCTCGGCATACTCTTGCGCTTGGGCAAACTGACCGGCGCGCTCAGACAGTCGAGCAAGAGCCAGAGCCTGCGGTAGAGCCTCTGGTGAGAGCTTGTGGGCCGCCAGCAAGACGTCTTTAGCCCCGTCGAGATCGCCTCTTTTCTCCAAAGCTTCGGCCAGCTCCATGCGCAACGTCAGATCTTTCGGGCTGCGCATGGCGCATTCCTTGAGAAAGAAAATGGAGCCATCCCAGTTGCCCAGCCGGGACAAAGAAAGTCCAAGTATCCGCTTGGCCTTCAGATTGGAAGAGGCAATTTGCAAGGCTTGCTGCGCCAGCTCGGAGGACTCTGCGTAAGAGCCCGTGTTAAGAAGAGCCTCGGCAAGCGCCAGAAGCGCGTAGGAACTCTTCGGACACAGCTCGACAGCTTTGCGCAGCTCCCTGATACCGTCTGCATTTTCGCTCCGTTTGAGCAGGCACGAGCCCAAGGCAATATGAGCTAGCCCGTTGGAGGAATCGGCTAACAGGGCTCGTTGAGCATAATTTCCAGCGAGATCGGCGTGGTCGCTGGAGAGAGCTGTAAGGCAAATCAGGGCCAGCTCGTCGGCTGACTGGGAGCCATCTCTCTCGATCCTTCTGGCCAGCTCGTAGGCAGCGCTTTCCTTGCCTGAATTCAGATAAAGGACAATCATATTCATGGCCGCTGGCATATGCCCGGGAGCAAGTGCCAGTACTAAGCGCCATTGCTTCTCGGCATCCTCGTCCTTCTTTAGATCATGAAGCACCATCCCCAGTGCGTTATGAAACTCCGGATTGTCAGGCGCGATATCTATGCCTCTGGCAAAGCACTCTTTCGCCTGGAAGAGTTCTCCCGTGGCAAAGGAGTACCAGCCGACCATATAAAGGGCATTCAGGTTTTCCGGCTCCAGAGCCAACCAGCTGGAAGCGTTGTCCAGAGAGCTGGCAAAATCGCCCGACGCACCGTATACGGTGGCAAGCGCCTCGAATGGTTGCGCATCCCGAGGATCGAGATCGCGGGCTTTTTTCAGACAGGCAATGGACTCCATACGGCTGCCGATTTCTGCATATAAAAGACCGAGTTCCAGAGGCAGCTGCCGGCTGTGCGGATTCAGAGCCATTGCCTGACGGCAAAGTCCCACAGCCTCCTTCAGCCGCCCCTGTCTCTCGAGATCTTCTGCCAGAAAGAGACAAGCCCTGACGTTTGAAGGATCCAGCTTGATTAACCGGGCATATCCTTGCCGGGCTCCCTCGATATCACCCTCCGACAGGAGTACCTCTGCAAGGAGGCATTGGCTCTCGGCAAATGACGGATCTGCAGCCAGTGCCACCTTAAACTCGCTGAGGGCATTTTGCCTGTCGCCGTCATCGAGATAAAGTTTCCCCAGCAAATTGTGCAGAGGCGCGCAGCGGCTATCTATTGCCTGTGCTTGCCCAAGCAATTTAAAGGCTTCCTCGTTTTTGTTTTGCATGTGTGCCAGGCGGCCTTTCTCGACCAGAGGCAAAGCGCTGCCTGGAAATTGGCTTTCGGCGTAAGAAAACACCTTAAGCGCCCGCTGCCAGTCCCCGCTCTCAAATATTGCCCGCCCATCGGACAGCAAGCCATCCAGCGAGTTTGCCTGACAGTTTCTTCTTGAGCGCCCGTGGCTGCTCAACCGGGTGTTTTTGCTGCCTTTTCCCTTGTGCAAAAGCAGGAGCCCTCCTGTCTGTCTGTCTGAGGGAGTGGACCAAGGAATATCTTTTTGCGGGCTCTTTTGCGGGTCTGCTGTCTCCGCCGGCATGAGCCCCTGCCTTCCTGCAGAAGGAGATCCGCCAGCACTCAGCTCACCATAGCGACAGGACATAGCCTCCCTGGCTCCTGGCGCGAAGACGGGCATGGGCAGCCCCGCCAGGGGGACAAGAAAAGATGTAAGAGCCGATAAAATCGGAACCGGCAAAAATGCGGCTGCAAAATGCCTGATGCTGCCTGTCGTCTTTCTCCTGCGTCGCCCACCGGCGCAAGAGAAGGGATCTATCAATCGCGCTTTGAGCCACGGGCTATCACAAGCCTCAGGACGGACACGATTTTTGTGCCCGTTTTCGCTTGCATCCATAAACTTTCTGACCGGCATGAATTACATGCTAGCGCACGCCGGACAATTTAGAGGTTTGCCTGCAGCTACCCGGCCAGTCAAGAACCAAAAAGATTGTATTTAGCGCAGAGGCTCCTGTACAGAGACAGCCCAGAAAAATGCCCCTGACTGAGCTCGAAATTGAGCTGACCGCGGAAATAGCCTTCAAGCCGCGATTGGCTCAGCCCGCTGCGCCTGCCGGACTCGGACAGGACGGAGGCAAAGAGCTCAGACAGTCCAAGCTTTTTGGCCAGGACAAGCGCTGCGGAAATTTCCTCGAATTTCTCCGGGTTGCCCTCCACCCACTCAGATCGTGCCGCCCAGAGCCCGAAGACCATGGGCAGGTCGTATGTTTCATGCCACCATTGCCCGAGATCCTGGCGATAGAACCTGCCTTCCCATACTTCATCCAGTCCAAGAGCCCGATCGCCGATGATGAGAGCGCCAGACACATCGGCAAGCACGAGGTCCGGCTCGTCGCAAGCAATAAAAAGCGGCTCCACACCATAATGTTCCAGCAAAAGAATCTTGAGCAAGTTAACCGATGTGGCAGACTGGCTAGAAACAAGAATCTTCTTGCCGGACAACTCCGGCGGGCTTACCCTGGCAAAGAAGAGGACGCTCCCGACAGGTCCCAGGCAAGAAATGGAAAGCCCGGGCACAAGTGTCAGGTTGTCCTGGCTCAGATAATAGAAAGAGCTCATGGCGCCTATATCCAGAGCCCCCTGAGCAAACAAAGCGTTCAAACGCGCCGGGCTTGCCAGAACCACCTCGGCGTCCAAGGGCACATACCCTCTTTCGATCGGCAAAACAACAGGCAAGCTGTTCATGAAAGAAATCTGTCCCAACCGGCATGGCAGAGGCTCGCAGGCAGAAAAACCCGTCTTCTGCCTGGGGTGAGCGGAAAGAACTTGCATGGCGTCTTTGACCCTGGTTAAGAAAAATGGTTTTCAGGATACAGCAAAACGCCGGCAAGCAAAAGCTCCGCAATAACCTGAGCTGATTTTTGCCTGCCGTTAACCGCCGGCATCCTTCAGACTGAAGACTGCCGCCCAGGCGTAAAACAAGCCAATAAAAGAGGGAGGGGCCTGAACAACTTCTTGGTAAGCTTCACGCGGCACCACTCCCAATAACTTATAAATCATATTTCCATAGACCTTGTCAAGCGGTACAGCCTGCCATCTTATCTGATTTAAGAATGTAGAATCTCTGAGTCCTCACCGACCACACCGGAGAAAAGCACCGTGGCAATGGTTGATCTGATCCTTCAAAAACGAGCCGGCAAGGCCCATGCAAAAGAAGAAATCGACTTCATCATCAAGGGACTGATGGATGGAAGCATCGAGGATTATCAGCTTGCAGCCTGGCTGATGGCAGTGTGCTGGCAAGGGATGACCCTGGACGAAACCGCCTGGCTCACGGACGCCATGGCGCGCTCGGGAGATCTTCTGGATTTGAGCGCCATCGGCCCTATCGTCGGCGACAAGCACAGCACCGGCGGCGTCGGCGACAAGACGACACTTGTCTTCGTGCCGATGCTCTCTGCCGCCGGTATCCCTATGGCTAAACTCTCCGGGCGCGGACTCGGTCATACAGGTGGCACTATCGATAAATTGGAAGCAATTCCCGGCTTTCGTTGCGACCTCACAATCGAGCAATTCATCAAGCAAGTCAAAGAAATTGGACAGGCCATTGGCGGGCAAACAAAGGAGCTGGCTCCTGCCGACGGAAAGATTTATGCCCTGCGCGACGTGACAGGCACTGTCGAATCGATTCCCTTGATTGCCGCCTCGGTGATGTCTAAAAAGATCGCCTCGGGAGCCAATTTGATCGTCCTGGATGTAAAATGCGGCAGCGGTGCCATTATGGAAACGGAAGAACGGGCAGCGCAGCTGGCTGCAACAATGGTGGAAGTAGGCAAACGTTTGAAACGCCCCGTGAGCGCCGTCGTCACCGATATGGAGCAGCCGCTCGGCAATGCAGTCGGGCACACACTCGAAGTCATGGAAGCAATAGAGACACTCTCCGGACGAGGTCCCTCAGACCTCAAGGAGCTGTGTCTGTCGCTGGGCTCTCTGGCGCTTGTAACGGCAGGACTGACTGAGGACGATGCCTGCGCTCGCAGAACCCTGACAGAGGTGCTTGCCAACGGACAGGCTCTTTCAAAGTTTCGCGATCTCGTGGCCGCTCAAGGAGGCGACCCGTCTGTTATCGAGAGACCCGAAATCATGCCGCAGTCTAAATTCAAGATTGACGTCAAAGCTCCGGGCACAGGGGACAAGTGGATAAAGAATTTGAACGGGCGTCTCATCGCTGAGGCGTGCAAACTCATGGGAGCAGGGCGAGAGAAGAAGGGTGATCCAATAAACATGGCAGTAGGCATCGTCCTCAAAGGCAAGATCGGCAGCCGCATCGAAGGCGGTCAGCCTGTCGCCACAATCCATGCCGATTCGGAGAAGGATGCAGTTGTCGCCGCCAGCAAATTCAATCAGGCTATCCTTTATAGCGACACCCCGCAGGCTGTGCCGAAGGTCATCCGGGCGCGGATTGGAGCCTGACTTTGTCCTGGCGTTTCATCAAATACTCGCTTGCAGACGCCGCCCTCAACATGGCCCTGGACGAAGCGATTCTCGAAGCACATCTTGCCGGGCGCGTACCCCCTACTCTCAGGCTCTACGGCTTTTCTCCGCCAGCGGTCTCAATTGGTCTGAGCCAGGAATTCCCCGAGCATCTGGTGGCTTCAATCAGAAATCGAGGGATGGACGTGGTGAGACGCCCTACCGGCGGGCGTGCCGTGCTGCACTTGAATGACCTGACATACTCCTTTGTCGGCAGCACAGTGGGCAACACCCTGGAGGATACTGAGCCAGGTAAGTCGAAAGACACTTGCCAGCCTTTCCCAGCACAGCCAGCCGGGCAAGGTTCCTTGAGCACAAGCGTTCTTAAAGCTTACAAAGAAATCTCAGCCGGGCTTAAAGAAGCTCTGGCTCTTCTTTCCCTGGATGTGGAAATGGGCAATGCTCATGCCGCTTACCGCCAGCTTCAGGACTGCTTCCTCTCCACTACAGGCAGCGATCTTCATTATCAGGGAACAAAGATTTGCGGCAGCGCTCAGTTGCGCCGCCGCTCGGCTGTTCTGCAGCACGGCTCTCTTCTGCTTGATCAAGATCAGTCCCTGATGTCAGATATTCTCAACGCCCCCGTTAATCCTGAGAGCAGGCGTCATGCTAATCTCTTCGAGATTGCCGGCCGTTCAATCGACTTCCTTGAGCTGAACGACATTTTTCGACGTGGTTTTGAAACCGCCTTCGGCGTGCCCTTTCTGTCCAGCGACCTGACCGATGCGGAAATGGAAGATGCCCTTGCTCGCCGTGTTAGATATGCCAGCCTGAGTGTCGACTGACATGCCTATGGGCGCAACAGCCGTTCAGGCTGCCAGTTTTGCTGCCTCTTTCAGCCATTGTTTAGGCAGTGTGGTCAGGTCCAGCTCAACCAGTCCTTTAGGAATTGTTGCCCCTGTCAGGCGCCAGGCGCCTCGAATTCTGCCTTCCCACTCCGCCCGACCGTGAGCAAAGAAATATTGCATTCCTTTGTAAGTGCCTCCCGGCGGTGGATCAACCATCATTTGCAGCCCTTCTTGCTTGAGCCAGGCAGAATCATGCTGCAGCAAAATCCCGCGATCCACACTCTGCAAGAACTGGCGATCAAAGACAGACTCATGCTTGTTCCAGAGGAAATCGATATCCTTCGGCATGCTCTTTTTAGTGACGAAACTGCCGCCTACGTGCACTTCCTTCACTCCCGCCTGGCTGAGGTTCTGCAATACGGGCTCAAACTTGGACAGAAGCTCTTGCCGTCTTGTGTTGTAACCGAACTGTCTCTTGAAGTCAGCGAAACTGAGGCGATAAACACCCGGCGCAAGATTGCCGTATTCGGCAAACTCAGGCATGGTCTTTCTGGGCAGGGCATCCATATAAGTTGCATACAGATGTTCATTGCCGTTAAGCTCGGCCCCGGTGACAGGGTTCTTCAGCACTGTGGCACTGTCCTTAAGCTCTCTCATAACCATAAGGGCCTTGTCTCTTACTGCCACGTCTAGATCTTGCGCAGCCTGGGCTACTTTCTTTGCCGCATCGGCAGCTAGATATTTCGCCTCGTCTTCGGGGCTCCTGGCAAAACTCCCTGGCGCAAATGAGGAATTATTGAGAGGAAATTTCACCGCCCCCCCGGCAGCTTCCGGGCTCATCCCCTGCCCTGACACTGCGGCTTCTTCCTTCATGCTGGCAAAAAGGCCTTTCATTTCTTGTTTTTCAGCCTGAGCAAAAAAGCGCCCAATCTGGGGCGACAACCGGCTATCCTGGATAATCTCTGCCGACAGCCCTCTGGCTCTGCCTCTGGATGACAGGAAAATAGCCGCTGAGCCAATCACTGCCCCGGCAAGCAAAAGTTCCTCTTGAGCGGACATCCCATCATAAGATGTCTTGTCCTTCAGCCGGCTTTCACTGACACTTCCGCCAAGCAAAGAAATTAACGAAAGGTCTGCATGTGAGCTGTCCTTTGAAGACAGACGGTGCGGCAGATCCAGGTAGGAGCTTTCCATGATGCCATATCCCAGTGCCCTGTCAAAAGATGTTCTCACAGACCGTCGCCCCTGTCAGTGGGGGGAATACGAAACTCATCACGCTTCTGACTCGAAGAGAGCTCAGTGAACAATTGCAGACTTGCTCACTGTCATTTTTGCGAATTCAAAAACACAAAAGAAGCAAATTCCGCTACCCGCCTGCCAGTCATCCCTCTCTTTCTTCAAAATGGCGGAAGAGCTCGGATGCATAGTGGACGCCAAGATCGGCGCCATTTTCCCTGAGCCAGTCGCTCAGGCGGGTAACTCCCTCGATAGCACCGTCGGACACAAGGAGCTCGCAGCTAAGTCCTTCAATTTCATCGCTAGTCAAAATAACGTCTTTGAGCACAGCTCCCAGAAGTCGGCAGCAAAAAAGAGCCAGCCTCCGGGGTGCCGGAAGGATAAGGCAGCGACTGCCGACTGCCTGCCCTGTCAGGCGCACCATCTCTTCGAAAGTGTAAACATCCGGACCCAGAGCGTCAGCAACAAAATCGTCCTGACGGTCGGCAGCACGAACAGCAATGTCAGCCAGCTCCGGCGCGAAAATAGGTTGCAGGCGATAGCTGCCTGTGCCTGGCAGAAGGAAAAGCGGGAAGCGACGCAACAGCCAGGCAATATTGTTAATGAGGATATCCCCCTGCCCGAATATCAAAGCTGGGCGCAATATCGCATAGGACAACCCTGAGCGCTTGATTACATCTTCGACTTCTGCTTTGCCACGAAAATAAGGCAAAGCAGAAGAGTGCGAAGGATTGGTGACGCTAATATGCACAATTCGGCGAACACCGGCTGCAAGTGCTGCTTCCAGCAGAAGCCGAGTGTTGTCCACGGCCAGCTCGAAAGTGACTTCACCACGACAGAAACGCACCCAGTAAGTGTTATAGAGAGTCGTCGCCCCGCAAAGCCCCTCTTGCAGGCGCTCCCGGCTGCTGAAATCCAGTCGCGCCACCGACACCTGGGAGCCAAAGGGATTATGCAGGTGGGAATGGCTTATGAGCGTCCGCACCGGTCTGCCCAAATCCAGAAGCCGCCTGGTTATATATCTTCCCGTGTAGCCGAAGGCTCCGGTGACAACGTTAACTTCTTGGCTCATGTACCAGTCAATTACAACCGGCGGGTTCAACGCTCCGAAACATCGATCTTACAGAAGCAGGGGTCCACAGGCAACAGCCAGCACAAGTAATTCTCTACGTATACTCACCATTGGTTGAGGCTGTTCTTTTGGCTAAAGTAACTTCCAGCTGCCAGGTACAGTATCGATGGACTCCGCAGAAGCAATAAAACAGGACAATGGTCTCAAGCCATTGCAAGAAAGCGTGCACAGCACTTTGCTTTCAGCCGTCGCCGAGGCAGACGCCCCGGGCCTTCCAGCCAGTTCATCCAAATCTTCAGCAAAAGAGCCCGCTTCCACTTCTGTGCGCTTGAGACAAGCGGCAGCTGAATTCAGCGGCACGATGGCCGCCGGTATCGCCGGTTGCGCCGCCTGGGCTCTCCTTGAGCGAGTTCCCTCAGGCGGGCTGGCTCGCGTTGCCGGCACCGGGGTCATCTCCGGTTCCGCCAGAGTGCTGGCCAAAGGCGCTCTGGAGACACTGCTTCTTTCGAAGAGCGATCGTACAACTTCGACTGCTGACTTCGCCTGGGGCGTCGTCGACGGTTTTGCCGGGGTTGCCGGCTCACTGGCAGACGCCCGGGTCGGACGCGCATTCGCCTCTGCGCTGGGCATGCGTTATCTCGGCGCCGATATCGGAGTCGAAATGGCCGAGCTTACAGGGCGCAAAGCCATAGAAAGCTCCCTTGCCGACAGATTGCTCTCCTACACAGTGCGTGGTATCGGCGGCGGTGCAGCAGGCGGCTTCGCGTGGAGCGTTCCCCACAGCCTCTACAATCACAGAAATCAGCTTGACACAGGACAAGGCTGGGCAGACGCCGGCAAGGAAGTGGCTTTCAATTGCGCCTTTGGTGCGGGTGTGGGCGGGGCTCTGGGAGCCTCGATCACGGCAGCAGGCAATGCCAGGGACATAGTGGGCTATGCCGCAGCGCGCCTCAAAGGCGACGCGGACGTCAGCCGGGTCACCCTTTTGCACTTCAACGACCTGCACAGCTCCCTTGTCGGGGAGCGAGGCACGCTGAGCCAGCTAGCAACGGAAGTAAGCACGCTGAGAGCCCGGTCGGCAGCCGCCAACCGCACAGCCTTCCTTTTCGACCTCGGCGACAATTATTCCGGCAATGTCGCTTCTTCCTTCACCGGCGTCGGCTATGTCGAGACAAAAGGCATCAACCTGCTCAAACCTGACGCTTTCATAGCCGGCAATCATGTGGCCGATATCGGGCGCGGGCGCGTTGATGTAGGCGCCTGGGTGAACAATATCCAGCGCATTTCCAGAGAGCTTGACCGTGAGTTGCCCGCACTTGGCACAAATATGGAACTGGTAAATTATCCAGGTTTCGCCGGGCCCTCCGGAAAAATATACAAGCCTTACAGAATTCTGCAAATGAAAGGGCGCGACGGTGCTCTCGAACGCGTAGGCGTGATCGGGCTCACGACAGAAGAGCTCTCCGAAACAGCTCATGGAGAAGTCCTTTATCTCAACGCGAAAAAGGAAGGGCAGCGCTGGATCGATCATCTCAACAAGCCGCAGTCCGAAGGCGGTGAGGGCGTCAACCGGGTCATAGCTCTGACACATCTCGGGCGCTCGGAGGACATCAAGCTTGCCACTCAAGTGCGCGGCATCAGTTATATTGCCGGAGCACACTCACATGATGCCGAGCCGGTGCTCCTCTGGGCAAGAAATCCCGAGACGCTCTGGGATGTTCCCATCATGCAAGCCGGTTGCAAAGGAAAATGGCTGGCTGAGACGAACCTTGCTTTCAAGAAAAATGGCGCAGCCGACAAATACAGATCTTTCACGACTGTGCATCCCATTCACAAAGGCATAGCCGCAGACGAGACACTGTCCCGGTTCATCGGACAAGCCGTTCCATCGCTTACCCCGCTGTCCAGCCGGGCTTATTCAGCCGCCGTCGCCAGCGACTTTCCGCTGGAAGGCATAAGAGGACAGTACGGCAAGCAAACGGAGCTAGGCACCCTGGTTGCCACGGCCACACGGGAAGGAGTCAATTCCCATTTGCCGAGCATCAACGCGGAAAGAGCCGCCCAGCACCTGGAGC
>JAHFBI010000423.1 GCA_023250095.1 Candidatus Melainabacteria bacterium
TAAGTGGCTATTTTGACCTGGCCATCTGGCCGATACGCGATCAGTCAGGGGCTGCCGAGGGCTCGCGGCGATTTTTGTCAGTGCCAGCGACAGGGTGAATTTGCAGCAACAGCGCGAGGACTTTGTTGCCACGTTGACTCACGACCTGAAAACGCCGATCCTGGCCGCTAATCGGGCAATCAAGCTCTTGATGGAAGGCGATTTTGGAGCGGTCGGAGAGTCGCAATCGCGCATTCTCGAGACAATCCATCAGAGCAACGAGGCTCTCTACAAACTGGTGCAGACCTTGCTGGATGTATATCGCTTAGACAGCGGCGCCAAGCAATTGTGTCTGGTGGAGCATGATCTCAGCGAGACGATCACACATCTGGTCGATGAGCTTCAGCCGCTTGCCCTGGCTCGCCGGGTGGACCTCAGCGCCAGGCTGCCGGAATTTGCCCGGACAGTTTTGTGCGATGTGGAAGAAATACGCCGCGTCGTGCAGAACTTACTGGACAATTCACTGAAATTCACGCCGCCAGGCGGATCTATATCTGTCACGCTGACACAATCCGGCGATGTAACCAGGGTTAGCGTGCAGGACAGCGGCAAGGGCATATCCGAAGAAGATAAGCCCAAGCTTTTCCAGCGGTTCTGGCAGGCTGCCGGCAGCGGTCGCTATTACGCCTCCACCGGGCTCGGGCTCTATCTGTGCCGCAAGATAGTCGAGCTGCACGGAGGAGTTATCTGGTGTGAGAGCACTCTCGGGCAAGGCAGCACGTTCTACTTCACGATCGACTCGGCAAGTTTTGTCCAGGAGTCCGAACAAGCAGGCGCTTAGTGGCTTTTTGAGCCATGCGGCTGTAACTTCTCTAAGGTCTTTGTCAAAGGCAAATCTTGCGTCCGCTCTCTGCCCGGGAAGCACTTACCTTTTTCTTTGCTGCCTGCGCAGGTAAAGCTTGCGCAACTCGTCGAGCAGGACAATCGCTGGCGCCCAGGCAAAAACGAATGCCAGCTGGCTCCAGTTGAGGGTGGTGGTATGAAAGATCGGCTGTGCTGAAGGAAGATAGATCAACAAGGCAAGCAAGGACAGCTCGACGGCGATGCCCCAGAGCAAGAGCCTGTTGGTAAAAAAACCAAGGCGGAAAAGGCTCTCTCGGTCGCTGCGGCAGCAGAACACGGCACCCACCTGGGCTGCCACCACACCGGACAAGGTCATGGTTGTTGCAAGTGTATAAACCGGCGAGCCTTCAGAAGCCAGCGGCACTGAGGGCCAGCCGTTCTGCCAGTTGGCAAAGAAATAAGCCGAAATGGAGGCGAGCGACTCGATTAGCCCATACCAGAGTAGAGCTTTGGACAGCAGGCGGAAGCTGAGGAGATGCTCCTGCCTTGAGCGGGGCGGACGGTCCATCAAACCGGCTTCGGGCGGGTCCGCTCCCAGAGCTATTGCCGGCACCATGTCCGTGCCCAGATCGATCGAGAGAACCTGCATGACTGTAAGCGGCAGGGGAATGGCTCCCCGCGAGAAAAGCATGAGAACGAACGGCACAGCCTCGGCCATGTTGCTGTTGAAGACATAAACAGCGAATTTCTTAATGTTGGCGTAGACGGCACGGCCTTCTTCAATGGCATTGACGATGGAGGCGAAATTGTCATCGAGCAGAATCATATCGGAAGCTTCTCTGGCTACATCGGTGCCTTTCTTGCCCATGGCAATACCTATGTCGGCACGCTTCAGGGCTGGGGCGTCATTGACACCATCGCCGGTGACGGCGACGATGTGACCCATGTTCTGTAGTGTTGTGACAATTCTCAATTTGTGTTCGGGGGCGACGCGGGCAAAGATGACTTCCTGCCCGGAAAGAAGCTCTTCGAGCTGCTCAGAGCCCACTGAGTCAAGATTACTGCCAGAGACGACGCTAGACTGGTTCGTCTTTATAATTCCTACCCGCCTGGCGATGTTCTCGGCAGTGAGCCCGTAGTCGCCCGTGAGCATGATCACACGAATTCCTGCCTTGCGGCATTTTTCCATGGCCGTGGCGACTTCCGGACGGGGCGGATCCATCATTGCCACAAGCCCGATGAATGTAAGGTCCTGTTCGACGGCTTCCTGAGTCAGGGGCGAAAGCTCGCCAGGAAGGGCATGCTCAGCGACTGCCAGGACGCGCAGCCCGTTGGAGGCGTAGTGGTCCAGCGCCTTATTGATGGATGCTTTGAGCTGGTCTTCGAGCGGATAAGCCTCTCCTTTGATCTTGATCGAACGGCAGAGATCGAGCATTTCCCTAGGAGCGCCTTTGACATAGGCTGTTGTAGTGCCATTCACTTTGTGGATGGTGCTCATGCGTTTGCGCGATGAATCGAAAGGAAACTCATTGAGACGAGGGTGCCTGTGAGCGGCGCTGTCGGGGTAAATGCCTGCCTTGTGCGCCACGACAAGTAAGGCTCCTTCTGTGGGATCGCCAAGGATGCGCCACTGCCTTTCACCTGTGTGGTCGAGATAAAGACGCGCATTGTTGCACAGGCAACAAGCCGTAAGCAGAGTCTTGAGATCGCCGTCGAGAGAGCCGTTGCCCTGGTGATGTTCTGCTTGATGAGCTGTCTGAATGTCTTGCCGTCTCTGTGAAGCCTGCGGAGGGTCCTTTTGTTCGGCTCTGGCACGCAGGGACAGGACAGCTTCTTTCACTTCCTGTTCCCCTGGGCGGAGGACCTGTGGCTGCCCTTGCTGGCAGGATGACTCCCGACCGTCTTCTTTTTCAATGCTCCCGTCTGGATGGTAGCCGCTGCCTGTGACATGGAACTGGCTTTCCGGCAACCAGATATGTCTGACGGTCATCTCATTTTGAGTGAGGGTTCCTGTCTTGTCGGTGCAAATGACTGTTGTGCAACCTAGTGTCTCTACTGCCGAAAGCTTTTTCACCAGCGCCTGGCGGCGCGCCATGCGTTGCACGGCCATAGCCAGAGACAGGGTCACTGTGGGCAGCATGCCCTCGGGAACGAAAGCTACGATCATGCCCATGGCGAAAATGAAGCTCTGCCCGGGACCGACTCCTGTCAAAGTTGTAGCCAGAAGGAACATGACGAATCCGACCGTGGTGGACAGAAGAGTTACGCGGCGGGTGACCCTGGACATCTCAACTTGCAGCGGGCTGGGCTCGTCGGCCACCTTCTGCGTTAAGTGAGCGATCTTGCCGAATTCTGTGTTCATGCCAGTGGCAAAAACGATAGCGCGCGCCGTGCCGGAGACAACAGTAGTGCCGGCGAAAAGAAGGTTGGCGATGTCCGGACGGGAAGGTTGTGCTTGCGCTATGGCATTGGCTGTTTTGGAAAGAGGCACTGATTCGCCAGTCAGAGTCGACTGCTCGACTTTGAAATTGGCAGTGTGGATCAAGCGGGAATCTGCAGAGACCAAATCCCCTGCTTGCAGAAGAATGAGGTCGCCGGCAACAAGATCGCAGGCGAGAATTTGCTGGGCATGATTAT
>JAHFBI010000424.1 GCA_023250095.1 Candidatus Melainabacteria bacterium
TCTGCTGGCTCAACCTGATGAAACAGGGGTGCCTGCAGCCTTCTTCGAGCAGATAGCCGCCACAGCCGTGCAGGCGCTCAATCTCGAGCTCGATCGCGCTATCGAGGAGCAAGACGAAGAATATTTGTGCGGGCTCTTAGGCAATCTGGCAATTTTCAGGCACGCGGATATGTTTGCCATCCTCGAAGCCTTGCGCTCAGCTCATCCGTTGCCAGGTGTTCGCCAGGCAGCAGGCTCTCTTCTAGCCGATTTCGACACATCTGTTGCCGCCATCTGGAACGGCACAGTCGCAGATCAAACTTCTAGCCGGGAAGCGCAAGCAAAGCGCTTGCGTGCTGTTTTAAACGAGAATCTCGATGCCGATCAGACTGTGCAGGCCATTTTTAACAACACGAAAGGAAATCCGGTAAGCAGCTGCGACGATCCCCGCCTGCCTTATCTGCTCTTTGCTCTCAATGACAGCCACGAACTCATCCGTTTGGCAGCAGCCAGAGTCATAGCCTCCGGCTGCCCTTCCACAGGCGACTTTCAACTGGCGGTTGACGCTATAGTCGATCTGGCGATAAATGCCTCCAACCTTGGGCACAGCCGCGATGCTCTGTCTATGCTTCAGGATGTCGAGGCAAGTCACCCCGGACACTCAGCGATAGTCGACGCCGCCAAGGAAGCTGCCAGTGCAAGATTTGTCCAGCGCTTTCAGGCATGAGGCGTCCGCGCATGCGCCAGCCGGACTGTTCGATCTGGGGAAATTACGCAAGAAAGGGGAATTCCCCCACTGTCGGCGCCCGTCTCTCCTTCATATACTTGGCTCAGGCTGCGTTCGGGCCACCATGGGCAGGTTCTCCGAGCGATTTCAGCAATCAGCAGCCGGGAGAGGGTAAGGGCATGGGCTTTGAAGACGGGTACATTGGCGAGCGTAACACTGGGCACGACAATGGGCAGGGAAGCGGCTTTCTCGACGACGTGAAAGGGCTCTGGGGAAAGGCCAGGGACAAGGTCCAGGAAAGCGGGGTTATCGACAAGGCCAAAGATGCAGTAAAGAATGTCGACGTCAAAGGACTTGCCGAGCAAGTCGGAAAGCACGTGCAAAATGGCGACCTGAACTCGATTGCTGGTGTGGCCGGGACAATGATGTTCCCGCAAGCAGCAATCTTGAAATTCGGCGCTGGCGAAGCTGGAGAATTGCTGGGCAAGAAGCAGGCCAAAGCGCTTCTTGAGCATCCGGACCAGCTGGCCGACAAAATGAAGGCAAACTTTGATCCGCTCGACGACAACAAGAACGGTTTCATTGCGGATAATGAGCTCAAAAATGCAGGCAGCGGTCTCAACTTTCTCAGCGACAACAGATCTCTCATCCCTATTTTGCGTTCGGGGTATACGACCTTTGCCGGGCTCGACGGCAAAGATGCCGACAAGGGCATAAGCCGCGCCGATGTGGAAGTTTTTCAGCGTCTCTACAAGGGAGATGCTTTGAAAGCGGCAATTGACGAGGATGTCTCGAGTTCGCGCCTCAAATGGGGAATTGGTGGCGGACTGGCAGGCGGTGCTGGAGCTTTTCTTTCCACTCTGGCAGTGAAAGCTTCAACGGCTTCCTGTGCTGGTAGAATAGCCCTCGGGGCTGTCGTGGGACTGGTAGCTCTTGGTGGGCTTGGCGGACACCTGCGCCGCAGCTCCGATGAAAGCTATTACGCCAAAAAACGAGCTGAAATGGACAGCCTGCTCGAATCTATGAAGAGCTCGTTCTGAACCAAGAGAAAAGCTGAGTCAAACTGAAGCGGCAAGAAGCGTTTGATATTCTCGCAACCATATGCACGGAATTTGCAGTAAGAGGCTGGCCAGCGGTCGCTATTAAGGCGACTGCTCGCGGACTCACAGAAGCTGACCTCACAGCAGAAACCCTTAAGCGCGGGCACTCCTTGCAACAGCGACTACTTACTTGATAACCGCGTAACTCGACCGTCCAAAGTGGGTAAGTCCACCCGTCCGTGACGACCCGGAACCGCTTGTGCCACAAGGCTTTGCGGGGTGCCCTCATATGGTACTCAAAAGAAAAAAAGATCACGCATGTACGCGCACGCGCGCGAATTTATATACAGCGGTTGACTCCCTACGCTATACGACTCTACGCAGCGACGGCGAACAACTCATCGGCAAGCAACAGACGAAGCCTGTTGTCGCCGCCGCGCTCTCCGAGTCTAGCTCCGGGGTCAATTGCTTGTGCACGCTATCGCGTGCAGGCTAGAACCATAAGGTAACCTGCGGCATAAACGGCTTCCTCCCCACTCGCTAACGCTCGCGGGTCCCCTCCATTTATTCCTCGGCAATGTTTTTTATGGGAGCTCAAGCTCTAATCTAACCGCAAGCTGAGAGAACCTGGCCAGCGACAAAGCAACGAAAGCATTAAAATAAGCGGGTTTCGCGTGATGGTCTGTCTGCCATATGGTACAATTAGCCGATGAAGGCAAAGCTGATCTTTCACGAAAAAGTGAGGTTTCCTGATGGAGCCATTTTGGAAATGGTTCTATGTGAATTGCCAGAGAAGACCAATCAGCAGCCGCACGGTCTAAAGTACCGTCTCCATTACGGAATGCCTGGAAAAACACTCGTCAGATACGACAATGAGAAGGGCAAAGGGGACCATCGGCACATCGAAGACCGAGAAGAGCCGTATGATTTCGAGGACGTGGAGACGCTACGAGCCGATTTTTTCCGAGATATTGAAGCGATAAGGGGTGAGAGCCTTGGCTAGACAACAAAGAAAACTAGCGGTTGGAGTAGCCAGCGCCAAGCAGGCCGGCGATGACTTTGTAAGAGCCTGGAAGCGGGCCGAAAAAGGCTTGTCTCCTGAAGAACCCATTAACCGCTTGCATTTTACAGACACAGCAACGCTGTTCAAGTATCTATCGCCCAAGCGTTTTGAACTTCTTCAGCATCTGAGAGCAGCTGGACCTTTGAGCATACGGAAGCTGGCGGCCGAGCTGCACCGTGACTACAAGAACGTGCATACTGACGTGAAAGACCTGCTTTATGTCGGCTTGATTGAAGAAACCGAAGACGGGCTCTTAAGTGTGCCCTGGGATGTGATCGTTAGTGAATTGCCGCTGTTGTCTAAGGCTAAGTAGTTTGGGAGGAAGACGTTAATGGCAGAGAACCGAACCAAAGCAGACGAGCGCTGGGTATCACGAGGCCTAGTCAACATGCTGATCCGAGAGATGAAGGACTACAAGGCCGCGGCCGAAGTGGTATCAGGTTCACCTGGATTCGCTGGCGCTCTTCCAGTCGGCGTTCTTCATCACGTTTGGCAAGGACATCGTGCCAGTATCGCAGGAGATCTCGACTGAGCCCTTCACGTTTACAAAATTGAGCGACAGTCAAGCTGCTCGCTGAAAATCGAGCCAGCGCCTTGCGCCAGAATTGCTCTTTGACCGGGTCCAGTTTCGAGCGGCCGC
>JAHFBI010000425.1 GCA_023250095.1 Candidatus Melainabacteria bacterium
TATCTGGTTCTGGCGTTTGATAACTTGTAACAGTAGAAAAAGCTGTTGAGATCCTGGCTTGCTGAAGCTACCGTAGCGACGTATTTACTTTGTATTTTTTCAAGAGGAAGCTTACGCGCAGGTAGTCACAGGAATAGCCTCAGTGATCATTGTATCCAGAACCTGGACCTGTGTTCGACGGACTTCCTCATCACCATTGCTCGTTCGGCATCTGATGCCGCAGCGCATTATATCAGCGCGCAAGGAGGCGTGTACGCAACGGGTGTGCTTATGACCTCGGCCGCTATCGCCAGCACGTTGCTTATGTTCTGAAGTATCTGCTCTGGGCGAGGGTGGAACAGCCTTTGTCGTGCAAGAAGTGCTCAGGGAGGCGGAACATCGCCTTCACCGGCGCCCGCGGGTGCATGTTGGCCGAAGTTCGGGCGGCACGTCTTGGAGGTGCTGCCCTTGTTTTGTTTCAATCCAGTCCGGCTTGCAAAACTCACCTTCTGTTCGGGGGTGGGCTGGCTCCTTTCCTGCAGGTGGCAAGCGCCTCTGTCAGCGGACGGTATCCAAGGTAGCCGGTTGGTCTGTTAAATCTGGGAGAACCCTTATGAACAATCGCACATTTATGAATTCGGGCGTGGCTATTGCCGGCTCTGTCATCTTTCTGGGCATCTCAGCCCTGGCTATGACTTCGACGCAGGCGCAGGTCGTGGGCTTTGCCCTGGTGATTATCGTTGCCTGTTTCTGGTACAAGCGCAAGATCGAGGGTATTTACAACGACGTGGCGGTGGCCCGGTGTGACTTCTTGAAGGAGTCGAAAGTGCTCAAAGTCCTCTGGAAAGGCAATTTTGCTCTGGCGGCGACGAGCATTGTCGCCGGGGGAATGGGTGCAATGGGCTGGATGCAGGATCATTTCGTCGGCGGGCGCTTATTGCTTTTCGACGATCATGTCGGAGCGCTCTGCCATATGGCGTATAGCGCAATGAGCGGCAGTTTGTTGGTTCTGGCGCTGTCGCTCTTTCTCACAATGTGCTACATCGCGCGCCTTGTGCCAACAATTGAGTCTTAGGCGAGGATCAAACTATGAACCTTCTCATCACTGCCCTTGTCATACTCTTGATCGCGTACTTTCTGCGGCGGCTGTTCGGACGCGCGCTCGACACTGCTCTCACGATAATGCTGGTGCTGCTTTTGATTGGCGTGGTCGCCGATCCCATCGGGACGCGATCGATCATCCTGCACATTGTCGACAACGTGACTTTGTTTATTGACAGACTGCGCTTCGTGTTTGGTTTCTAGAACTCTGGGATTGTCCCGAAACGATCCCAGCCAGCGGCTCAAGCTAATCTTTGAAGCTGCACGGCTCGAAGGACGAACTGAAAGTATATTTGAGGGATGCCGTACAGGTTCAAGCCGAGGAAGGCAGAAGATCTGTGACAATCACTCGCTGACGGCACTGGCTCTGGCGGAAGGTCTCATAGAGGCGCTTGCTGAGCTCTAATCATTCCGAGGCGCTTCAGACCCTGACGCGCACCCTGGAGAAAGTCCGGCCGCCCGGCTCCTCCAGGGGCTTTTGTAATACCACCCCCCCACTTTTGCTTTGAAGATGAAGTACTAAGAGGGATAGTAAGATTTGGAGAAATTTTAGACTTCCTGGGCGCCTGTTGAAAGCGTATTCACGCATAAAGAGGAGGTGACGCGCGCCTTTCCCTCTGGGCATGTTCCAGCCTAGTGTGAGTTGTAACGTGCGTCACCAGGCTGGAAGGTCGACAGGTTCTCCATTGCGACGGGCTGACTTAGCAGCCTGTAAGAATGGAGATAGATGGAGTGTGTGTGCGCGACAGGCCCGCGTTGACAGGTCAAGTCGAGGCTGGCCTTAGCTTGTGCCCTGACGCGCGCCTGCCTGTGTGTTCTCTTATGATTGGGCTTGCTGCCGTAAGTAGCGTTTCTTGCAACCGACTCCGATGAGACTGCCGCTGGCAACGGTCAGTGCCACCAGGGCCGAGCCGGCAAAGGCAGCCAGTGTCCCGGTCAGGGCATGGACGACGGTAAAGATAGCCGCGGCTGCCACAATGATGATGGCTGTCATGTGCAACATGCTGGCAGCGTATGCTGCTCTGGAGCCGCCAGGATTCCTGTCCAAGAGAGGAGCAATATTGCCGACTGTTGCCAGCGCTCCTGACACGGAGAGAATTAACACAGTGGTGCTGGCTGCTTCAATTCCCATGTACAGTGCTGCACAGAAGGCTCCTAGCAATGTCAGGGCTCCTGTCAGAATTTGAATGTCTGTGATGAGATTAGTCTTTGCGTATTTCATGACTTGTCTCCGATGATATCAGTGTTTACGGCTGCTGAAGAAATCAGACAGGCTCTTTGTTGCCGTGCGATTTCACGGCAATGTCTGCCAGCACCAGCCAGGTGAGGGCAGCCATGTAGTGGGCATCGTATCAATAGCGCGGGACGTTGTATTCGTGATATTCACGCTCCTCATGGTAGTACGGGCCGTCGTCCTGTCTGCGGTAACGATATTCACGTTCTTGTTCCATCCGGTAGCGATACTCACGCTCGCGCTCCATCTGTAACTGGCGCTCGCGCTCGATTTGCTGCTGGCGATAATAGTTGTAATCGTCGCCGCGATTGTATCTGCGGGCATGGTCTGACTGTGAGCCGAGTGCCCCCCCGAGGATTCCGCCGATGGCAGCGCCGCGCCAGCGGTTACCGTGGTCGAGCAAGGCTCCGGCAGTAGCTCCAACGCCTGCACCGGTAGTCAATCCCGGATTGTAGGCCATTTCGGCGCAGCCGGTGAGAAGCGGGATAATAACTAAAATCAAGGTGGCTAGCTTCCTCATAAATTCCTCTCAACTGTTTTTTCTGATGTGTCTGATTGACAGAATCAGTGTGTGAAAAGTGTGGCAGCCGCTGGAGCCCATCCATGGGCTCGTTTTGACTCGGCTGATTGCCTGCTGCCCTTAAGGCGGTGATCGTCCTGTAATAAACGAGGACGCCAGGTTAGTGGCGAACCAAGTCCTGTTTGTCGCTTGCCGGCAAAGAGCCAGGCTCATGCTGCGGGCTGGTTCTTAGTTTCTCGATGAGCTTGCGGTTCTGTTCGAAGAAGTAGAGTTCTTCTTTACTGTAACCGGCCAGTGTTTCGACGACTGCTAGTGGTGTGGTGTTTGTGGTTAACATGACAAGTACTCCCGAATGTGAGATACAAGAGCCGGCAGGATTCGTGTTTGGTTGAGCACCCTGTCGGTGGGTTGGGCTTTGTCACCTGGCTATGGGCAGCATTGTGCGTTCGTTCAAGGAGCTTGCCAGTGATGCAATGTCGAATTGCAGCTACACAACTGTTGCGTCGTGTGTTTGCTTTGCTTGGCTCGTGCTCTTATAGTTAAACGCGTCTTGCTCCGAAATAGTTTTGGTGAAAAATGGCTTGCTTTGTGTTAG
>JAHFBI010000130.1 GCA_023250095.1 Candidatus Melainabacteria bacterium
ATAGAATTTCGGGCGCTTGTCATGGTCCACCGCTTTGTAAATGCCTCTTGCCTCCCAGGCAGCCTGCCACTTTTCTTCGATTTGCTGCGGACTGTAAGGAACACCCATGTCAAACTTGCCTCTTGAGAGATCTGAAAAGATAAGCGCCGCAGCCGGTGCTGTTCGAGCTTATCAGGATAACGAATCTTAGCCCCTTGACCCCTTGGCGGGCAAGCCAAAACACCTGACATGCTAAGATTCGTTAGCTCCGGAGCCTTGCTTCGGCAGCGGCCCCCTTCGCTGGTATTTGCGCGTGGAAACACTGAACCAAGAAGAACTACAGCGGTCCATCCCTGGCTATCTCCTGGAGCAGTCCGCCGAGCTTGTGCGCGGAGCCGAGGTTTTGCCCGGCGGGCTGGAGGCTCTGGCACAACGGCTGTTTGAGGCTAAGCAGCAGAGGCGGCCCCTGCGCGTAAAACTTGGTGTCGACCCGACTTCCACGGATTTGCACCTGGGGCATGCGGTCGTTTTCCGCAAACTGAGGTGCTTCCAAGAATTCGGTCATCAGGTTGTCTTGATCATCGGCGGCTTCACTGCCCAAATTGGCGATCCCTCCGGCCGCACAGCCACCCGTCCTGCGCTTTCGGCCGAGTCTGTCGCCGCTAATGCCAGAACGTACCTGGAGCAAATGGGCGTGATCCTCGATCTGGACAAGACGGAAGTAGTCAATAATGCCGACTGGCTGGCGCCGCTCAGCCTTAACGAAGTGCTCAAGCTGGCTGGAAGCGTAACTGTCAACCAGCTACTGGCCAAAGAAGCTTTCGGCGACAGGCTTGAGAAGCAGTTGCCGGTCGGGTTGCACGAACTCTTCTATCCTTTGCTGCAGGGCTACGACTCCGTGGCTGTCAGAGCCGATATCGAGCTGGGCGGTACGGATCAGAGGTTCAACATCTTGCAAGGGCGGCAGTTGCAGTCCCTCTACGGGCTGAAATCGCCCCAGCTGGCTATGCTTTTGCCGCTTCTGGAAGGCACAGATGGCGTCCAGAAAATGTCCAAGTCATACAACAATTACATCGGTCTCAAAGAAACTCCTTCCGACATGTTCGGCAAGTGCATGCGTGTTCCCGATCAGCTGATCGTCAAATATTTCGAGCTGACAACTACCTTTGCCGGCACTCAGATAGACGCTATTGCCGCCGAACTGAAAGAAGGCGCTAACCCGAAAGACTTGAAGGAGCGCCTCGGACATCAAATCGTCCGGCAATACCATGGACAGTCAGCGGCCGATGCGACACTCGATGAATGGAAGCGCGTTCACAGCGAAAGGCAGATCCCGTCTGATATGCCACTGTATGCGGTGCCTGTGGCTGTGCCGCTCTTCAAGCTATTAGTAGAATCGAAGCTTGCCGCCGGCAGCGGCGAAGCCAAGCGGCTCGTTGGCGATGGCGCAGTGCGCCTCGACGGCGAGCAGGAAAAAGATCCCAACCGGGAGATCTCTGTTTCGCCGGGTGTCCAGTATGTCTTGCAGGTCGGGCGTCGGAAATTCATCCGCCTGGTCAACGACTAAGAGTCTCCGGCAAGCGCCGGGCGGCAGAGCTAGTCGCTCCCAGAGAGAATACTTTTTTCTGGCGCAGCTGATTTTAGAGATGGGACAGGATGCTCTCGGCAGTTTCATACCGGGTGCAATGAGATTGAAACTCTTCTCGATTTAGTATTCTCTCCACATAGATCTCGGCCATTACCGGATAGTCCAGATTGTAGAGGGACTGCGTAAATCTAACACGCGGCTTTTCGCCTTCGCTCAAGAGGGACTGAGAGGGATGCATCAAAGCAGTAGCCGGCTGAGGCCCTGTCTTCTCCAGGCTGATCACTTGCGGCTCCCGGGCAAAGGAAACGAGAAGCTGAGCGGAAGTCCAGCCGAGGAAGACCCAGGCTTTAGTCTTTCGTCTCTGCACATCATAAAACACTGGCACCATCATCCGCGTGTCGCGGCTGAGGTCCAGATCCTGCCCGAGATGGTTTAGCCAGGATAAAAAGAGTTCGGCGTCGGACTGGCTGCCTCTGCCGGAGCCCAGCCCGGAGGGATTCTGGATGGGAACTCCCAGCTGTTGCGCCACTGTTAGATAGGCTCCATAAAAGAGTCCTTCCATCTGGCTGAGCTCGGCATCGAGACTGGATCTTGTCGCGCCGTCCGCTGTCAGGCGCGGAACCCGTTCGAGCGCCCGGGAACCGAAAGTTTCGCTGAGGATCCTCCGCACGAAGCGGTAAGAAAGAGACCGCCTCAAGTAGAACTCGAGAGTTGGCTCGGCCGAGAGTTCCGGGCAGATGGTGATATCTGTCGGCGGTAGCATTGCAGCTGAGCCACAACAAGGAATGTCGAGTTGTTTGATCTGTCCTTCGCGCGTCAGGGACATCAGACTTCGGAAAAGATCGAGCAGGTAGCTGCGGTAACTCTCATGCAGTTTCAAGTGCGAGGATTCAGGAGTGGACTCCGGAGTGACCAGAGGTTCCAGAGCCCAGGTTTGCAGGTCATACCAGCCTGAGTCGGGAGACGGGGTCAAAGTGAGTTCACCGGAGCGGATGCGGGCAATCATTGTAGAAAGCAGGTCGAAACCCTCTGGAATGGGGCTGTTGCCGAATAGCCGCTGGACGAGATCTGTTTCATGCGAGCGTGAAGGTGGGAAGAAGTGCAAACCTCTGGGTGGAATGAGAGGCTCCTTCTGGTCGAGCAATCCTTGCAGATCTTTTTTGCGCAAAGGATTTGTTAGTTTGGATATTAAATTGATGTGTCTCTTGTAAGTTGTCTTGAGTTTTTCGTCCGAATTGATGGCTGTGACGATTGCCGCAATTCCTTCTTGTCCTTCAAGCTCGCATTGCAGAAGGCGATCCTGCTGGAAAATTGATTCAAGCTCCTTTGTCCAGGTGTAAAAACCAACGGGCTTGCTGGCGCGCTCATCAGAGAGAAAGGCTGTGATTCCTTGTTCGACATCGTCAGCTATCCAGTCTGGCACAGTAGCTTTCGAGCCTCCCAGGCGATTGGCAGCCAGGATGAGCGATACGGGATCGCGCCCTGATGGCAGCGCGCTTTCTCCCAGCAAAGACGCTAGAGTGGATAGCATGTACGCTTTGCCGCCAAAGTCTTCGCTGCTTCTCTGGGACAGTATTTCCACAGCGGCCAGGAGCCCATCGTCAAACAGTTTAGCTTTGGCAGCCAGAGCTGAAGCTGAGACAAAGCTCTGCTTGTTGAGGCTGCCGGAGGCAAGAGTCGGCAAAAGACGGCTCTGCCCGACCTGCCGCTCGGGAATTTCAAGCGATAATGCCTGATTGCTCTGATCCAGCTCGAGCTTATAACCGTTCTGTTCGACTGTGCGCATATGCTCCTGAGCACTCCCTGGGAGAACCCATAGAGTTTAGCAGCGGTTGCCTTTGCCAAAGCTGTTGACGACTTCAATCTGCCTGATTTGCTCGGACTTTGTTGAATCAGGTCGCAATCCCATGTTCTTCAGAAACTGGCGTTGCTGGAGCAGGACAAGCCCCTGGCGGAAAGTGAGATGATCGGGGATGTCCAGGCACAGCGCCACTTGATCTTCAAAAGCCTGCTCAATCTCGTGCGGCGAGGACCCGGGCGACAGCTGGAAAAGGTCGCGCAGCTGTTCATGGCGGCTTGCCCCGAAGCGCTCTTCGCCTGTAAGTCCAGCTGCGGCATAAACAGCTTCCTGGGCGGCATAAAGTTCAACGGAGGCTCGCGTTGTCGAATCGTGCAATTGGATGTAGTAAGACTCTTGCAGCTGCGGCGAAAGGTCTGAGGTCGTGACACGCAGAGACAGGATCAAATCGGCTTGCATGCGCTCCAAACCGCTGCTGCGGTAGCTTTTCGGCGAGCTGCTCAGTCGTCTTAGGCGATCTTTGCCGTCCGGCAGGCAGGCCAGCCCGTCGGACTGTTCATCTTCTACAGCTATTTTCAGCCATCTGGATGTGGTGAAAGCCTGTTCCATGTCGTGTCGCCGGAAAGAGAAACACCTTGTGCCTGCCACTTTCAACCTTAACGGCCATTTGTGGCAATTTCGGGTAATGTTTGTAAAGAAATTTGGTCTGTCGCTCAAGCTGTACGCTCCACACAGTCTCTTTCGTCAGCTTCGCAGTCTGTTGGAGCTATGGAGCGCGGCAACGGCTGCGTGTCTTCCAGGGAAGTTTCCTGCTCGGACCGTCCATACATGGCAGCCAGCATCGCTGAGGCATACTCCTGGTCGAAGGCGCCGCTGCCGATGGCAAAGAGACAGCGCAGGGCCTGCCGGAACGCATCCTGGCTGACCAGCCCGCAGGCAAGCAGCACCCGTGCCTGGTTATGGCCATACTGGCTGTATAGCTGGCAGTACATTTGCAGGTCCGAGCTGGACACCAGCCCACTTCTGACAAGCAGGTCGACTGCCTGTTGCTTGAGGTTGCTCATCTCGCCGAGGAAATCTTCAAGCGGGATGCGCTGCGTGTCTACCTGGCGCAAGAGTTCTGTCGCCTGCGCTTTGCCTAATTCATCGTTGACGATCATCCCTTGCAGTTTGATAGCAGCCTCCAGGGTTAGCGGTGCTACCATGCCTGATTCCAAAAGAACCTGTCCTAGAGGTTGCTGATTGAGCAAACCTGTTTCGACAGCATTCATAGCGTCGCTTTCAGTCAGTATGCCGCTGGCGCTGAGCAATTCGCCGATGCGGACATGGTTGGGAGTTACCCAGCGAGGCAGTCCGAGCAGTTCTTCAATGGGGATCTTTTGCTGGAGGCTGCTTCGCAGGGTGCTAGCCGCTTGCTTAGGAGCGATCCGTCCGTCGCGCACAAGGACTAGGGCATTGAGAGCAGCACCGAGCACCGAGGGCGATATGGCTCCGGAAAGCATGAGGTTGCGCCCCAGCGGCAGACTGTTCTTGGCGCAATTCCAGCTTGCTTGCTCGAGCTGACTCTTGCTAATGAAACCGGAATCGAGAAGAAGCTGGGCCAGGTCATTTATCCTTATGCACTTGTTGCCCCCCCAGCCCAGCTCAGCAAGCGTTGTCTCCAGGCTGCGGCTTTGCTGGTGAGCTGATTGCAACGCCCTAGTTGCCAGTTCGACCGTCAGTGAGCTGTCCTTGATCAGTTGCTGGACATCGACTGCGCACTGCATAGCTTCCGGGCTAATGCCGTAATAGTTGACGAGAATCTCGCCTACCTTTACGCCGCAAGTGCGGGCTTGTTGAAGTGCTTTTGCCAGAACGTCAGGCCTGACGATGCCGGCTGCAACAAGCAGGGCACCGATGCGCACCGGGATCAGGCTTCGATTTATGAGCATGGCAATGTTATCCTCCGACAGTAGCAAATGAGGTGCTCATTTAGAAACTGCGGCACAGCGATAGTAAAGGTGGCACGACCAGGCTTGTAATTGCCTGTGTCTGCCTGAGCGCCGCTCAACTTTCAGAAAAGCCTGAAAGCTAAAGCAAGCAAGTGCTAGAAGTTAACTAGTAAAGGATTCCAAAAAAAATGCTGTCCGTAGATTGACTTAATATGGGCTGAAATTTAGGAATTGTCAAGTGAAAATTATAAGAAGGAGCTTGTTGATTAGAAATTCTTGCTTACAAGAGCCCGAGCACGACTGGAAAGTGGTTAAACTGATCTGGTCGGCTCGGGGCAAGCCTCCGCGTGCATTGGAGGCAGCCGGGCATGGGGGTAAACAATGAGCAAAGTAGCTACACAGGAAAAAGGCGCCGACTCGCGTAAGGGCAGCAAGCTTGCAAGGCAGTTTGTAAGCTTTTGCATCTTTCAGGTGGAGAGCGCCTGGAGGCGTCTTTCGAAGGAAGAGCGGGAACGTGGCAAAGATGAATTCGAGAAGGTCGTTCACTCATTTGTCAGCGAGAAAAAGTGTCAGATCTTGCCGTATACCACGGTGGGCATGAAGTCCGATGCCGATATCATGCTCTGGGTGATTGCCGAGGAGATGGATACAGTGCAAGAACTGGCTTCAGCGCTTGCTTCTACCGGATTGGGAAATTACTTAAGCCGCCCATACTCATTCCTGTCGATGACCAAGCGGTCAATGTATATCGACAAACTCAATCCCGAGCACGAAGAAGATCGCGTACATCTTATTCCGGGCAAGTACAAATACCTCTTTGTTTATCCCTTCGTTAAGAAGCGCGAATGGTATTTGTTGCCGCTAACAGAGCGGCAGGAAATGATGGACGAACATATAAAGATAGGTTCCAGGTATCCTTCGGTGAAGCTGAACACCACTTATTCCTTTGGACTCGACGATCAGGAATTTGTGGTGGCGTTCGAGACCGATATGCCATCTGATTTCCTTGATTTGGTGCAGGAGTTGCGTGAATCAAAAGCCAGCGCTTACACTCTGCGCGATACTCCCATTGTCACGTGCATAGCTAGAACTTTGCGCGGAGCTCTTGACAGCCTGGGTGGCTAGAAACCAGCTTAATCCCCTTCTGAAAGTTCAACCGATATCGGTTGAACTTTCAGAAGTTGTAAGTGCTTCGGAGCGGGAAATTCACGACATATGTTCAAAAGAGTTCTTTCAGCCGGATTTGCTCCCGGTAGAAGGCGAAGAGGGGCGTGAACGCAAGAGTTCGATGTCAAGTGTAATGCTTACTTCGTCGCCGATGACTGCGCCGCCGGCTTCTAGCAATTTGTTGTATTCGATGCCAAAATCCTTGCGATTGACTTTCGTTGTGGCTGTAGCGCCGACACGCTCGTTGCCCCAGGGGTCTTTAACGGCCGGGGTTGGACCATCCACATCAAGTTGTACTTCTCTGGTGACGCCGTGCATTGTCAGGTCGCCAATAAGTTTGAACTTGCCACCTTTGACGGCGACTGACTTTTTCGACCTGAAGCTGATAACGGGGTATTTGTTCGCGTCAAAAAATTCCGCGCTCCTCAGGTGCTCGTCACGCTGCTGCTCATTTGTATTGATAGTCCTCACGTCGATTTCGGCGTCTACTTTCAGCTTCTTTATGTTCTTGCCGTCCCAGTTGGCTGTCCCTTTGATACCTGTGAGTGTGCCTCGCACATTGGACACCATCATATGTTTCACTGAGAATTCGGCGACAGCATGCTTGGAATCGATATTCCAGGCATCGTCTGCCAGAGCGGGTACCAGGGGCGCAGCGGCGATGAGCGCCACAGTTGCGGCAAGAATTTGAGCTTTCATTAAACCTCCAGCCAGTCCGTCAAGGAGACCTTCAATAATATCTTCCGTTCAGCCCGGCGTCACCTGGACAGGACAGAAACGTTCGCTGTCCAGGGAAAGAGAACTTAGGGCAAATGTGGTCGCAAGGATTCCAGGGCAGCCTATTTGTATTTCACCGAGCAGCCATAGGCAGTTGTGTTAGCAACAGGAACCGGCTTGCCAAGCATAGCTGCATCGAGCGCTAGTTCGACATAGTTCCGGGCGGACTTGATGTCGGACGGGTCGGTGCTGTTCTTGTCATCGATGGCGCCAGCATAGATAAGGGTGCCTTGCGGATTGATAATGAACATGTGCGGAGTGGCTTTGGCTCCGTATATTCTGCCTGCCGTCCCGTCCGGGTCGAGTAGATAAGCTGTGGCGCAGGAGCCTTTCTGGAGCAGGAGCTTGTTGATTGTTTCTGGTGGGTAACTACCTTGTAAGCCTGCAGCAGAGGAATTTATCGACAGCCAGATGGCACCGAGACCCGTATATTTCTTTTGCAAGCGCCACATATTGCCGCTGTCGTAATGTTTGCGCACAAACGGGCAGTCAAAATTGGTCCACTCCAGGATGACGAATTTGCCTCTGTACGCGGACAGTGTCCTCATTTGCCCGTGCGAATCCGTCAGCTCGAAATCGGGTGCCGGTTTGCCGACGGCCGCGACGGTGGACGGTCCCTTTGCCGCCTGGACCGGTGTGGCTGTAAGGCAAAACCGGTCGCAAGCGAAGAGGGCAAGGAGGGCTGCTGTGAGTAAGTTGCACCAGGCAGTGCCCTTCGGACAGAGCCCCCTTGCTCTGCCGGGTTTGCTATCTAAGTTGTCCGTCAGACTTATTGATCGGGACATTGATAGAGATACCTTGCAACTGAGTGAGGGTGCCTGATATATGTGTATATATTTTGAACCGGGATGTAAGACGGTCTATAATGGATCATCTGCGGTTTGCTGACCAGCCGTGGGGATATAGCTCAGTTGGTAGAGCGCACGGATCGCACCCGTGAGGTCAGGGGTTCGAATCCCCTTATCTCCAGTCTTAAAATCAAGATCATAGATGAATGTGTGCCTCATGTCCGGCTCCATCGATCGGCGGGCTGTGGGCTCGTTGTCTGCCGGGAAGCGGCAGACAACTGCCATTGTCCTTACAACTGAAAGGCGCAGCGGCAAGGGGTCAAGGACGGCTGAGGCATCGAGATTCCGGCTGCCACAGGGGAAGAGAGACAGTGAAAGTTGCTCCGTTGCCCTTCTTGCTCGTACAGGAAATTTTGCCGTGGTGGGCATCGACTATCTTCTTGCAAAGATAGAGTCCGAGCCCAGTGCTTGCGGCATGCCCTCTGCCGCCTGAGCCTGTCCAGAAGCGCTCGAACAACTGCTTCTGGTCTTGTTCTGCTATGCCTGGACCGTTGTCGCGTACATTTATTTCGACCGTCTCCGCATCTTCTTTGACAGATAGTTCAATCGTGCCGCCTGAAGGAGTGTAATTGATGGCATTGGTGAGCAAATTTTGCAGTATGCGCCGGATGGAGGAAGAGTCGGTTTCGATACTGCTGACTGGGTTCGGCAGGCTTGCTCTCATCTCGATTTGCTTTTGCGCCGCCAGAGCTGAAAACTCACTTATGGCAGCTCGCACAATCGGCAACAGATCAGTTTTTTCAAAGAGAATAGTTTCAATGTCATGCTCGTAACGCAAGACGGAGATAAGGTTCTGGAGCATCAGCAACATTGAGTCGTTGCTGTTCTTGCACAACAGCAGGTACTGGACTTGTTCTTCGCTCAGGGGACCTATCTGTCCGCTAAGGAATGAATTCAAAATACCTCTCAGCCCAATCAACGGATTTTTGAGATCATGGCTGAGTGTAGCCAGAAAGTCCTCGCGCTGCTCCAGAAGAGCGTTTTTCTTTTCAAGTGCTTCGGAGCGTTTGCGTACGCTTGCATCTTTGACTATGCCAGTGAAAAATTGCCCGCCCGCTAGTTTGAATTCGCTTACTGAGAGATCAGCCGGGAAGGTCGTGCCATTTTTTCTTAGAGCCAGGACTTCTCTGCCGATGCCGATGATTCGGCGCTCCCCCGTGTCCAAATAACGGCGGATGTAAGAGTCGTGTTCTTCTTTATATGGAGACGGCATGAGAACGGATACGTTCTTTGCCAGCAGCTCCTCGGGCTCATAGCCGAATATTTTCTCGACTGCTTTGTTGGCTGTAAGAATATTCCCCAGTTCGTCGATTGTGATCAGGGCATCGGCAAGGGTTTCGCACACGGCTTGCATCCGCAAAGCAATTTCTTTGGCGGACTCTTCGATTTTTGCCAGCCTTCTTGCCTCCTCGAGTTCTTGCAACGCGCGGGCCATCACTGCCGGAAGCCGAAAGAGGCGGTCTTTCATCACATAGTCCGTCATCCCTATCTTTCGCGCTTCAAGGGCTGTCTCTTCTTTCAAGACTCCTGTCACCAGGATGACCGGAATGTCTTTACGGATGGAGCGAGCCAGAGTCAGCGCGGTAAAGCCATCGAACTGGGTAAGCCAGAAATCAACCAGCAAGATGTCCGGCTGGAAATCAACCAGTTTCTGGCGCAAATCTTCTTCATTATCTGTCCATTCAATCAAGCACTGCAAACTGGCTTGCTCGATCACTCTGGTTATCAAAGCCACGTCGTCTGGCTCGTCTTCCACAATCAATATTCTGGTTAGCTTCGTCTGTGGTTCTTCGCCCATGTTGCCTTCTGGCAGACCGGCTTGCAAGGCTTGCAGGGCACTCTCTTCTGCCTGACGGCGCCTTGTCAGCAATCCTTTTTCGTGAACAGCCCTTTTGACGGCATAGGGTAGCTTGTCCAGCCGATCTTTGAGAACGTAGTCCGTAGCTCCTTCTTGGACGAGCTTGAAGGCCCAGTTCTCGCTTATGGCACCGGAGACCAGAATAAAAGGGATGTAAGGGGCAATACTTTTGCAGATGACCAGGGCTTGCAAACCAGTAAAGCCTGGCAGGTAGTAGTCAGACAGGACAAGATCCAGGTCAGAGTCTGTCAGCCCTTGCTCGAAGGCTTTCTGACTGTCTGCATATCTGGCGATGAAATTCATTCCAGCTGCTTGCAACTGACGCTCCATCAGCTCGATGTCGTCAGGATCGTCCTCGAGGATGAGAATATGAATCACATCAGCTTGCGAAGATTCAGCCATCTTTAGCCAGTCTCAAAGTGCGGTCGTAATCTCTGCCGCCGCAGGCGGTTTGCTGACAGGTGTTTTCAGGTGCTTCCGGTTGTGTGCAGCCTTGCTATAGATTCGGCAGGCAGACAAGATCCCTCTGGCATTATACGATTTTGCAGAATACAAGTGACTTATTGCTGGCAAGAATCACCGCACTGTTCAGGACTCAAGTAATTGACAATGGCCGTACCCCTGTCCGGGGCAGGGGTACGGCCTGAACAAAGTCACTTTCAAGACAAAGCCGCGGTCAAGACAAAGCAGGAAGACGGCTCTCAACCGCCCGGTCTTTCCTTGCCGGCAATCTGGCGCCAGGCTCTGCGAAGGCTTCTGCAACATTTGCGGCTCAGCTCTGGTAGTCATGAGAAAGTGGTGCTAGAATTCTTCTGACTGAGGGCTATTAGCTCAGGTGGCTAGAGCGCACCCCTGATAAGGGTGAGGTCCCTGGTTCGAGTCCAGGATGGCCCAGACTTCTTCCTTGGGAAACATTGCGAATTCTTTCGCAAGCTTGAAGACTTTGTTAAGCTCGCAAGGCTGAGAATAAGCCGCAATTCAAGCATGGAAGTAGTCGGTGTGGGGGCTTGGCTCAGTTGGTAGAGCGTCTCCTTTGCACGGAGAAGGTCAGCGGTTCGACTCCGCTAGCCTCCAGAAATAGAGTTCTGCACAATACTTAGCAGAGGCTACAAGCAAAATAGCAATCTGCTAGTATTTACAGATGGGGCGCGCCGAAAGGTGCACAGATACCCGTCGAGCCTGTTCTTTAGCTGAGCGACAATTCATTCATGAAGTTGCAAGGCGAGAAACCAATCTGGTAGAATAAGTGCTTCGCGTGGATCAATCCCCGACGGCTGGCCGGTCAGCCGCAATACCGGCTCCGTACCCTGAAAACTGCATATTGAGTGTCTGTATCTCATCAGTTACCAGATGTTGATCGGATCGCAATCCCTTGTATTAGCCGTTCCTGGCGCAAGAGATGATGCATCCAGTAGTCTGGAACTGGTCAAGCTACTAAGAGCGCACGGTGGATACCTTGGCGCCAGCAGCCGAAGAAGGACGTAGTAAACTGCGAAAAGCCGCGAGAAGCTGTTACAGGCTATGATCCGCGGGTTTCCGAATGGGGCAACCCCGCTGGAGTAATGTCCAGCGACGCATATCTGAATACATAGGGTATAGCGAGGTAAGCCGGAGAACTGAAACATCTTAGTATCCGGAAGAAAAGAAAACAAATCAGTGATTCCCTCAGTAGCGGCGAGTGAACGGGGAACAGCCCAAACCATTACAACGAAAGTTGCAGTGGGGTAGCGGGACTCTTGTCGAGATGGGATGAGGCTAGTTGAAGTTGCCTGAAAAGGCGCACCAGAGACGGTGATAGTCCGGTAAACGAAAGCCTCTGAACCTCATGAGTATCCCAAGTAATACGGGGCACGTGAAACCCTGTATGAATCTGCCGGGACCATCCGGTAAGGCTAAATACTGACTGGCGACCGATAGCGAACAAGTACTGCGAAGGAAAGGTGAAAAGAACCCCGGTGAGGGGAGTGAAATAGAACATGAAACCGTGTGCTTACAAGCAATTGGAGCACTATTTGATAGTGTGACAGTGTGCCTGTTGAAGAATGAGCCGGCGAGTTGCCGTGTGTGGTTGGTTAAGCGGTTAATACGTGAAGCCAAAGGGAAACCGAGTCTGAATAGGGCGTTGATAATCACATGCGGCAGACCCGAACCCGGGTGATCTAGGCATGGCCAGGATGAAGCGCGTGTAAAAATGCGTAGAGGTCCGAACCAACCGGTGTTGAAAAACCGGTGGATGAGCTGTGTTTAGGGGTGAAATGCCAATCGAACCCGGAGCTAGCTGGTTCTCCCCGAAATGCGTTGAGGCACAGCGTCAGATGTATCTTACAGGGGGTAGAGCACTAGTTCGGTGCGGGCGGAGAAAATCCGTACCAAATCGAGTTAAACTCCGAATACCTGTAACGTTTATCTGGCAGTGAGACGGCGAGAGATAAGTTCCGTCGTCAAGAGGGAAACAGCCCAGACCACCGACTAAGGCCCCAAAGTGCATGCTGAGTGACTAAGGAGGTGGAGTTGCATAGACAACCAGGATGTTTGCTTAGAAGCAGCCATCATTGAAAGAGTGCGTAATAGCTCACTGGTCAAGCGACTCTGCGCCGAAAATATACGGGACTAAGCATGTCGCCGAAATCGTGGGATCAATTTATTGATCGGTAGGGGAGCGTTCTGTTGTAGGATGAAGTACGACCGAGAGGACGTATGGACGAAGCAGAAGTGAGACTGTCGGCTTAAGTAGCGAAAACATTGGTGAGAATCCAATGCACCGAAAGACTAAGGGTTCCCACGGCAGGTTCGTCCACGTGGGGTTAGCCGGGAGCTAAGGCGAGGCCGAGAGGCGTAGTCGATGCACAACGGGTTAATATTCCCGTGCGACCGTAAACCGTTATGAGCTAAGTCGGGACGCAGGAGGCTATACGTAGCGCACCCATTG
>JAHFBI010000131.1 GCA_023250095.1 Candidatus Melainabacteria bacterium
ATCGCTCATCTTCGTGGGAATTGATCGATTGTTCGACGATTGAAGGCCTGCAAAGCCTCGATCCATTGTGCTTGCTGAGCGACTGGAGAGAACATACTTTCGGCAGTCTTTCGGTTTGCCTGTGAAATCGAAGCCATGTCATTGTCGGCGCACCATTCAATTTTCCGGGCAAGATCATGCAAATCAGGCAAGCGCAAATGAGCCTGTTTGATCCACTGCGAAGCAAAAGACTTCCGACGGAACCATCTCTTTCTCACTAGCAGTTCAGTCGTTGTAATGTATTCGTTCATCGGCGGATAGTCAGTAGTAATCACAGGCAATCCACTACACAGCGGCTCCAGCACCATAAATCCAACTCCTTCCATCTTCGACGGCTGAATAGCCACATCACCTGCCGAATAGAGTTCTCCGGCATCAGCCAGATTACCGATCTCAATTTCAATTCTGTCATCGATTTCAGGCAAAGAAACAGCCTTCTGGATGCGAACCAGAAGGCGTATATCCTGGCGTTTCACCATTTTGAATGCTTGGATGGTATCGCGAGTGCCCTTGCGATCATCTGCATCAACCAGTCCGGCATTGTGAACAAATAATCTCGCTTTGCCGGATCGAAGCTTGAACGGCAGACAACATAGATTTACAGCTGGCGGAATATAGACGGAATTCTCAAAGCCGTAGCCACGTACTACTGACAGGGTATGCCGTGAGGGACAGACAAAAAGATCGCACAATCCCCACCGCTCGTTAGATCCATCGAACCACTCCCAGTTCGGGACACACACAGTCCGCAAGCCCATATCACGAGCAATTTGCAAGAGCTCAGCATGCCAGCTGTGCCGCTCAAGAACGATGATGCCCTCCAACCCTGATAAGCCAGCGCGCACGACTTCCGCAGAAGCCTCTGGTGAAAGAAAAACATCCCGGCCCGGCAAAAGCGGATGGTCCTGAAGCCTTTCTGAAGGCACGACCAGGTGGTGGCCGAGCTGCAACAGCTCGGTAATATAAGACGCCTGCCGCCCGAGGCCGGTGTCATCCTTGTGGGCAACCACTGCCCATTTAGAGAAATCCATAAATTGCCGTCCCTGAGGGTTCCGTGCAAGGAAGCACGAGCAACATGAGAAATTATATATCAGCAAGAACAGCTCTTGCCTGTCGCAGCGCATCCGTGGAGCCAGCAGGCTATGATTTCAAAGCTTATCTGGCCAACTGAGCCATGTTTATCACTGTCCTCGTCCCAACATTCCGCCGCCCACAGAGCCTTTCACGCTGTCTGAAGTCACTTCAGGCACAAAGTAGGCCGCCCGACGAAATTCTCCTTGTCGTCCGCTTTGACGACGAGGAAACAATGCAGTTCTTGAACCAGTCTGGCTGCACGAACCTGAGGACAAGAATCGTCGAGGTCAAGGAGCCTGGTGTCATAGCCGCCCTGAACAGGGGACTGCAACTCGTGCAAGGCGAAATTCTGGCAATTACTGATGATGATGCCGCCCCCCATGCTGACTGGCTGGAAAGAATCGAAGCTTACTTCCTCAGCGACGAGCAGCTTGGAGGTGTCGGCGGTCGCGATTACACACCTGACAGCCATGGACAATCGCGCCGAACCGTCGGCAAGGTCCAGTGGTTTGGTCGCGTCATAGGCAACCATCATCTGGGATCAGGTCCTCCCCGTGAGGTCGATGAGCTGAAAGGAGTCAACTGCTCTTACAGGCTAGATGTTCTCAAGTCCATCGGCTTCGACAAGCGCTTGCGCGGAAGCGGAGCGCAAGCCTACTGGGAGCTCAGTCTCGGATTCAAAGCGAAGCAGGCTGGCTGGAAGCTCGTCTACGACCCGGCTATTGCCGTTGAGCACTTTGCAGAACCACGTTTTGACGAAGACCAGAGAGGCTCATTTGAGGCACCAGCCCTGACTAACGCTGTATTCAATCAGACCCTCATCCTTCTGGAGAATCTCCCGCCGGCGCGCCGGAGCGCCTTCTTGCTCTGGGCCTTTCTCATCGGCGGGGGTGAGGCTTTTGGACTGTGCCAGTTCCTGCGCTATTGGCCAGGCATGCGCGCCCAGGCAATCCAGCGCCTGACAGCAGCCTTGACCGGGCGCTGCCAGGCGCTCGCTGTGTGGTGGTCAGCCCGCCCCATCCGCCAGACTCCACCTGTTCAATAGATCGAGTCAGGACTGTATGAGGTCACACTGGCAACTGCTTGGCGGGAAAGTTGCTCCAGATTGTCGGTCCATGACGGAGGCACCTTTATGAATTTCCCTTTAACGCATTAACTTTTTTTCGCGTCTTGATGAAGTTGTTGTCAGGCTTCAAAGGGTTGTAAGGATTAAAATTAGGCGTTCAAATCATTGGGTGGCAGACGGTCGCTCTACATTTCAGGCTGGATTTCAAACTCCTAAGTGCGAAAGCTGGACCAGTACGTGGAGACCCGGCGGCTGTCGGTCGTGCCGGAAGGGCATCAGAAATGAATCAAAAAAAGAATTGGGCGCTCATCTGGACATCATGGCTTATATGTTTGCCTCTGGTTGTCCCGGCTGAATCAACGACGCAACCGGCAGAAGCCGCCTCAGGCAGTCCTGCGCCTCGACAATCAGCCAAAGAGGCAGATCTTGCCCACAAGTCCAACCTGGCTAAACTTGCCCTGGCGCGAGCTGCAGCCGCCAAAGCCCTCGCCGAAAAGGCTGCTGCCGAAAAAATTAGCGCCGAGGCTGCTGCCGCTCAGAAGTCCGAGACTGCCGCGCAACTGGCCGCAGAACAGGCTGCCGCCCTGGAAGTAGCAGCCGAAAAGACTGTCGCTGAAAAAAGCGCCGTTGAAAGGGCTGCCAGTGGAAAGGCTGTTGCAGACCAGCTAGCAGTCGAAAGAGCTGCCATAGACCAGGTCGCTGCCGAAAAGGCCGCTGCCGAAAAAGCTGCCGCGGCACGCGCTGCTGCCGAAAAGGCGGTTGCCGAAAAAGCTGCCGCTGAAAGGGCCGCAGCCGAAGCCACAGCCGCGCAGAAGGCTCTGGAGAATCTTGAGGCAACCCAGGCAGCCGCTGCCGCTCAGTCAGAAGTGCAAAAGGCTGCTGCCGAAAAAGCTGCCGCTCAAGAAGCTGCCGCTGAAAAGCTGGCGCAACTGGAGCGAGCTGCTGCTGAAAAGGCTGCCGCCGAGAAGTCCGCCGCCGAAAAAACTGCCGCCGAACGCCTGGCTGCTCAAAAGGCCCAGAACAACGCCAGCGCTGCCCAAAAAGCCTCCGCTGAGAATGCTGCCGCCGAACTGGCGGCAGCAGCCAAGGTTGCTGCTGAAAAGGCTGCTACCGCCAGAGCCACCGAAGAAAGGGCAACAGCAGAAAAAGCTGCTGCTGAAAAGGCTGCTGCTGAATACGAAGCGCTTGCCAAAGCAGCGGCCGAGAGAGCCGCCGCCGAAAAGGCTGCCACCGAGCGACTGGCCGCTGAAAAGGCTGCCGCTGAAAAGGCTGCCGCCGAGCGCCTGGCCGCAATTAAGGCTGCCGCCGCCAAACGTGCCGCAGAAGAGAAAGCAGCAGCAGACAGGATGGCTGCACAAAAAGCCACGCTCGAGAAAGTAGCAGCTGCCAAAGCTGCCATTGAAACAGCAGCAGCAGACAGAGCCGCCGCCGAAACTACGGCAGCTCAGAAGACCGTGGAAGCGGAGAAAGCTGTTGCCGAAGGAATTCAGGCCGCCAGGCTCGCTGCAGCCAAGGCAGCTGTCGAGCAGCAGACAGCTGAAAAGCTGGCGCAATTTAAGGCTGCAGCAGAAAGAGCCGCCATGGACAGAGCCGCCGCCGAACAAGCTGCAGCTGAAAAAGCTGTACTTGCCCAAAGAGCTGCAGCAGAAAAATCTCTTGCCCAGCGTGCTGCTACAGAAGCAGTTGCCGCCGCCAGGGCCACCGAAGAGCAGGCTCAGGCCGAGCTTGCATCCCTGGAAAGAAGTGCTGGCATGCTCTTCCCCATACAGGACAGTCCCTTCCCGACCCAGACCCGCCAGAAAGTGACCTCCGCCAGAGTTGTCAGCAAGAAGTCCGCGCCAGCCATCGACAGCACCCCGTCCCTGGCTTCCATCAAAGAAGCTGCCGCCAGGCTGGCTGCCGACAAAGCAGCCTTTGAAGCCGAAAAGGCCACCGCTGAAAAGATCCTGGCAGCCGACCGTGCCGCCGCGCAACAGATGGCTGCCGCCAGGAAAACTGCAGCGGCAAAGAAACTCTCAGCCCAGAGACTGGCAGCCGCTCAACAGCTATCCGCGGCGCGCCTGGCAGCCCAGAAAGCTACTGCCGAAAGGCTCTTGACCGAAAGACTTGTCGCTGAAAAAGATGCCGCTGCTCAAAAGCTGGCTGCAGAAGAAATGGCCGAAAAATCTGCTGCGCAGAAACTTGCTGCCGAAAGGCTTACAGCTGAAAAGGCTGCCGCTGCCCAGAAGCTTGCTGCCGAAAGGCTTACAGCTGAAAAGGCTGCCGCTGCTCAGAAGCTTGCTTCCGAAAAGCTTGCAGCTGAAAAGGCTGCCGCTGCCCAGAAGCTTGCTTCCGAAAGGCTTGCAGCTGAAAAGGCTGCCGCTGCCCAGAAGCTTGCTTCCGATCGCAAATCATCCAGTGCCGAGACGGCTGCTGGCTCAGCCTTCGATGCCGGCACATTGCTTTCCAGAGAACTGGAGAAATGCCACGCTCACACCCCTAATCAGATTGCCGCTCACGCCAACGAGCTGGCAGAAAAATACCTGGCTCAAAGCGATCAGTCAAAGGCCGAAGCCGTATATAAGGAAGCCCTGCAAATGTTCGAAAAGAACAACTGGCTTGGCAGTCAGTCCGGCGCAGCGCTCGTCAACAATCTGGCCGGACTATATTACGATCAGCGCCGTTATCTCGACGCGGAAAAGCAATACCGCCGTTCGCTCGGGATTCTGGAAAAAACGCTCGGACCGCAACATCCATACGTCTCGGGAAGCGTCAACAACCTGGTCGTTGTTTATTGCAAGCAAGGCAAGTATCAAGACGCCGAGGCGTTGTGCAGACGTATTCTTGCCCTGCGCGAGAAACGGCTCGGTCCAGTAGATCTTTCCGTAGCCGAGACACTCAACGAGCTGGCTACAATTTATTTCTGCCAGAAGAATTACAAGGATGCTGAACCATTGTTGCAAAGGTCGCTGTCAATACGCACCAAGGCCCTTGGTCCCAATCACCCTGATGTGTCCGACACGCTGGACAAATATGCCCGGCTTCTGCGCCTGACAAATCGTAGCCTTGAAGCCGATCAACTGGAAGTACGCTCGATAGCAGCCAAGATCAAGCAACCACACTGATCGCGTCCACATTCACCAGATATGATACCGCAACCATTCTTGCTGCGGTATCATATTGCCCATGAAACTACTTTCGATAAGCCACGGTCGGCGCATTGAATCACAAGGCTCGGCTTAAGGATGGTTCGAAGCGACAGACACCGAGAAACGATGGATGCACCCAAAGACACCCACAATCCCGGCAGATCTTGGCAAAGATCGAGGGCGCTGTCGGCATCATTTCTCTTCCTATGCATTATGATGTTTCTGGAATGTCGGCTTCATGCAGTTCCCAACAGTTACAATCTAAAGATCAGTCTTCTGGACCGCAACTCTCGAAACATAGAAGTTCTGACTACTGGCGACTCGCATGCCTATTACGGCATAAAACCAGGTGAATTCTGCCACAAGGGTTTCAACCTTGCCAACAGCAGTCAGTCACTGTATTTCGACGCCCAGCTCATAGAGCGATATATCACGCGGCTGCCCAACTTGAAGCTGGTAGTCATCCCAATTTCGTACTTCTCGCTGGAGTCCAGGCTGGCTGACACCGGAGAACCGTGGCGAGATTATTACTACTTCCACTTCTTTGGACTGACAGAGAAAGCCGTCCTGGAGAGGCTTGCGGATCCCCGATACGCAAGCCTCTATCTGGTGTACGGACCAAAAACTACTCGCTATATCATCAAGAACCGCTTCCAGGTGAGTTTAGCCGGGTCACTGGATGCCACAGGATGGTACCCGGTAGGAGCTGAACCCCCATCCGCCGAAGAGATAGAAAAATCCGCTAAAGAAAGGGTGTCCGGTCATGAGCGTGCGATGAAAACGGAGAATATAGGTGCCAATCGCCGATGCCTGGAAAGCGCAATCGCAGACTGCCTACAACACAAGATAAAAGTCGTCCTCATCACCCTTCCTGTAGATAGAGCCTACTTTGAACGTGTCGACAAAGAAAAGCTCGCTAGAATGCACAACATAATCAACAGACTCTGCGATCAATATGGGGTTCGCTATGTGGACTATTTTGCCGACCGCCGCTTCACAGGCAATGATTTCTGGGATGCCGACCATCTGAACATTGGTGGGGCAGCCAAGCTAAGCGGAATCCTTAACAAGGAAGTCATCATACCGTCTTTCGCTAATCACGCTCCGACAAAGTCTTTCGGGCACGTAACCTCAGCTCGTGCGTCTTGGCAATAATCAGAAATTCGTAGACTGCGTGCAGGCGCGCGAAATAATAGCCCTCCATCCCGTCCAGAAAACCTTTCTGCCAGAAGTAGATATAGGCAAAACGCAAGAGCGGCCGCAAAGGGGCCCTAAGACTTAAGATCCTCAACTTGCGCCTCAGTCCGACTGAGGGCATCTGCAATTTTCCAGATACGTTGCCGGACTGCGCCTCGAGAGCGACATGAGCCTCCCAGTTGGAATAGCGATTGTGTTTTTCGACAAATTCAGCAATGGACGGATAGCTGTAATGATCCATCTCGACTCTCAAGCGACCAGTCTGCCCGTCCACAAGAACGTGCTCGTGGACTTCATTGTCACCGCTTTGAGTGTCTGAGTCCGTCAGCTTCTCATACCGCCCAAGCTTGTGTTTGAAAAGCCTGAGGTTCCAGTTCGGATAATAAGCATGACGCAACCACTTGCCCATGAACATGAAGCGCCGATTGATCCAGTAGCCAGCCAGTCCCTGGCTGGATGAACCTGGCACCGAGCCATCCCCTCTGGCAGAAGTCGACTGAGCCCCGTCGCCGCCGGCAATGCCCGGGGCAGCAGAGACAATGGCTCCTATTTCAGCTTCGGCTTCCGGCGGCAGCACCTCATCGGCATCAAGAATGAACACCCATTCAAAACTGAAGGGTAAATTCTCCAGAGCCCAGTTCTTTTTCTTAGGCCACTTTCCGGAAAAATCGAACTGATACACCCGCGCGCCAAATGATTCGGCAATTTCAGCGGTGCGGTCGCTGGAATGAGAGTCGACAACAAATATCTCGGCTGCCCATGACACCGATTGCAAGCAACGAGCAAGGCTTCCCGCCTCATTCTTGACAGGCACGACAACCGACAGAGGTACTTTGGGCTGGTTCATTGCTCAGGCATCCGGGGCGACATTCTCTTCTTGATGGGCTTGCATGGATTTCCGGCGCATATCGCCCAGTCAGGCATGTCGTGCGTGACCACCGAACAAGCACCGATTATGGTGCCTCGCCCGATTTTTACGCCGGGCATGATGAAGCACCTGGCACCAAGGAATGAGTCTTCGCCAATGGCAATTCTTGCTGTCACAAGGGGAAGTCCGTCCTCGTCAAAATCATGAGTCCCGGTGCACAAGTAACTTTCCTGAGCAACCGTGGCACGCGCTGCCAGCTCGACCTCGCCCAGGTTGTATACGTGAGCACGGTCTCCGAGGCAACTTCTGTCATGCATCGTCAACTTCCAGGGCACTTCAATGCGCGCCCGCTGGTGCACAAAGGGTGTACCTGAGAGTTTACAGCCGAACAGGCGCAACCAGAACAAGCGCCATGGGTTGAACGGCTTGGGCGTCCATACACAAAAAACATTCCAGCAGTACTCAAAAACAAGCGCCAGAAAAAGCTCGCTCGGCAGGCGCCGGCATCGGCGCGGCAAGTCGTGTTGAGGATTAATCAACCTGCCCCCTGATTAGCTTGAGGACATCCATATATCGAGAGAAAGCCGTCTCCATGGTAAATCTCGTCAGAAAACACCGCCTGGCATTTTCGCGCAACTGCCCCCTGTGAAAGCTATCGAGAGCAAGCCAGCGCTCAAGAAGGCGACACGTGCCCTGAGCGTCGTCTGACTCCACCAGAGCAGCTCCGTCGGACAAAACTTCCTGCCATATATCGACTTTACTTGATATCAACACCGGCGTTGCACAAGCCAGGGACTCGGCCACTACCATACCAAAATTCTCCTGGTGTGACGGCAAAATTAGGGCTGCCGCCGACCGCAGAGCACCCCACTTGCTTGTACCCGAGAGAAATCCCGTCCAGGTGACGCGCTTGATACCACCGGCTGCGATGTCTTTGCCCTTTTGCTTGAGCAAGCGCATATATTCCTCGTCACCTTCTCCAGCCATGACAAGATGTATCGGACGGTCTTCAGGCAAGGCTCTCACCGCCTCAAGCAGCAAGTCACACCCTTTCTTGGGATGTATCCGGCTCAAAAAGAGCAAGAAGTCCTCTCCGGCAAGCTGAGGAAATTCTCTCAGGAACTGCTCACGCTGAGCAAGCGCATCATCGGGCGGGTCCAATACTCCAGAGCCGACCACAAACTGTCGACTGTTGTGAAAGGAAAAATCCAGGGCCGCGCCGCACTTTTCATTGCCAGAGGTAAAGAGCACAGCGGCAGCATCGCGCAAGACCCGCCTTTCAAAAGTCCTGAAATAAAGTAATTTCTTGATGTGCTTGAGTGGATAGGCTCGCTTGAACCAGGGGTCAAGCATGCCGTGCGGAAAAACGACATAGGGTACATGAGCCTTTCTAAAAGCCTGCCAGACGGCCAGTGAGTGATACTGCCAGACCCCATGGACGACGATACAATCATAGTCATTGCCGTGCCGCCTCAGAAAGGGCAATAGATGCCGGCAATAACCATAGCCAGGGCTGCCTGGACCGAGAGCGTGAACAGTTGCTCCGGAGCTGACAGTCCACCCGGCATCTGGAGCATCCAGGCAGGCCAGCTCTACATCATCGCCATTCTTAATATGTTGAGCAACTAGCTGAGAAACAAATGTTGTTGTGCCACCGCCGGCAGGGTTGAGCGAATGTGTCAAGTGGAGCAATTTCATAAGGGAATATCAGCAAGCTGCTTGAAATACCGTCACTGTTAGATCAAGCCGGCAAGATTGAGACCTCCTCCTGCCCAGGAAATCCGCTGGCGCCTAAAGTATAGCCGATCGCCACAAGACAATCAGACACGGCAGCCCCGGGGACTTCCAGACATTCCTCCCTGAACAGCGTGATACCATATCCAACGAGGGTCCTCTGCCGTTTTCTGGGGACCCGGAAAACGGAATGACAGGGACCAGCGATAGATCCATGCGCAATATATTCAGGACAATGCTGGCGGGGATAAGCATCCTTTTGCCCTGGCCACTCCGCAGACTGGTCCTGTGCACTTTTCTCGGGTTCAAAATCCATCCTACCTGCCGGATCGGGCTTTCCTGGATTCTGCCGCGCCGCCTAATCATGGAAAGTCACGCCGCGATAGGAAGTCTTACAGTCTGCAAGAATCTCGATCTGCTGCATCTAAAAGAGCACGCCTATATCGGCAAAGGCAACTGGATAACCGGCTATCCCCTCGAGTTGACAGAATTCTTCGCCGCCGAAAAGGATCGCAGACCGGAGCTTGTCATTGGCCAACACGCAGCCATCACCCACCGGCATATCATCGACTGCACAAGCTCAGTCGACATAGGCAGTTACTCAATTGTCGCTGGATTCAACTCGCAGATTCTGACACACAGCATAGATCTCGAGCACTGTCGCCAGGCCTCCTCGCCAATTCATGTCGGAAACAATTGTTTTATCGGCACAAGCTCAATATTGCTCGGAGGCAGCTCGTTACCTGACTGCAGCGTACTGGGTGCCAATTCGCTCTTGAACAAGAAATACAAAGAAGGGCACCAGCTGTATGCCGGCTCACCGGCCAGACCAGTAAAGCACCTCCCGCCGCAATGGCAGTTTTTTACTCGCTCCGAGGGTTTCGTGCACTAAGGGCGACACATCCCTGTCGCTATCCTCCCTCCGGCAAGGATGTCTTGGGATAACGACACTTTGTTCACGGAGCCTGATTGTGCCGCCCCTGAGAGCGCACGAGGATTTCTTCGTATATCTCATGATACTTTTCAATCATTTCCTGAGAATTGAAACGCTGCACATTCTCCAGACCGAGCCTCATCCATTTGTCACGCTCAGCTGAATCCATTAAGCTCAAAAGATCGGCTGCAAAGCCGCGCTCGTCATCAACGGCTCTCATCAAGGCAGAATTCCCTGCCACTTCCGGCAGAGGCCCGCAATCAGAACACAAGACTGGACAACCGCAAGCTTGAGCCTCGATTATGGGCCAGCCAAAACCCTCAGCGCGCGAGGGAAAAAGAAGAGCAAAGGCCTGGTTGTAGAGAGCCTCCAGCACCTCATTGTCCGGCTTGACAATCTCTTTGACCCGCTCTTTCAAACCGAGATCGAAAGCCATTCCCCTCAACTGGTCGTTAAGAGGTTGCCCGGCAAAAACAAGCTGCCCGTCAAACTTATCCTTGACTAGGGCAAAGATGCGCAAGATTCCGTCGCGGTTCTTGCGCGGCTGGGTATCTCCTACGCTCAGAACATAAGGGCTTGCGCCAAGCGCCAATCCTGCTTGTTCGAGAGTGCGCGCGCTGTGCTGACGATCAAGTCGGCGGTAAGGATGATTGAATCCGAGCGTCACCACCCGCACATTGGCTGGGTCAAACGTGCCGAGCAATCTCAGGGCATCTTTCTTCGTAGCCTCCGAATCGCACACTATCATTCCAGCGCGCGGAAGACAGCTCTTAATCCAACGCTGCAAGACCTTTCCTGTAGAAGAAACATCGCAATAAGTCTTCTCCCCGCAAGCGGCACGTACAGCCAGCAAATCGTGGCAGGTGATGAGGTTGGGGCGAGACTCAAGACAGGGCAAATAGATGGCATTGCTATGATCGCACACGTGCACAACATCGGCCCAGGCAGCGGCCTCTTTCAACTCCCGCGGGAAAAGAAGGTATTTGTCGATGTAACCAAGCCACTTGCCGCACAGCCCACCGCGGGTAAATAAACGTCGCCATTGCCTGCGCGGATAGACAACTCGTACATCTGCACCACGCTCAAGAAGCTCGCGCTCGAGCAGCCGGCAGAAGCGAAGCATGCTTTCCTGCCCATCGGGCAAGTAATTTCCCACAAGTAAGACTTTGAGCGGGCTCACTCCTTCCCTCTTCCTGCACAAACGCGCTCATCTGCCCGGCACTTCAACGCCCCCGGCTCGGCTCGACTGGCTGCATATCCTTTTTCATTCTCGTGGCCGCCATGGTAAATCCGGCGAAAAGCCAGCCGTAACCGTTGATTGTCCCCTGAAAAGTCATCCCTCCGTTTATCAACAACAGCCCGACAAAGCTCCACACCAAGAGAGGCATGCTGTTGCTATAGTTGCGCGCTGCAGCTATTGCCCCGGATAGCAGCGAAAAGCTGAGCCAGAACCTGAAGGCGATATAAAAAATGCCGGCAATTCCTGCCTCGCTGACAATACGAGGCAATTCGCTCTCCGACATCCCCAGTCCAGCCCCTGGCGGCAGAAGAGCCATTGCTCCGGGGCTGCCAATGCCAAGCCCACGTCCAATCACACTTACGTCCGACAAGGCAAACACATCCGTTATTGTGTGCAAGAGTCTAATGTGCGATCCTCCTTCGCCGGCCGCCGCGCCAGTAAACCGCTCAACCATAACACTGTATGCATCCGGAAAGACATAAACAAATGCCAGCAGACCGGCAAGAATGATCAAGGGCACCCGGATGATTGCTCTCAGTCGAGCCTGCATTCTTTTCACCAGAAAGGCGCTGGCAACGGCTGCCATAATGCAAAGCAAGGCGTGCAAGAATGCCGAACGGCTACCGCTAACTGCCAGGCAGGCAACCACAGCCCCTGTGCAAACCAGAAGGAAGACATTTCCCATCGGACGGAAGGCTCTGGGCATCAACCAGATGGACATAACCATGGCTATCGCACTTCCGATAAATATGCCTTGAGCAGCACCGATAGTAAAGGTTCCCGACGTTCGCACTTTGTTCTGAGCAGACAACATAACCAGTGCTTCAGGGTCGGTACCCCTGTTGACGAAAGCCTCCGGAGGAGCACGAAATTGCATGAGAACCAGCACTGCAATCGGAATTACAGCCAAAAGAGTTTGTCTGAACAGCCGGGCGAGGTCCTTGCCGCGAAACTGTTCACCAATGATAAAAACAAGAGGAACGTACCAGAAATACATCCTCCAACCGTAAATAGCGACAAGGGGATTGTAGTCGTTTATGAAGACTTGAAAGAACGCTAAAGGGATAAAAACGATTGCAAGAATGATTCCGAATTTGAAAAGGGGCGTCCATCTAGGCCACAGCTCATTCTTGAGCGCCAGCCAGTAGATTGCCAGTACGAAAGGATCCCGAATGAAAAAAATAGCTTTCTGCATGCCGGGGAAAGCCCACTTGCGCATAGCCCCCTCGAAAATGAGCAACCAATAAATAACAAATACAAGCTTGACTATGAGCCGCCGTATCTTTTCCTGTTCGCTCGTCATGGCTGCCAAAAATCCTACCGTGCGACGGAATGAACTACTTGCTGAAGTGGGTCACACACCTTTGCTGGGAAAATTTTTTCACCTCAAAAGCCGAAGAACTCATACTGTCTGTCCTGCAAAAAATCACAGACAGACTGCCTTTTGATACCACGCTTGAGAGAATCTCTTCCTAAAAAGCTCCGGCATTACAGATGTTTGCCCGCACGTCTTCTTCAACATCCCTGACAAGACAATTCTACATGACTTAAGTCATCACCTTTCGGAGA
>JAHFBI010000426.1 GCA_023250095.1 Candidatus Melainabacteria bacterium
CGGAGTGCATGCCGAGAACATGGTCAATGTACGCGGGTTGATGAGCGTGCTGCTACCGCAAGGCTTGGCGCTTCCTTTGAGCTTCCTGGCGATGGTGGCAGGGGTGGTGGCTGTCTACTTTATCTGGAAACGCGCACTGGTAGCGCCCAGCGATGACCGACTGTCCTGGGCCTTTGCGCTGACTGTGCTCATCTCCAGTTTGACCAGTCCACATACGCACTTGCCTGACTGCTTGTTTCTCATCATTCCTGCTGCTGTCACTCTTTGCTCTTCCAGTCTCGCCGACGCCTGGAAAGCAAGCCCTGCTTCCATGAAGCTCTGGTCGGCAGGCTGGCTTAGCTATCCTGGCTTGAGCTGGATAATTTTTGCTGCCTGCGCGGCGCTGCCCTCTTTGAGCGAACATGCTCCTTATCTTCTGCTGTTTGTTCTCAATGCCTTGATGCTGAGTGTCGGTTTCTGCCTGTTCGCCTCAGACTCTGCCCAGCCTCAGCGTCTGTCTCAGCACCAGCCCCTGTAGGTATCAGCTGAATCAAGAAGGCAAGAAAGACTTCCAGGTGTGAGGTTACTTGAGCACAGGAGGCTTCCACTTGTCTCCATGTGCAGCATGTGAGTGTGGAGTAAAGCGGCAGGATAGAGCCACGTTCAAAATAGGGACGGGGGCGCCCCAATATTACAGGCTCTGCCCGCGGCTGAGCAGGCGTATCTGTGTCAGGTAGCGGTAGGCATCGGCGACGACGTTTTCATCGAAATGATCGGACTGTCCGAGGCGCTTCAACTCTTTGCTCAGGCTGTTGAGCTCTCTTGTCGTCGGAGAGGCAAAAACGAATTTTTTCATTGTTGCCGGCGCGTCTATTCTGGTCTGGTTGGCAGTTTGATAGGCCTCGATCCGCTGTTTCCAGAATTCACCATATGTGGGACCTTTTCTTATAGACTCTTGCAGTCCGCTCCTTGCCAGTGAAAGCTTGTATTCACTGAGATGTCTTGTGCCGTTGTAGGCGATGTCTGCCGAATGATAGGCTGGTTGCAGCCCATCCAGGTAATCCTGTCTGATGCCGGTGGAATTGAGCCTGGTGGTGAATTCCTCCGGAACTTTGCCGGCCCAGGGGCTGAATCGTTTGTAGCCTATGGCGCCGCCAGCCAGTCCTGCTGCCGACAACAAAGCCGTGTCGAAGGCGAATCGACCGAGGTTGTCTTTCATTATTGAAGAGTTGTGTTGCCAGTTTTCGTCGCTTTGCCAGGTTTCGGACATGGCTCTCAGGACAGATGTACCCCTGACGGCAACATCGGACAGGAAAGAAAGGCTTGCCGCCGTGCCTGCCACGCGCACTGCAAGAGACAGCGGACTACTCGTCCGGCACAGATATGATAGCCCCAGCCCAGCGACTGCCGAGCCTGCTAGCTTGAGTGCAGTTTCGCCCGGGTGTTGCCTGATTGCGGTTCTGGCGGCATCAGTAAAGCCAGTTGCTCCTTGCCCGAGCAAGCTGACCTCACGCCTTGCCTTGGCGGTCCAAGATTCGCTCTCGCCCGTTTGCAAGCCAGTGTCAAGTCTTTCCCTGAAGCTGCTCTCCATTGTCTCAACCCAGACCGGTCAGCCCATCCCTTGCTTAGTTATCGGCTATTGGAAGAAAGCTGTCACTGGTGGAACTACGCAACAACCGCACTGCCTCCTGGATTGTCGGTAGGAGAGCGTCTGGCTCGTATTTGCCTGGGGCGACCGGCTGATTTGAGCCATGAAATGACACCGGCTGTTAGTTGTAATCGCCTCCGAGGCAGACCAAGCCTGTAGCGCCATAGAGAGGCTGTGCCGGACATATTGCTGGTCCACCTGGCTTTTCAGACTAACGTCCCGGTAGGCGGCTGAGCATTGGAGGGGGGGCTGTCAGTTTTCTTTTCGGAAAGATAAAGACGCACGGCTAAGGCAAGCAGCAGGGCGTTAATGACGAGGAATGTGAAGTTGTAGGCTCTGTGTCCGGAAGCTTCTGCCACCGCCAGGTAAGCGAAACAGCTTAAAGCAGGGAAGAGTATGAAGATGATGGTCCAGAGCTGAAGGCGGCGCGGGCGGATGTCTCCTGTGTCAGGGAGGCTGACTGTGGGCAGGCTCAGCGCGGCCGGGATAGTCAAAAGAAGGCAGTCGTAAATATTGACATGGGGAGCGGCCAGAAGATATGTGAGGATGGTGATGGCAATCGCCCAGGTCATTTGCTGATCACTGTGAAGCTGTGTCTTTTTCCAGAGCAAAAAGAGAGGCAGCAAGGTGGCTGCCGCAGCCAGCCCCGCCAGCTTTTTGGCGGCTTGTCGCGGCAATACCTGGCTCAGGAGCGCCTGGATGCCGATCATGCCTTCCGGACGAAAGCTCTCATCGAAGACATCTGTAGATGCGACCTTCAGCAAGACGGTCGGATAATGAGCCACGGTCTGGCCGCCCAGAATTGTCGCCGAGATGATAAGGGACAAGGCAATGGAGACGCCGAAGGCGGACAAAATTTTCCAGCGCCTGTGAGCAAGAGCGGCCATGGCCATGAATATTGCCAGGGGCGGTTTAATGGCAAGCAGGCAGAGGCTGATACCAGAGGCAATATCACGCTTTGCCAGCATTGATGAAAAATAGATCGCAATCAGTCCGGCAAACAGCCAGCTTGTCTGTCCTAGCTGTATGCACTGGCGGGAAGGAAGGCAGACGAGCCCGCCAAGCAAGATGAAGAAGATAAGTTTACCGGACTTTTTGCCGAATGTCCGGTAAACGACGACGGTGCCTGTGATACCGGCTGCAAGACCGCCCAGGCAGAAGAGCAAATAAGAGACATTGATCGGCAGCCAGGTCAAAGGAATTGTCAGCAGGCAAAAGAAGGGCGGGTAGGGCAGGTAGTCAACGTATGGCAACCTGGCAGGAGCGGTCAGCTGCTGTAGCCACTGGTTCTGGACGTCTGCATCATAAATGCGCTCACGCTCAGGCGAGACGGCAAGCTGTCCGAATATATAATCGAGGCGGAAGTCCTTGAATTGCTCCGGATTGACCCTGGAGATCTCCAGAAACTTTTCAGCAGAAGCCAGCTGGGCGAGAAAAGGCAGCAGTGTGACGAGAAAGGACAGCAACACCAGAAGATGAATGGCGTTAAAAGCGCTTTTGCCGGCCTGGCGCAGTCCTATCTTCATCTCGGGCAGTCTTGCGAACTCATAAACTTCCTCAATACTTGAAGTATTATCCCTGATGGCACGACTGGTCGCCTGACCGATTGCCTGCAAAAATTAGGAATTGGCGGAGTCTTTTTGAGGAGCCACATGGATGAGGGACAAGACAAGCAACTTGCTGTCCTTCTCATATGCGATTGTTCTTGCTCTCTGGCTCGTTTTCAGCTGCTGGCAGCTGGCAGATCTGCACATCAAGCGCTGGCCGATCTGTCTTGATTTCGTACA
>JAHFBI010000427.1 GCA_023250095.1 Candidatus Melainabacteria bacterium
AACACTCTCAAGACAGCCATCTTTGCCTGAAGCCTGGCAGGACCAGTTCACAGGAGTAAAATCAGGACCTGCCGCAAGCAAATGATTGTGAGCGCAACGCATCTCCTCCTGCCGGCATTGAGCAAGACAGCTGACTTTCGCCGTCACCGCCCGGGTGTGCCCCTGCAGACGGAAATAAACTGGCGACTGGCGGTAAATGGCCACGGTCGGCTTTCCTTGATTGACCGCCAGATGCATCAGCCCCGTATCCACGCTCACAACAGCCCGACAACTGGAGATAACATCGAGCGCATCAGTCAATGAAGGAGTTTCGATAAAAGTCACACCGGCGCCGTACAGTTCTTGCACTGCCGAAGATCTGTCCCTGAGCCCCACAAGGACAACCTCCAGCCCGGCCGAGACGATCAAGGCATGAAGATCGAGCCAGTGAGTTGTCGGCCAGTGCTTGGAGCTGACAGCGCTGCCAGGAATAAAGATTATCGTGCCGCAAGAGCGAGGGCACTGAGTAAACTCGAGCGCCGGCAAACAGTCGAGATCGGCATCGATACCAAGATCCTGGCAGATGATCCTGAGAATATCGTTGATGCGAAAGCCAGGATAGTCTTGATCGAATTTGCTGCCGCCCCACCAATAATTCTTTTGCAGCGGGTGGTCGCGCATGTCCAGCCACCTGTCACCACAAGTCGAATTGACCGCACCGGCTTCCCAGGCAAGGACAGTGCCGGACAATCCGGGCAGGCGCTGGGCCAGTGCCTGGTGCTCACGGGCTCTCACTACTAGATAAGTCTCTTGCCCGGCGGCAATCAAGCTGTTGACCACAGGCAAGGTGACAATCAGATCGCCAAGCCCGAGCGCAGGCGGAGCTATATAAGTAGCCATCAACGCCTCCCTGTCGATTGACTGCCGAAGACAACAACGCTGACGGATTCAGCCGATTTTACGGCGTGCGGCTTGTCGACCTCCACCGTCGCTCTGAGCACCCGCCCGTCAGAAAGGACAAGAGCAAGGATTGACGCTGCCAGCGCTTCGATCAACTGATAACTGGATGACTCGACATGCTCTATAAGCCGCCGGCTGATATCCCGATAATCTACAGTCAGGGCAATGTCATCAGCTAAGGCGCCCTCTGCGCCGTCGAATTCCATCTCCACATTGACCGTGACGGCTTGCTTGTCTGACCGCTCCCAGGGATTGACACCGATTATTGCTCTCAAAGAGAGGTTCTTGATGCGGATGGTCATCAGCATTTGAGCTTCTCCCTACTCCCTCTCAGGGCAAGCGCGTCGCTTGCCTGAGCAAAGACTGCCTCGACGGTGATCGAGCTCATGCAGCGCTTACTTGCAGGCAAAGCACATTCCCAGACATCCGGCTCAGGAAAGTCGGAATACTCGACAAAAGAATTGAGCGGCCGCGCCATGGACAGCCGGATGCACTCGGGATGACAGGCAGTTGCCGCAAGCGCAAAACACAGCGGGCTGCGCCGCAAATAGACAGGATTATGGAGATAGAGAGCGACTGTGGGAGTCCCCTGCTGCAAAGCCAGGTGCATCAGCCCGGTGTCGACGCTGACAACGGCGGCCGCCGAGCTCAAAGCATTCAGAGCCTCATCTATGGAAGGAGTGGGATAATGCCCAAGCCCCATGGCCAGGCAATCGCGCACGCCGGCAGACTTATCGGGCTCTCCGAGAACCAGACAATCTCTCCCCCGGTGGCTCTTCAGCCTTAAAGACAGATCACGCCAGGAAGCGCTCAACCAGCATTTGGACTCTTGAGCCGAGCCAGGTATAAAAAGCACTTTACCTTCGAGCTCTTTGAGCCTCTGCCAGGGCAGCGGCTTGAGCTGGCGAAAGTTGGCAGCAATGCCGAAGTCAGCACAGATGCCCTCGAGAATTTCAATTATCTTGAAACCAGGATGAGCAGCTGCAAACTCCGGCGTATCCCAGCGAAATTCCGTCTGCAGATGATGATCGCGCAAATTGATATAACGATCTCCGGGGGAGATGGGATTGCTCAGAAAGGACGGCTCGTCAATCACCCCGGCAAGCCCTGGTATGCACTGCGAAAGCCCCATGTGCCGGCTCGTGCGGGCCACCAGAGTCACGGGCTCATCGCCCTCGATCAAAGCCTGGATTGCAGGCAGACTCAGCACCAGGTCTCCCAGCCCCAGCCCCACCGGAGAAATGTACACAGTCATAAAGAACCTGCAACTGGTAGCTTATCCTGGATCTCCTTGCCTATGCCACCACCGGCAGAGGCGCCGCCTTCATAGCGCAAGCAGTTGATCTTCTCATTTAGATCCCTCGAGAGCCGCCAGACCTTCGGCTGCCGGCTTGAACTGAGGACTTATCTCGAGCACTTTCTTATACTGGGTCCTGGCTTGCTCTTTCTGCCCGGACTTCTCCAGAAAACGCGCGTAAGCCGTGCCGGCAGTCACATCCATGGGGGAGATCTTGAGGGCCAATTTATATTCAGCTTCCGCCTGCGCCTTGTCCCCCGATTTGAAAAGCAGATCAGCCAGCCTGACATGAGCAGGAATAAAGTTGTGGTAGTTGGCGATAGCCTTTCGCTGCAGCTTCATCCCTTCTTTGACGAAGCCCTTCTGTGATTGCCCCCATCCAAGCCCCGAGAGCGCATTAGGATGGTCGGGCGAAAGAGAAAGAGCATGTTTGAAAGCATCCATCGACTGGTCTATATCGCCCGCGTCGATATAGATATTACCAAGATTTATGTAAGCCTCCGGAATTCGCTTGTTGATCGTGATTGCCTGCTGCTCCTCGGAAATTGCTTCTTTGAGATTACCCTTCTTGGCCAGAAGAATACCCAGGTTCAAGTGCGGCACCGGGTTCTCCGGCTTCAGGCTGGAAGCCTTCTTGAACGCGCCGATAGACTGGTCGATTTCCCCGCATTTGAGCAGGGCGATGCCGAGATCCAGATGCGATCCAAAACTGGTCGGCTTTAGTTCCACAGCTTGCTTGAACTCGGACACAGCATCTTTCGGCTTCCCTTGATTGGCGTATACCTGCCCGAGAATGACATGGGCGAGAAAATATTTGGGATCGAGCTTCATCGCCGTCTTCTCTTCGAGGATGGACGTCTCATAATCCGCATCGGCAGCAAGCGCGGCCCCTAACCGCTCGTGAGCCTTGGCGCTGTCTGGATTGGCACGAATAGCGTCGCGGAAAGACTCCTCGGCTTTCTTGAAACTAGAACGCTCCATGAAAGCGTCACCTTTCTTGATCAGCCCCTCCGCCTGCTCCTCTTCCGGAGAAGCCTGTACCTGACCGACAGCAAGAAGGGCTCCCAGACACAGAAATAAATAGCTCTTCACCTTCCACTCCTCATGCGCGAATTTTCCCTTGACAGCCACCGCCACACCCTCAGATATCCCGACGCACCGTCAGATGCAGGATTCC
>JAHFBI010000428.1 GCA_023250095.1 Candidatus Melainabacteria bacterium
TATTAAGTTTGAAGCAAGCTCTGCCTACAGCTGGCACGCAAGAACTGGAGAATTTGCGCAGGAAGCTGGAATCGTCATTACAGAAATGCAACCGAGCCGGCAGCGTTTCCGGCGCCTGAGAGTCTTTGAACATGGCCCTTACTTGCAATCCAGCTCTTAATCTCATGCCAGCTGATATCACTGGGCCACATTTTTGAAGACATCTTTTGTTTCTGGTCTGAGCAACTCCAGCAAGCGGCGATCTGGTAAGTCAGGTCCGCACCTGACCCCGGCGGGCAGGAGCCTTCGCCGGAGGACAGATCTTGCCTGGCGCAGCCTTTGTGGCTGGCTTTTCCGGGGTCGGCGCAGCAGGGGGAACAGGTCCCATCGAGCGCGGCTGGGCAGCAGGGACCGATATGACAAGATCCGACCCCTGCCAGTCGCCGCCAATCTGCGGTGTCTGGGCGACGCCATCGTCGCACTTAACTTCCCAGTTGACGCTCTGCTTGAGAGTCTCGAAGGCTGACTTTATTTCAATACGTCCTTTGTTAGTCCGCAGTGCCTGGATCAAACTACGCGTGAAAACGCCATTGGCATAACGTTTGGACTCCCAAGATCTTTCATTGGCCGAGCTGGAGCTGATGACTAGATGCCCCTGCCCAAGCTGTACGGCGCCGACGTCGAAGTTGCTGTACCTTCCCAGACCCTTGCCATCAGGCATGGCATTACCGCTAAAGCAAGTATCCAGAATAATCAAGGCACGATCTGTCTTCACTCCCTGCCGAATACGCCTATATATCTCATCCATATCGACTGCCGTCGGGTAGGGATCGTCTGCATCGGTGTCCCAGGCAACAATATAATTGCGCCCGCCGCTGTCAAATCCTGCTGGTGTGCCGTGAGTAGAGATGAATACGACAACTAGATCTCCGGGTTCGGTCACACAAGGGAGCCATTTGCTGCCGAAGGCGCTCATTATATTTGCCCGTGTGGCTTGCTCGTTCAAAAGAAGTTTTATGTGATCCGGGCGAAAGCTGGACTCTGTCGTGAGGAAGTTATAAAAATCTTGCGCGTCTTTGGCGGCAAACTTCAGGTCATACTGGCTGCGCTGGAACTTGCTGATACCTATGACCAGCGCCCATTTGTCTTTCACTGGTGCGGACGCCTTGTCAGCAGGCAGTGTCTGAGGGGGCGTTTCCCGGCTCAGCACCAGGTCAGACTTTGCCAGTGCTACTTGTGCTTGTTCCTCGAAGCGCCCTTGCAATTCGGCCTTGACCTGTTCGATGCCGTATTTGTGCCGCTCATAAGAAGGCGAAGACTGCAAGCGAGTCAGGTATTCGGCTGCTTTGTCGTCTTTTCCGAGGCGTTGATAAACCACGCTCAAGTCAAAAAGGGCAAAATCACTATTTTCGGGCTCCAATAAGAGAGCTTTGTTGAAGTCAGCGAGAGCCTCGTTGTCTTTTCCCTGCCGAAGATAGACAAGACCGCGGGAGCAATATGCCATGGCATTGTCTGGTCTGAGACTTATAGCTTTGTTGCAGTCACAGAGCGCCAGGTCGAACCGCCCGAGCCGGCGGTAGCAACTGCCACGTTGTCTGAAGGCAGAAGAGCGATCAGGCTCCAGGTTCAGAGACTGGTTTATGTCTTTCATGGCCCCCACGAGATCTCCTTCCAGGCTGCGCGCCATCCCACGCCATTCATAGAAGGAGGCATCCGTCGGGCAAAGAGCAATTGCCCGGTCATAAGCTTCCCGGCAGCGAGCATACTGACCGAGATCGCTGTATAAAGCGCCCAGCTCCGAATAAAAGAATAAGTCATTCGAGTTGATGGCGATAGCAGCTTTGAGATCTTCCAGCGCAAGCTCAAACTGGTTAAGACATCGGCGTGACTGCCCGCGATTACCCAGGGCTGTTGCAAAATCAGCTTTGAGCTGGATGGCTCTGGTGTAATCTTCAATTGCCCGTCCATACTGCTTCAACTTCTGGTAAGTGACGCCACGATTGTTGTAAGCAGAAGGATTGTCCGGCTTCAGGCTGATTACTTTGTCATAGCACTCCAGAGATTGACTATATTGCCCGAGTTTGCGAAAAACTCTCCCGCGCAGATCCCAGGCCGAACGGCAAGACGGCGAAAGGGCGATGGCGCTATCAGCATCGGCAAGCGCCTTTTGATATTTTGCCAGCGTAAAGCTGGCTTCTCCCCGCTCGACATAACATTCCACATAGTCCCCCTTCAACTCGATTGCTTTGCCGAGATCCTGAAGAGCCCGTTCGTCAAGCCCTACACGCCTGTCCGTAAAGCCCCGGACATAATAAGACCAGAAATAATCAGGCTTGAGCCTGACAGCGCAATCGAGATCGGCTAAAGCTGGCTGATAGCGTCCCTCTTCGCTCAAACAAAAGCCCCGATGGGCAATGGCTTTGTAGTTGTCTGGATGAGTGTTGATTATCTTGCCAAAAAGCTCGATGGCCTCATCGTATTTCTTAGATCTCTCAAGGGCTATACCCTGATCGAACAGTGTGCCGGACTCAGTCGTCTGCGCCGGAGCGGGAAGTCCATCAAGCAAAACAAGGTTGAAAAGAAAGAGCACAAAGATGAGAAGCCGCTGGAGATGACTTGTCGGCAGAGTGTCTTTCATAATGGCTCCGTCCAGCGAGCCTGAGAGCTCCAAGCCCCGGGTCGGCCCGGAAACGGTCACTCAGGTTGTCTTTTTAGCCGAGTCTGCCTGGCTTCCCCAGTCCAGGGACCGCTCATTCAAAGATATCTTGTATTTGCCCTTACAACCAGTAGGCACAAGGCAGATCATCCCTCAAGAAACGTTTCCTTGACCTCATGAAAACAGGGCTGCTGGCTGGCAGATACTTTTGCCTTGTTGGAGCGAAACTTTTTTGCGCGGCCTGTGTAATTGTCATCGGAAGCTTTCGGAAATGGTCGCAGGTGGCGGACTGGAATCGGGGACGGGGAAAGCTTGGTTGAGAAAGATATTCAAGAGGAAATAATCATGAGAAGTCAATTGACAAAGAAAGCACTGGCGTTGTGCCTTGCCGTCGCAGCACCGATCGGGATTTGCCTGACGCAAGCATCGTATGCCGGCAATGACGGTTCTTCGGCAACTCTCATCGACAAAGAGTTCGAAGCCGCCATGCGAAAGTTTGTGACGAAGCGCTTCTACAACAGAATCGATGCCACGGACGAGCAACGCGCCAAACTCGACAACCTTTTCTCCGGAGCGATGGATGAGACGCGCCCTGCGCGCGAACAATTCAGACACAGCCTGCTCGATCTCTCAGCGCTGATGGCCAGCGATGAAGCTACAGACGACCAGATCACGGAGAAAGTGCACGAAGTGCGCGCCCTCAAAGAAAAGATCATGGATCAGCGTCTTAGCACAGCCCTCAAGGCTCGCAAAATTCTCACCCACGAACAAA
>JAHFBI010000132.1 GCA_023250095.1 Candidatus Melainabacteria bacterium
GGCATTCTTGCAACAGCTGGTGGTGGCTACATTCGATGGTGTGGAGCAGAGGAAGGATAAGCGCATTGCTGTCATCACCGAGAAGCTCTTCGACCAGATAATTCTCTCGGCCCGGATTTCCAAGGGGCAGGCCGATGAGTTTGCTGCCCGGATCATGGAAGGCATCATCACCCCGCCCAATGTCCGCAATTTTTTGCTCGGGCTTTTGAGCGCTCACAACATAGCCGCGCTCGATGAATCGATCAATATGCACGCCGGCGGTCCATACAAGCTGCTGGCCAGAATAATCGGCGTCAAGCGGGTTTGCATGGAATGGCGCAATTACCTGGAAAAAGAGCCGACGGAATCTCACAAGATCATTTCCGTATTGTTGAAGCGTTTCGCTATTGAAGAGCAGATAGCCGACAAAATAACCACTTTCGATTTGCGCGCCATGCCGCTGCAAACAATTGCACGTTTTCGGCTCAACCTCATCTCTCTTGTAGAGGATTTTCTGATCGAGCACAGGGAAGACATCCTTTCTTCTGTGAAACATATTCAGGTCGAGGCCGTGGGCACCGTTCAATCTGCCATCATCAAATTCAATCCCGAATCAATCCCTGGCGAATGGATAGCCAGAGCCAAGCAGGATATTGCCGTCTTCTTCTATTCATACTTGCAGCAGGAGCTCGGCGGACTTCTGGAGCGGGCCATCCCTGCCCTCGGTGTCTATGGCATGATTGCCAGAAAAATCGATCTCTTTACTCCACAGCAGCTCGAGGCTGTCGTGAAACGCATCTGCCGGCAGGAGCTCAAGTGGCTGGAGTTGCTGGGTGCTTTCATCGGTTTCTGGCTCGGCTGTGTGCAGGTCGTCATCAACCATGTCGTTGCTTATCATTGACCTTAAGGCTGATCAGCAAAGGGCTTTGTCCGATGTTTTCTGGATAACTCTCAAATTTGTGCAAGTGAGCCCTGGTATGTTATGTTTGCTCGATGGGGTCCGTGCGGTCTTGCTGATGGGATTGACGCATCAGCGCCAGTGTGAAAATGTCGAACAAAACGGGCGCTTCTGGCACATCCCACGGCGGCTCCGGTCAGGGAGCCGCAAGCATTGTTGTGCGCGGGGCCAGGCAGCATAACCTCAAGAACATTAATGTTTCGATTCCACGCAACAAGTTTGTCGTCATCACCGGCGTCAGCGGCTCTGGCAAGTCATCCCTGGCATTCGATACTGTTTTTGCCGAAGGGCAGAGGCGCTATGTAGAGTCACTCTCTGCATATGCCCGCCAGTTTCTCGGGCAGATGGATAAGCCGGATGTCGATGCCATCGAAGGGTTGAGCCCTTCGATTTCCATCGATCAGAAATCTACCAGCCACAATCCACGTTCGACCGTGGGGACAGTAACCGAGATTTACGATTATTTGCGCTTGCTCTATGCTCGCGTCGGGACGCCACATTGTCCGAAATGTCAGAAGCTGATCAATCCGCAGACGATAGACCAAATTGTCGATCAAGTGCTGTCGTTGAAGGAGGGCACACGGATACAAATCCTGGCGCCGATTATTTCCGGGCGCAAAGGTGAGTACCAGTCGTTGTTCTCCGACCTGCGCAAGGACGGTTTTGCTCGCGTCCGTGTTGACGGCGACGTGCTGCATCTCGACGATGAAATCCCGCTCGACAAAAACAAGAAGCACAATATCGAGCTTGTAATCGATAGGCTTGTCATCAAAGCAAGTATTCAGTCGCGGTTAGCTGACAGTCTCGCGCTTGGATTGAAATGGGGCAAGTCCACGGTTCTGGTCGATGTTCTGACTCCTTCGACGGAAGGAGTCAGTGGTGAGGCGCCCGATGGGGCAAAGACGATGCTTTTCTCGGAACATTTTGCCTGCGGTGCCTGCAACGTCAGTTTTGCTGAAATAGCTCCCAGGACATTCAGTTTCAACAGTCCCTACGGAGCTTGCGAAGAGTGCCACGGACTTGGCAGTCTCCTGGAGGTAGACCCGGCGCTAGTCGTACCGGACTTAGGGCGTTCTCTCAACGATGGCGCCATCTATCCCTGGTCGAAGACAGGCAACAGCTATTACGAACAGGTCATCGCCTCGGTGGCAAAGCATTACAAGATAAACCTGGACATGCCCTTCGGGCGCCTGCCCAAACAACAGCAGGATGCCATTCTCTTCGGCTCAGGCGGACAGAAGATCAAAATTGCTCATGATTCTTTTGACGGCAGAGAGTTCTTCGAATACAAGAAAGAATTCGAAGGCGTCATCAACAATCTCATGCGTCGTTATGAAGAGTCTTCTTCCGATAAGGTGCGCTCGGATATTGAAAGTTATATGACGCGAATGCCATGCTCCAGCTGCAAGGGAGCCAGGCTCAAACCGGAGGGGCTCTCTGTCAGGGTCGGCGATCTTTCCATCTCCGAGCTTTGCGGAAAGTCCGTCTCAGCCTGCATGGGTATTTGCCTGGCTCTGCCGGAAAAGTTGACTGAAAGACAAAGAACCATCGCTCATCAGGTCTTGATTGAGATCAACTCCCGGCTGAGATTTCTCTTTGATGTCGGGCTCGAGTATCTCACGCTTGATCGGCAGGCCAACACGCTTTCAGGCGGTGAGGCGCAAAGAATTAGGCTGGCCACTCAAATTGGCTCCGGGCTCTCCGGTGTTCTCTATGTGCTGGATGAGCCTTCGGTCGGACTCCATCAACGGGACAACAACAGGCTCATTCAGACTCTCCAGCGGCTGCGGGATCTCGGCAATACTTTGCTTGTTGTCGAGCATGACGAGGACACAATCAGGCAGGCCGACTGGATCATCGATATCGGTCCGGGAGCTGGCGTCCACGGAGGCTATGTAGTGGCGCAGGGACAGCTTGAGGACATCTGCCAGGCTCCCGAATCGCTTACAGGGCAGTATCTTTGCGGCAAAAAGGAAATAGCCGTTCCCAGGGGCAGAAGAAAGGGTAACGGGCTCTGCCTTGCCATCAGGGGAGCCCGTTTGAATAATCTCAAGAACATCTCGCTTTCGATTCCCCTCAATAAATTCGTGGCAGTGACAGGCGTGAGCGGCTCGGGGAAGAGCACTCTCGTCAACGATTTGCTCTACACATATTTGCGGCACGAGCTCCTAGGCACTGTGCCTGCTCCTTCAGGGCTGACTGCAGTTGACGGGATTGAGTATATTGACAAGGTAATCGACATCGACCAGTCGCCGATTGGACGCACGCCTCGCTCGAATCCAGCGACTTACACCGGGCTCTTCGATGTCATTCGCGAAGTTTTTTCGCTGACCAATGAGTCTAAAGCCAGAGGCTATTTGCCCGGGCGCTTCTCTTTCAACGTCAAGGGCGGGCGCTGCGAGGCCTGTCGTGGAGAGGGGATGAATGAGATCGAGATGAACTTCTTGCCGTCGGTGTTTGTCACATGTGATGTATGCAAGGGCGCTCGTTACAATCGCGAGACCCTCGAGGTGAAGTTCAAAGGGCGTTCTATCTCCGAGGTTCTGGAGATGACAGTGGACGAAGCCTTGGATTTCTTTGCTTCCATACCCAAGGCCACAGCACGGCTTTCAACAATGAAAGAAGTCGGGCTGGATTACATCAAGCTCGGGCAGCCAGCTACAACTTTGTCCGGAGGCGAAGCTCAGCGTGTGAAACTGTCCGAGCAGCTCTGCCGGCGTTCGACCGGCAAGACTCTTTATATTCTAGACGAGCCGACGACAGGTCTGTCTTTTGCTGATGTGGACAAACTTCTTTCGGTCCTCAACAAGCTTGTCGATTCGGGTAACACAGTCTTGATAATCGAACACAACCTGGATGTGATCAAGCAGGCAGACTGGCTGATTGATCTCGGACCCGAAGGAGGAGATTTTGGGGGGCAGGTGATTGCCATCGGCACCCCGGAGCAAGTATGTAAGCTCCCTGATTCTTACACGGGGCAGTTCCTGGGGCATGTTCTCGGGAGTCGTTCAGCTTCCAGCGGCTGTCTCAAAAGAACATAAGGAGGCTTCTGGCGAGCCTGTCACGGCATTAGCTGATATTCATGCTAAGCTCTCTAAAGGCGTCCGTGCCGTCTGCTAAATTCATTGAGCTCCTTTTCTGGGACCACTGGGATTACGTCAGTCATGGAACCGGTGAAAAACTTGCCAGTCCGAAACACACACAGCGATAATTCCGCCGATGAAAGCGGCGAAAGCGATCACCTCGAGCCTGTGTACGAAAGTCTGAGGAAACGGGGGCACCGTATCACCGCTCAGCGGGAGATTATCCTGCAGATCTTCCGCGAGCAGCCGCACGGCACACATCTTTCGGCTGAGGAGCTTTATGCCAAGCTGGAAGAGAAAGGGTCGCATGTCAGCCTGGCCACGACTTACAGGACCTTGAAACTTCTGTCTACGCTTGGGCTCTTGCGCGAGTTGGCTTTTGCCGAAGGGCACAAACATTACGAGCTGAAGCAGGACAAAGTGCCTCACCAGCACATTATTTGCATTGGCTGCAATACGACTATCGAGTTCGAGGACCATTTTCTTGAGGAAGCCGGGCAGAAAATCGGGGCACGCTTCAACTTCGATGTTATCGACGCCCAGTTCAAGATTTTCGGCATGTGCCCCGGATGCAGGCAGGTAAAATCTCCGGCTGGGAAAGCAAACAGGACACCGAGGACGTTATGAAGCTTACGGAAGCTAAAGACGGTCAAAAGCTGATAGTCACCGCTATTTCAGGCGAAGATATCATCGTTCAGGCTCTGCGCTTTGGGCTTGACACTGGAGCCACCATACATGTGGCGAAAAACATTGCCGGCGGACCGGTCATCATTGGGCGCCACCAGCTGGAGATTGCCATAGGCCGCGACATAGCTTCGGCCATTGAAGTTTCGCTTGCAGGTGAACCTTGAATGTCTCACGATTTTTTCCTCTGTCCTCACTGTTCCGTCCCGCTTTCACCGCCGGCTCCTTCTTGCGCCGGGGTTAACTGTCCGCGGTGCAATGCCTGGGTGGAGGCAGATCCCTCATGTACCGGCAGCTGCTACGGTTGTCATAAGCTTCGGGAAAATAAAAACTTAAGCACTTGCGCGGTAGGACTGCCGCCAGGCAGTGAGGCTCAAATGGATGGGCCCCCATCGGCGGGCGCAAACAGGCAGCCGGACAACATGGAAAGTAAAGCCGCCTCCCGTCCTTGCCTGTGGAAGGCGCTGTTACAGAGGCTTTTTCCTGTAAGATAAGCTATAGAAGACACGGAAATGCTTTCCTGGTATTTCAAATGTGGTGTTATCGGTCAAACCTATGTTTGACGGAAAGTGTGGTTGAGGTATTAAGCAAATAGACGTCCTCATTTCAGGAATGTCCACCCAAGATGAAACGACGTTAATGCTTGTTGAAGGAAGCACATGAACAGACCGCTCAATCCCTGGAAACTGACTGGATATAAGGCCGGGCAGAACGTGGCTTGCAAAGTGGTGGCGGCTGAGCCCGGCGGTTACGCTGTCAACATCATGAAGGACAATCTGCCAGGATTCCTGCCGACGGATCAGAAGCTGAAAGCAGGCGATGAGGTGCTGGCTCAGTTCGTTTGTGTTCACAACAACCGTGTGCTGCTTTCCTCTCTTCTTTCAGGATCGCAACTTGCTACGCAAAATTATAAGGCGCCCACGCAAAGCATAAGCTGGGAAGAACAGCTCAAGACAGGGGCTGGTCCGGCTGAGGTTGCTCCAGCTCCGGGCAGCGAGGCCGAACAAGCTTTTGCCGTCTGGGCCAAGGCTCAGCCTGTCAACTTCAAGCTCAGGCGGGCCATTGACCTGATCTTGCCCTCCGTTGGTGGAGAGACACCCAACAAGTTCAGCATGTCCGAGGAAGGCGAGCTGGAGTGGTTGATAACCAACCTGGAAGGCGGCATGCGCACCGGTTGTGTCAAGGCTTTCTCGGAAGAGCGGTTGTCGCGCTCGGCTGTCCTTCTATACAAAGGACGGGCCGTTGGCTGTATCTACGGCAATAAGTCTATGACCGAGCCGCAGCCGACAGAGCCTTCTTTGCAAATGATGCTCTCCGATCTGTCGCTTCCTGCCACAACTGTTCTCATTTATGATCTGCCAGAAGATGTCACTCTGGCTATGTCAGCGCTTTTTCTCGGCTATCCTGTCGAACGCTCAGACGACCTGGATGCTCGTTCTTACATGGACTATATCTGCAAATGGCTTGCCGAAAAAGAACAGACCGCGTGCCTGGCTTTCTCCTTGCCGGCCAATTCGGCTACGTGTCTTGCTTTCGTGCACAGAGGGCACTATGTCGGGTCTTTCTATGTGGAAGATCAAACATATGCCACTGACGTCAATGTCGTCTATGATTTGTTGAGCCAGGATCAAGGCGCTCGCGTCGAGGCGTCGATTCTGCCACCGGAGATGACATCAAGTTCGGTGCGCTTCGGCTTCAGCTTGAGCATGCACAAGCCACGCGGCTGACAGCCTGAGAAGTTTCAGCTTCTTGCAAGGCAGCCTTTCCCCTGGCTTGTCCTGACATAGGAGGCTCCAGTCCTGAAATGGTTGCTCTGGTGCATGACAAAATCTGGCCCAGGCGGCAGCCTGGCAGAATTGTGCCGTCATGCAAGTACAAGGTAGAAGCCTGAGAAAGGCTCAGTCTTGATCCTTGAGTCCGTGCTCGGGACTTTCCAGTGTGTTCATCTGACTGACAGATGAACTGGCAGAACCAGCTGGCAGCCGAAATTCGGCTTCGGAGCCGGCAAGCGGCAGTGCCAGTTGAGAGGGCTCGGGGGTGCCGGCCGTCGGCTGTGTCCACCACTGCCTGGAAGCACTTGTCTCTTCATCTTTCTGACTGCTTGTTGGCTCTTCGCTGCCAGTCTCCGGGATATCTTGCCCCTGTTGCCCTGAGAGAAAGGGCGTTTCGCTTGTTTGCCGGTCAGCTTCATCGAAGGGTGAATCAATGCGCGCTGTTTCCGTATCTGTTGGAGAGGACATGCCGGTCCAGGCTGGAAGCGAACTTGCAAGAGCTTGCTCCTGTCGGACATCATCCTCGCTGCCGCAGGCTGGCGCAGGCTCGGACGGAGTTTTTATTTTCAGGCGATAAACGCCTGTAACAGGGTCGATTTCAGTTTCCCAGGGGCTTTCCGGCATGGCGACGACATCGGTGATGTCTTCTTCCTCTTCGAGCCCGACAGATTCTTCTTCGAGCTCGTCTGCCGTGCCGCCAAGCACATCGTTGCCTGCAAGCTCGGTGAACACGTCTGCTTCTGCAGGACCTTCTTCGTCATCGAAGTGTTCTTCCAGTACTGCGGCCATGGGCTCCGTCTCCAGAAGATCTTCTGCTTCTTCTTCATCGTTGGTTGGCTCGTCGTCATCGAGATCGTCAAGAAAGACGCTGGCTCGCCTGGCAAAGCGGTCGCGCCGTGCATCTTCCTGAAACTCTATCTCCAGGGATGCAGCCTGGTCTTCAGTGATGCTTGCTTCGTGCGACTCTTCTTCATCTTCGAGAATTTCCAGTCTGCCCCCGCCGCTATAGCTGCCCCGCAAGGACTCGGCCGTGTGGAGAATGTCGTCTGGCATTTGCTCGAGTATGGATTCTGAGACTTCGGCAAGGTGCGACCCTTCCATATCGTCTTCCAGCTCGTTTGCCACGCGTGTCGGCTTGACACGCCCGGCAGCGGCAGACACCGCGCGTAACTGTCCTTGCCCTGAGTCGCGCCTGCCTGAACGTCCGCGCTGCCCGCGCCCTCTGCCAGAGCCTTCTTCTTCCTGCGGCTTGAAGCTGAGGACGCGGCGGCTTTCGCCGGACCCAAGCTCAAGCCCGGGGACGACACCGAGTCCGGCGCAAGTTGGGCAATGCAAGGTGAACAATTCTCGAAGGCTCTGCCCCTGCCTCCGTCTGGTCAATTCCACCAGCCCGAGGTCAGACAGTTGTCCGATTTGCGGTTTAGCGCGGTCGTCCTCGAGAGCACGCTGGAATTGCTCCAGTACTTGTTGTTGGTCGCGGCGACTATCCATATCGATGAAGTCAACGATCACCATGCCGCCAATATTCCGCAAGCGCAGCTGGCGGGGAATTTCCTGGGCAGCTTCAAGATTGGTGCGTCTAACTGTCTCTGCCTGCGTGCGCGAGCTGGTGAAACGTCCGGAGTTGACGTCGATAACCGTCAGAGCTTCGGTGGGCTGAATATTGAGATGCCCGCCGGAAGGCAGCTCTACCCGATCGGATAGGGCAGCTTCGATTTCGCGGTCGATATTTCTGGCAAGCAAGAGCGGCTCTTCGCCTGAGTGCTGAAGGATCTTGGTATTGCGCCCTGCCCAGCCTGTCATATAGTCGCAAGCGCGTTTCTGTCCTTCAGCGGAGTCGACAACAATCTCCGTTACGTCGTTGGAGTAAGCGTCTCGGATGACCCGGAAGAGGAGATCCTGGTCGCGATATATCAGGGTCGGACCTATGGAAGCTTCGCCATCGGAGACGACAGTCTGCCAGCGATCCCAGAGTTGTTCGAAATCTTCGAAAAGAGATGCCTCGTCCTGACCTTTGGCTTCGGTGCGGATGATGAGCCCGATTCCCGGCGGTTTCATCAGGTTGACCACTGCCTTCAAACGGGCTCTTTCTTTTGCTTCGGCAATGCGGCGAGAAATGGAAATGCCGCGCTCTTCTGGTACAAGAACCAGAAAACGTCCCGGGAGGCTGATAGCTGTCGAGACACGCGGGCCCTTGTGTCCGGTCGGCTCTTTCGTTATTTGCACTAGAAGCTTTTGTTTGGGCACCAGCTTCTCTTTGAGAGACCCTTGTCCGGGCACGTCGTTGGCATGCAGGAAGCCCATTTTGTCTTTGCCCAGATTGACGAAGGCAGCATCAATACCCGGCAGGATGTTCTCGACGGTGGCTGTGTATATGTCGCCAAGGAGAAGCTCGCCGCGATTGACGAAGAACTCGACGCAACGATCGTTCTCCAGCAAAGCTGCGATGTTGTCGAGTTCGGAGATAATCAGTGACTTTTTCATAAGAATCCCTTTTTGTGTAGCTAGGGCAGTTTGCCTGCCGGAAACGTGTGGCAGAAATAGTCGAACAAGGGGGTTGTATCCTGTGTTGCCAGTCCGACTCTAACGATGCGCCAGTCGGTCGCCTCGGCAATCAAGCCCAGAACGTCCGAAGGTTTGATATGCACAGGAGACCCGTGCGCCAACTCCAGATGGACGGTTGCTGGTGAATCATCAACAACCGCCAGAGAATAGATACCTGGACGCAAGTCGCAAGCGGATGTCTCCGCTTGCAGCTTGCGTCCTTTACATTGGCTCCGACGCCGGCTTTTTCTGCTGGGTGGCAGATCTACCACCACAGCCTCTCTAGCCAGGAGTTCCGAAACTTTTTCTTTTATGTTGGAGGCGGTATTTGTCGTGTCGCTGGCTGTTGGCTGCCTCAGCCATGCGCGATAAGAAGCGCGCCCTACCAGCCGGGAAAGTGATGGAGCCTTTCGCTCTATATTTTCTGCGCGCAATATCTGGACTTCGGCAGGCAGAGCCGCATTGAGGCGGTGTTGGAAATCCTGCCCGGAAAGCTCCTCCGCCAGCTCGATTTCGCCTACTTCGGCCAGCCCTTCGATGTAGAGGGCAAGTGAAAGGGCCAGAGAAAGCTTTGGGCTCGGGTTGAAGCCTTCGCTGAAAGCGACGGCTATGCCTGCGCGGCGCGCTGCTCTGGCCAGGAGGTGCTGCAGATCAAGATGAGAAATAAATTTAAGGTCGCCTGTTTTCTTGAACTCAAAGACAATTTTTGTAATCGTCTTAGATGGCGATTCCGGTGAAGGTGGGGCAAAGGCAAGAGAAGGATGAGAGGCTGTCTCAGGACTCAGACCTTTCACGAAGGGGTTGGCGTCAGCGGCTTCGGGCTTGGGGCAGGCGAGAAGGTGGGTGGTGCCAAGGGTAGTGCAGATCCCGCAGGCGTGGCAGGTGTTCTCCGTGCAGGGCGATGTTTCCGAGACAGCCAGAGCCTTCTTCCATTCACTGACCAGCCACCATTGCGAAAGCCCGACATCCACCACATCCCAGGGCTGTCGGCTGCCGATAGCTCTTTGTTTGGTAGCGAGCTCCTCCAGACAGATATTCATTTCGGCGGCAGCTTCCTGCCAGAGCTGCCCGCAGAAGCGATCATCCCAGGCGTCAAAGCGAGCGCCTTTGCGCCATGCGCGATAGATGAGCTCGGCCGTGTCCCGTTCGCCCCTGCAGATCACTGATTCCAGGAGACTGATGACCGGTTCGGTGCAATTAAGCTGCACATTACGCAAACCGGACTCTTTGATCTTCGAGCGCAAAAACTGCTGGCGCTGCGCCATTTCGCTTGGTCCTACTTGCGGGAACCACTGGAAGGGCGTGAAGGGCTTGGGGACAAAATTGGAAATCGTGCAAGTGAATTCGATGTCACGGTGATAAGTCCCTGACGGGCTCTCTTTGCGTAGCCGGCGGCATCTTTGCGTGGCTTCTTTGAGGATGGCCACGATGCCTTCGAGGTCTTCGTCGTGCTCGGTTGGTAGACCGATCATGAAATAGAGCTTGACTGAACTCCAGCCCGAGCGATAAGCGGATTCAATGGCGCCGATGATTTGCTCGTGCCTGAGACCCTTGTTGATGACAGCCCTGAGCCGCTCAGTGCCGGCCTCCGGTGCCAGAGTGATGCCGCTCCGGCGAACTGCTTTCAGCTCGTCGGCCACATCGAGATTCATCCGGTCGGCTCGCTGGCTGGGGAAGGACATGGACGCCCGGCGGACTGCGTGAGCCTGGTTCAGTGACTTTACAGCTTGCGTCAGGGCGGTGTAATCGCTGACGCACAAAGACAGGAGGCTGTATTCGCGGTAGCCGCTGTTATCCAGTCCTTCTTTGCTCAGACGGAGCAGATCCTCGGCACTGCGCTCCCGCACTGGCAGGAATGTGTATCCGGGCTGGCAGAAGCGGCAACCTCTGTCGCAGCCGCGCCTGACTTCCAGCACCTGCCTGTCGTGGACCAGGGAAAGGTAGGGCACGATGGAGACGCCTGGCTGGTTCTCGTCAGTCAATGGCACAGCCTGCCGGACTACACGCTCTTCGATGTCCGGATAAAGAGGCTTTGCTGGCTGCTCGCCTGAGACCTCCCCGTACAGCTGTGGCACGTATACGCCTGGCACTTTATGGGCCAGTTCTTTGAGTAGCTCCAGGCGCAGTTCCTTTGCCGTCAGGGCTGAAGGAGCCGACTGGCTGAGCGCGCCTGTCGCTTGCTCAGGCAGTCCCTGCTGTGCCTTGAACTGGCGGACAACTTCCATGGCGGCTGGCACGGCTTTCTCGCCGTCGCCGATGATGAAAAAGTCCATGAAACGCGCCATCGGCTCCGGGTTGACAGCAGCAGGGCCGCCGCCGAATATCAGAGGGAAGATCTCGTCTCTTTCTTGCGCCAGCGGATTGATCTGGGATAGATCCAGCATGTTCAGAACATTGGTATAAGTCAGCTCATAAGCAAGAGAAAAACCAATCAGCTCGAATTGGTCCAGCGGTCTTCTGCTCTCGAAACCCCATAGGCTGAGCTTCTTGAGTCTAAGAAGTTCTTCCATATCGGGGCAGGGGGCAAAAGTGCGATCGGACATGAAAGACGGAAGCTTGTTGACAATCTGATAAAGTATGCGTTGCCCGAAATTGGACATCCCCAGTTCGTAAGTATCGGGGAAAGCCAGACAAAGACGAACTGCCGCAGAGTCAAACTGACGGCGCGCAGCTCCCCATTCGTTGCCCAGATATTGCCCGGGCTTTGAAACCTGGAAGAGCAGGTCTTCAGTCAATATCTGCCTGAAAGTTTCGGCTTTGACGCTTGCCGTTTCAGGTTCTGTCCCGATGCAGTCGGGTTTATTGAGGACTGACTTTGTTATGGTCTTTCTCCGGGGAAATTGTTGGCCATTCGAAGGCTACTTCGACGTAATTCTTTCTTTGCCGGCTGGGGATTGACCGGCGGGCTGTCCTGGCGTTCACGCTGTGAATCTTGCCAACTAGCAATTTTGCCTGAGGTCTCCTTAAGATTGCTTCTTATCCAGGATGGCTGACATGCACTTCGGACCAGGCTTGGTCCGGCTTGCCGCTGTCTCCAAGTTGCGTCTACTTCGCCGTTTTGAACGCCGTCGTTTCCGCTTAAAACTTGTTGCCAGAAATTTACTTTCTGACGGTATTACCAGTTGTCTCTCAGTCTTGTCCCTTACTACCTCCGGAACCCTTCAGGGACCTTCGGTATTTATGTGGTCTTTCGACCATTGGTCGAGGACGAAAGAGAAAAGCTACAGAGACCTTGGAAGTTTTCTGGCAAATTCCGGATGACATCCAAAAAAAAGACTTTCCCGAAACTTGCCACTCCGGCAGTTGACTTTACTACCTGGAGCCTCGCTGACAATTTTACAATAACATGCAGTAATCAAGATGTCTCTTGGCAACTTGTGTAATATTGTCCCCGGGTGTAACGTAGTAATGTTGCCAGCAGTCCGAAAAACCGATCAGAGCTTGTGTTGCGGGCAATGCCGTTTTCTTAACCGGCTAGATTGTGATGGCACTCAAGGAGGTTTAATGTTTGCTCAAAGATGTTAATTCTTTAAGGAGCAACATGAAGGGGTCATAAGGACGTTGACGTGATTATCGAAGCATTTGCCAAATATTTGCATGCAGCAGACCCGGCAACGCCCGCCTCGTCCATTTTAGCCCGCTGGCTCTGGGAGAGGCTGACCAGTCCCCCTCAGGATGGTGTCGACCGTGTCTTACGCGCTGAGGTCGTCGTGGATGTCTCAGGCAAGGCAGGCCGTCGATACGGATTGA
>JAHFBI010000133.1 GCA_023250095.1 Candidatus Melainabacteria bacterium
CAACTTTGCCGAGAGCTTGGCGGCGCGCTCGAGAAGGCGGCTGTGCAGATAGAACACGTCTCCAGGATAGGCTTCACGACCTGGCGGACGGCGCAGGAGCAAACTCATGGCCCGGTAAGCCTGGGCATGTTTGGAAAGGTCGTCATACACGTTCAGCGCATGCAAGCCCTTTTCCATGAAATATTCGCCGATGGCTGCCCCTGAATAAGGTGCCAGGAATTGCATGGCCGGTGCAGCCGTTGCCGAAGCGCAGACGATGATGGAATATTCCATGGCCCCGTGCTCTTCCAGTATTCTCTGGATATTAGCTACATTTGACTCTTTCTGACCGATGGCCACATAAACGCAGATCGGGCGGTTCGGCTGATTCTTCTGGTTGAGGATTGTGTCGATGGCAATGGCTGTCTTGCCGGTCTGGCGGTCGCCAATGATCAATTCGCGCTGACCGCGACCGATAGGGATCATGCCGTCGATAGCCGTGATGCCTGTCATGAGCGGTTCGCAAACCGACTGGCGGCTGACGATGCCAGGTCCGCGGCGCTCAATCGAACGATATTCTTTGCAGTCAACCGGTCCTTTGCCGTCAATGGGTATTCCGAGCGGATTGATGACGCGCCCGAGCAAGGCTTCGCCCACGGGAAGAGAGGCGATGCGCCCGGTGGTTTTGACTGTCATGCCTTCCCGAATTTTGCGCCCTTCGCCGAGGATGACCACGCCGACATTATCTTCTTCCAGGTTTAAGACCATGCCCATTGTGCGCTCTTCGTCTTCGAATTCCACGAGCTCGCCTGCCATAGCCTTTTCCATGCCGTAAATGCGGGCAATGCCGTCACCGACCTGGAGGACGCTGCCTACGTTGGTTATAGTCAGCTTGGCTTCATACTCCTTGAGCTGTTTTTTTAAGACGGAGGTGATTTCGTCAGGACTGATTGCCATTTTTTGCTGAACCTCGGGTTTTTCGTTGTTCCTGTGTGTCTATTGTGATCTGCCGAATTTTCTAAACTGAGAGCAGACTCTTTTCGATGGTCTGCAGCCTGCCTTTGAGGCTGCCGTCGATAACCTGATCTCCTATTTTCAGGACATAGCCGCCGATGAGCGACTTGTCCTCTCTTTCTTCAAGTTCGAGAGTCTTGCCAAGCTTCTGGGAGAGAGTAGCTTTTATTTCAGAAAACATCTTTGTATCCGGTTGCTCGGCGAATGTGAGAGTGCCGGTCACTATGTTTCGTCTGACATTCCAGAGCCTGAGATATTCGACTTCGATAAGCGGCAGAAGCTCCAGCCGGCGCCTGTCGCAGAGCAATCCCAGCAAGTGCCGGCTGAGAATATTCAGCTTCCCCTGAAAGAGTTCGTCGAGGATCTCTTTTTTCTCGTTTGCAGGTACCGACGGGTGCTTGAGCACGACTTCAAGCTGCCTGGAGTTGGCGATTACGGCATTGATTGACTTCAGATTGTCCAGGATGGCTTTCTCGGCGTCGTCGTCCACAGCCAGATCAAAAACGGCCACGGCATACTGGGCTGCTACTTTTGCCAGCTCTGTTTTCATCTTTTGCCCTCTATCGAGTCGAGTTGCTTGACAAAATCAGCCTGGAGCTTGTCCCTGGTACTGCTTGTAATCGCACCGGGCAAGGCAGCTTCGGCCAGGCGCATGGCAACGACTGCTGCCTGAGAGCGCAGCTCGGCTTTGGCCATCTGAATCTCTGTTTCTATCTGTTGTTTTGTCTTGCGGCTTATGTCCTCTCCGTCGTGTCTGGTCTGTTGAGTAATCTGCTCTTTCATCTGTTGCGCGACGCTCTTGGCCTCGACAAGAATTTGCTCGGCTTCTCTGGAGGCATTGGACACACGCTCTTGCTGGGCAAGAAGAAATGCCTGCCCCTCGGCTCTGGATGCAGTGGCATCCTTGAGGGCCGAATCGATCTTGTCTTTGCGTGAGGCAAAAACTGCCGGCATGATTCGATTCCAGAGAATGACCAAAAGTACAACGAGCAAGGCCCAGTTGAGCAAATTGTTCTCAAAAAGCCCAGGCAGACCACCTGGATTCTCGGCTGCGAAAAACAGCATTAGCAGGCTTCCTCCAGGGTACGGCGAACTTCTGTTTCATCGACTTTCACGTGCACAGTCTCATCATTGAGCACTTTGCGTGTGATCGTTTCAATCAGTTCGCGCTCCTGAGCCACAAGCGAGTCTATAAGAGCAGCTCGCTCGGTGGAAAGTGCGGCCTTGGACCTGTCGAGTTCGGCTTTGCCTTCGGCGGCAATCCGACCGAGTTCGTTTTTGCGTACCCGGTTGGATTCATCTACTGCCGTGTTGATGGTGCCCTGAGCGTCAGAGCGAATCTGTCTCAAGTCCTGTTCGTATTTGTCCAGAACTTGCTCGGCCTGGTGCCGGGCTGCTTTTGCAGCCTCCAGATCCGACTGTATCTTGTAAGCCCGCATTTCAAGAACCTTGCACACAGGCTTCAGCATTATTTCGTTCAACAAATACATGAAGGCGAGAAAGCTGAGGACAAATATGACAAGCGTGCCATTTACTTCAAACATAAGTAACCGATTGAATTGATGTGTAGACCGTAAGCAAGCAGCCTGTATTCTATTTGGAGCCGAAGGTGTACAGCTGGATGGCGATAACGAAAGCCAGAAGACCGAGGGCTTCCATGAGAGCGGCGATGATGATCGCGTTGACGAGCAGCTTTGTGGCCATTTCAGGCTGGCGAGCCATGCCTTCCAGAGCTCTCGAGCCAGCGACGCCGATGCCGATACCAGGTCCGATCACGCCAACAGCGGCGATGCCGGAACCGACAAGGGACGCTGCTTTGATGATTGTGTTGGGGTCAACGGCCGCTGCGCCAGCTTGTGCGATAAGTGTGTGGTCCACAGTCGATCTCCTCTTTCCTTGAAATTGAACTTGGATTGTCGTACTCAAAACCGGGGTAGCTAATGACTTCCCCGGATGCAGCCTTTCGCATGTTCGATGCGAACTGCGATTCGACGAAAACAGGTCAAATTATATCAAGCGCCAAGCAGGCAATTCCGGCTTGGCGGCAGCCCGTTGTATTTCTTGAAATTAAGGAAAATGAGGATTTGCTGCATACCTGACCTTCCGGCCGGGCTGGCTTCTCTCTTGCTGCTTCTGGCTGGCGCAGGCAGTGGACAGGACAATCTGACGGACTAACTGGAAGAAGAAGCAGCAAGGCAGGTTCGCAGGTTCTAGTGCTAGACCAGCAAACAGGGGACCCTGAAGGGCTTTTGTGCTGTCTCCGAATTGTCTAATGTTGAGCGTGCGATACGGTCAGACCGATGTATATGGCGGTGAGCAAGGCAAAGACGAAAGCCTGGATGACCCCGATGAAGAGCTCGAAGGCCATGACGCCGGTCGGCAGAAGGACGGGAACCATCATCAAAGCAGCGCCGCGCATGAGCTCGTCAGCCGTGATAACCATCATCAGGCGCAGGGCCAGCGTCGCCGGGCGGATGATCAGGTCCAGCCATTCGATGGGATTCAGGTACATCTTCACGTACTTGAAACCCATTGACCAGAATCCAGCACCCAGGTAGGTGATGATTGAGACACATGCCAGACCGAATGTGACGTTGAAGTCCGTGGTCGGCGAACAAACCTCAAAAGGCTCGCCACCGTGCAGTTTGGGCCAGCCAGGCATTTCCTCGAAGACTTTCCAGGGACCGACTCCGATAAAATTTCCTATTAATACAAACATAAAGATTGCTGCAATAAGCGGAAAGAACTTTTTGTAGTCGTGCCCGATTTGCCCTTTTGTAACGTCTTCTATGAAGCCGTAAGCCATTTCCAATACTGCCTGTCCCTTGCCGCCAGCGCCTTCGGCGACCATTCTCGGCGTGACCATGCCAGCGCCCAGAAGAATCAACCCCATGCAACCCCAGCTCAGAAGGATGGTGTCGGCATGAACGGCGCCAAGCGGACCGTTGAAAAATGGGATGTTGGCTGTTTCTGGAAGAAGTGTTTCTAACGGGAGATTGTGACCAAGCATATATGTATCCGAGACTTCCGGAGGTCTTTCTACTTACAAAGGAAGAATGATAACAGATGCTGCTTTCCAGGCAGGTGTATGGAAGAGCCAGGTAAAGGCTCAGTTACTTTCTTCGTCAAATCTCTCAAATGGGGCACGCTGTCTGCCTGGCGAGTCGTCTGCAGCCGGTTGGACAGCGTCTTTCGTCTCTGGCAGTGCTGCGCGACGGTCTTTTCTTGTCTTTGAGCTTTCAGAGTCAATGGACATGGCTTTGCCAACCAGGCGCGCCAGTCCGAAAGAGCCGCCGAGCAAGCAAAGAATCAGCGAGAGCCAGGGGGCTGTGTGCAAGCGACTATCCAGCCAGTTGCCGCCCCAAACACCAAGCGCAATCAAAACCGCCGCACCAAGGATGCCATCGCTGACTTGAAATAAAGCCTTCTTGAGATCGGTCCCATCTCTTTCCATCTGCTGACTTCCTCTGGCTATGTCCACACTGAAACATACCCTGGTAGCTTTCCCACCTGCATGGTCCCTGGTGTATCTGCGTTTTAATCTTCTTTTGCCCTTTTGGAGCACAGCCTGTTGAGTTTTGACCGAATAAGAGAGAAAACTGGGCATAACCTTAAGTGGCTCTTTGCTAAACTAATTAATCAAAGCTAAGAGGTAGCCGGAGGTGCCCGGAAGTAAGAGGTTTCTGGTTTCCGGGCCAAGGGAAGGAGTTTTCAACCATGTTCAGCCGCCTGGTGTCGCTTTTGAAGGCTATGTTTGGGAAGATGATGGGGCATTTCGAAGACCCCGAAATGATGCTTGAGCAGACTTACCAGGAGCTCCAGTCGAATCTCATCCAGGTTCGTCAGGCGGTTGCTCAGGCGATTGCTACCGAAAAGCAGCTTGAGCAGCAATTGCAGAAGAACAAGGATCAGGCGGCAACCTGGCAGAATCGAGCGGCAATGGCTGTCCAGCAAAACAATGACGATCTGGCCAGGCAGGCCCTGCAGCGCAAACAGCAATATGCCCAGGCGGCTGCCGATCTGGAAGTGCAGTTGAAAACCCAGAAAGAGGCTACATCAACTTTGCGCCAGCGCCTGACTGAACTGGAAGGCGAGGTGCAAAAGGCTTATACGAAAAAGCAGGTTCTTATTGCTCGCGACAAGGCGGCTCAGGCTACCACCAAAGCCAACGAAATCATGTCCAAGACCACCGCAAGTGGTGCTCTCTCCGTCATCGAGAAAATGGAGCAAAAAGTCTCCGAGCGCGAATCCAGAGCGGCAGCCTTACAGGAACTAGGCGGCGATACCCTGGATAAGAAATTCAAGAACTTCGAAGGGCAGGTAGATATAGAGGCTGAACTGATGGCCCTCAAAGGACAATCCCCTTCACAACCGAAGCTTATCGTCGACGGCGGCAGCAAGAGCAAGGAGCCGGTCCTGATAGAAGCCAGCGAGTCTCATGCCAGCGAGGCAATCGAAGCTGAGGACGTTCAGGAAGTCGATCGTAAGGATTAGTCGCTTAGTCCTGAGGATAAGAGCTGACGATAAGAAAGATTCAGCTGAGATCAAGAGAAGACTCTGACGGACTTGCCGGAGCTTCCTTGCTTTCGAAAGTCAGGAAAGCCAGGGATGCTGGCAACCCGTTCTTTTGTCAAGTATCTCGGCTAAGCTCAGCTGCAAGAACAAATTCATATGCTCTAGCTGGTTGCTGGAGTCTCAAGAGACCGGAAGTGTTCTTGAAATCTCCCTTCCAGAATTGCTTTCCGGCAGGCGGCTGCTTGCTGGTGCAGATAATGGATATTGTGGATGGAGAGAAGTGTGGCTCCGGTCATTTCTTTCATGCGCACCAGGTGATGCAGGTAGCCTCTGCTGTGATGAGTGCAGGTGTAGCAGGGACAACCTGGCTCCAGTGGCTGCCAATCTTCGGAAAATCGTGCGTTGCGCAGGGAAACCCGACCCTCGGCAGTGAAAGCGGCACCATGTCGGGCCAGCCTTGTCGGCAGGACGCAGTCGAACATGTCAACACCGCATCTGATGGCGAAGGCTATATCCCAGGGCGTGCCGACCCCCATGAGATAGCGGGGCCTATCTGCTGGCAGCATCGGTGCAGTCAGAAGAACCGTCTTTTCGATGAGGGCGCGCTCTTCCCCTACTGCGACGCCGCCGATGGCGTAACCCGGCAGGTCGAAGCTGGTGACGGCGGTCACTGATTCCTGCCGGAGTTCCTCATATATGCTGCCCTGAACGATGCCGAAAAGGGCCTGGTCATGCCCCCGTTGATGATTCTTGACGCAGTCGGCAAGCCAGCGGTGCGTGCGTTCCATAGCTTGTCTGGCCTCAGCCTTTGTGGCCGGGTTTTTCACACACTCGTCAAAGGCCATTATGATGTCGGGGCCGAGGGCGTTTTGTATTTCCATAGATTCAGCTGGACCGATAAAGTGCTCCTGTCCTGAGATGTGGTCCTTAAAAGCGACACCCTTGTCGTTTATCTTTCTCAGCTCGTGCAGGCTGAATACCTGGAAACCGCCCGAGTCCGTCAGGATTGGCTTGACCCAGGACGTGAACTTGTGAAGTCCACCAGCTCTTTCGATCAGTTTGTGTCCCGGGCGCAGGTACAGGTGATATGAGTTAGCCAGGACAATCTGTGTCCCTGTGGCCTCTACCTGGTCCCAGCAAAGGGCCTTTATTGTGGACTGTGTACCAACCGGCATGAAAACCGGAGTCTCGATGGGTCCGTGCGGCGTCAACAGCCGCCCGGCTCGGGCTCCCGACCACGGACAGACAGCCTCGACTGCGAATTTCAGTGGTGATACCAAGCTGGCTTCTTTCCTCCACCTCAAAAATCAACTATTCTAGCGCTGGCTTGGTCCAGTGTCTTTGTGCCGCTGGCGATTTTCGGCGTGATATGCAGGATATATCCAGTTGGGCAGGCGGATGTCCGAGTGACTCTGGTTGGGCGATCCATGGGAGCCCGGCTGGAATCAGGCTGACGGAATATTTATGATATATGTGACCGGTCGTATTCTGGGCTGGGAATGGTGGCATTATGGTGGCATTTTCGCCGACTCCCCTCAAGGTTTCGATCGTCTTAAAGCGTGCTGGAAAGCCGTTTCTGCGGTTCTGCCCATGGGAGAGCGTATTTCACGCATGCAAATTCTTGACACGAAATGATAGGATGTAGTCTAATTCGGCTGTGGCTGCGGATAGAAGGACTGTTATCGACTTGAAATGCATGTCCAACGGGGATCTAAAACATACCGGCTGGACTGAGTCTTTAGATATGTTTGTATCTTTCAGGGAGTCCTGATGCGGATCAAAGAGATCGAGCTTGACAATTTTAAGTCCTTTGGCAAGCTGACGCGGGTTCCACTGCTCGACGGATTTACCACAATTTCCGGACCCAATGGCTCCGGCAAGTCCAACATCATCGACAGTTTGCTTTTCGCCCTTGGACTGTCTTCGACTAGAACAATGCGCGCCGAACGCTTGCCGGACCTGTTGAACAATTTGAGCGGCAGGAATGAAGCCCGGGTGACTGTACGCTTCACGAACGATGCTGGCGCTCAGCTGGAAGTCACAAGACGGCTGCGCGTCAAGGACAATGGCTATACAAGCACCTATATCCTCAATAACAAGATTTCCACACTGTCGGAAGTCCATGAGGAGCTGACCAAGTACAATGTCAGCCCGACAGGGTTCAACGTGATCATGCAAGGCGATGTGACTGGCATTGTCACCATGAGCGCCACGGAGCGTCGCAAGATAATCGACGAACTAGCCGGGGTTGCCGAGTTCGACCGCCGCATAGAGCAGGCAGGGAAAGAACTCTTTGCTGTGGCCGAAAAGATAGACCATCAGCGCATTGTTCTCACAGAAATTGGCGGGCGTCTGGAAATCCTGCAGTCCGACAGGGACCAGGCGCTCAAGTATCTTGAGCTAAAGGGGCAGAAAGAGCGCCTGGAGCGCGACCTCATTTTTACCCGGGTCAAGGATTTCGAGGCCCGCTCTCAGGCGGAGCTGACAGAGATCCAGAAACTCAACGCCCAGGAAGAGTCCTTTTGCCAGGAGCGTGAGCAGGCGGAAGTGGACCTGCTTGCCTTGCGCTCTGAGATGGGGCGCCTTGATCAAGAGATCCGCGAGAAGGGCGGCAACGAGCAGCTTTTACTGCGCCAGGAGCTGGAAACCTTGCGCGGGGAATTAACCCGGGAAGAGAACAAACTCTCCAACCTTGCAGGCGTCATTGGTGAAAAGAAGAAGCTTGAGAAGAGCCTGGTTGCTCAGATCAAGACAATCGACAAGCATCTTGGCGAACTTGACAGGGACAAGAAGCAGAACACCGATGACCTCAAAGCCACGCAACTGATGATGATGGAGAAGCAGGGGGCGCTCAGCGCTGTCCAGGCTGAAATCGAGGTGCTGCGGCAAGAGAAGGACCGCTCCTCGGACAAAGTTATGTTGCTCCATGAGGATCTGCAGAAGCTGCGCGAGGAAAAGCACAAGCAGGAGGTCAGGCGGACCGAGCTTTCTATCCGCAAGGAGGGGCTGGAAAAAGAGCTGGAGACGATAAGAAATGCCGCTACCGGCGCGATTGGCAAGACAGCCTCGCTCAAGGCGCTCATATCTTCTTGCAACTGCAAGTTCACGGAACAACAGGCCCTTGTCGTCGGGCTGGCTCGCTCGATCCGCCAGATGGAAGGCGAGCTTGAGTCGACCGAGGAGGAAATAGAGACCAAGCGCCAGGAACTTGACAATATCAACCGCCGCCTGATTCAGCTGGAAACCCACAGGGAGGTTTCCGGTGAAAGCGGCTTTGGCAAGGCAGTCGAGACCATTCTGTCCGCTGACATCCCGGGGGTGCACGGAACCATAGGGCAACTCGGACGTGTCGACGAGAAATATGCCACGGCACTGGAAATTTCCATCGGGGCGCGACTTGGGCATGTGGTCGTTGATGACGACGAGGTTGCCGGGCGGTGTATCGAGATTCTGAAGCAGACTCGCTCTGGACGGGCTACTTTCGTTCCGCTCAACAAGATTCAGAGCCAGCCGCCGGGGCTCCTGCCCAATCGACCAGGCGTCATCGACTTTGCATACAACCTTATCGACTTCAATGCCAGATTCACTAAGGCTTTTCAGTATGCCTGCGGGCAGACCATAGTGGTGGACAGCCTTGACACAGCGCGCAAGCTGATGAACACGGCGCGTCTGGTCACCCTGGATGGCGAGCTGCTGGAGAAATACGGCACCATATCCGGTGGGCATGACACCAGAGCTAAGCTGCACTTCAGCGCCAAGCAAGATATGGATCTTGGTGCTTTGCGCCAGAGAAGCAAGAATCTCAGCGAGGAAATCCGCTGGTTGCAGGACTCGATGAAAGAGCTTGCCGGACAGCTCAATGTCGAACGCAACAAGCTCAATGACGCCAAAGGCAGCCAGCTTCAGAACCAGGCTGAGCTCGATGCCAGAAAGTTGGAGTTGGGGACCACTGAGAAACAGGTGGAGGAACTCAAGCCTCGCTTGCGCGTGAGCGGTGACGAAATCGAGTCGGTGGATGCAGAGGTGGCGTCCATCGATGCTTCGCTCAAGGAGCTGACCCGGCGGCTCGACTTGATGCAAGAACAGCTTTCGGACCTGACAAGCAGCGGAAAGCGCTCGCAGGTGGACAAGCTTGTCTTAGAGTCGGAAGACCTCAAGAGCGATCTCGAGAACATCGAGCGTAGTGCTAAAGATGTAGAACGTCAGCTAGACCGGATCGAGACCGAAGAACGGGTTGAGGCGACAAACCGCCAGCAATTGCAGGACCAGCTCGATAATCTCAGCCGGGAGCTTGAAGAGCTTTCTTTGCAGCGCCCTGAGTTCGAGCAGAAGATTCAGGAGCTGAAAGGGGCGATTCAGGAACGCGAGCGCAAGAGCTCGGAGCTTTCCGAAGAGCTGCAAAAATTGCACGATGCCAAGGATGGACTGAACGAGAAGATTACTGCTGTCGAAGTCGAGAAGACCAAGCTCGATCAAAACCTGATGCACCTGGCTCAAGAAAGACAGAAGCGCCGGCAGGTTTTCCACGAGCTCCAGGATGAGTTGCTCAACATAAGGGCGCAGCTCGAGCAAATCATGAATGTTCAGCCAGATTATCAGCCACCGTCGGCTGCTACGGTCGAGGAGTTGATGCGCCAGATAGAGCGTCTGGAAAAGCGCATGCGCGCCCTTGAGCCTGTCAATATGAAGGCTCTGGAGGAGTACAACCAGACAAAAGAGCGGCAGGATGAGCTGGAGGCTTACCTGAATACTCTGACCACGGAAAAGGAAGAAATCAATCAGCGGATAGCTGGTTATGACGAGCTGAAGAAACGTACATTCCTTGAAGCGTTTGATGCCATCAACCATAACTTTCAGGAAATTTTTGCCGAGCTTTCGCACGGGCATGGACGTCTGGAACTGGAGAACCCGGAGAGCCCCTTTGAAGGCGGGCTTATCATAAGGGCTCAGCCTCGCGACAAGAAGATGCAACGCATAGAGGCTCTTTCCGGCGGTGAGAAATCGCTAACGGCGCTTTCTTTCGTCTTTGCCTTCCAGCGTTATGCGCCAGCTCCTTTCTATGCCTTCGACGAAGTGGACATGATGCTTGACGGCTCCAATGCCGAACGTCTGGCTCGCATGGTTTGTCAGCAGTCCAACACGGCTCAGTTCGTGGTTGTCAGCCTGAGGCGCCCGATGATTGAGAACGCCGACCATGCTATCGGCGTGTCCCTGAGAGCTGACGGATACTCACGTGTTGTGGGCATCTCCGAAGTAAACATTCCGGAGGCAGCTGCCGCCGGTGCTTGATGAGCATATTGACGCTAAACCGACACATGAGGCGAATCCCTCGCCGGCCTGTGTCAGCGCGCTGACACAGGCTGCCGAGCCGGCGCCGAAGCCCGACGCTTCGCTGGGGCTGGGCGGTATAGAAATCCTGGTGCGCATGGCCGAGGCAAATGAAATCGACCCGAAAAATATTGACATCCTTGACGTTTGTGACCGTTTCCTCAAGGCTATTGCTGCTGCTCCTAAGGAGAACCTCAGACGAAGCGGAAAGATCATTTTTCACGCCTCGGTTCTCTTGCGCATGAAGGCAGAGGCTCTTCTGGCAGCCAGGGTCGAAGAGATTGATTTTGGCGGCGACGATTTCCTGGACTTTGACGAGTCCGGCGGACAGATCATTTACGATTCCAATAAACAAGCTGTAGCTCGCCAGATAACTCTGGAAGATCTGGAGAGAGCTCTGGTCCGCAGGACCAAGAACAGGCAGCTTAGGCACCGGCGCGTGACGCTGGAGCAGCTGATCGAAGCTCTCAGGCAAGCTGAGCGCCTGGAAAAGGGGCGTTCGGAGAAATCCGCTAAAGCAGCCCGCATTGCTCTGGAAGGCTACGGTGAGATGACGGACATGGACGATATTCTCGACCTGGCTCACGACGAGGATATAGAGGATGTGATTGCCCGCATCGAGGGCATGCTGAGCGATCTCTTTCAGGCAAACGACTTGCTACCGCTCATCGCCCTGATAGAAAGGCTGGGCGGGCACGGCGATTGGGTCGATGCCTTTCTGGCAGTGCTCTTTCTTTCCAATGCCGGTAAAATTACCCTGGAGCAAGAAGATTTCTGGGGACCGTTGTTTCTGGTAAAAGGCGAGAAAGAAGAGCCCTCCGAGTTCCAGGCGGCTGCTTTCCCGGTGCCGGGCTTACGAGCCAGCCATTAGAGAGGCGTCTGATTTTAAATGAGTCTGAAAGCCAAAATCGAAGCTATTCTGTTTCTGACTGACAAGCCTGTTCGGGCCCAGACCATTGCGCGCATCATCAATGCCGATGTTCAAGCCATTCGCCAGTCTTTGCTTGAGCTCATCCATGACTATGAGGAACGCGACGGCGGACTGGAGATTGCCGATGAGGATGGATACAGTTTTCAAGTCAAGGACAAGTATGCCTCTTTAATGGACGAATTTCTGCCGGTAGAGATGTCAGCAGCGCTCTTGCGCACGCTTTCTTCGATCGCTATCAAACAACCAATCAGCCAGTCCGAGATTATCCGTATCCGGGGAGCAGGAGCTTACGAGCACGTTCGCGAGCTGGTCAACAAGGATCTCGTTGCCAAGAAAGATGACGGGCGGTCTCCGCTTTTGTCCACAACAAAGAAGTTTCAGGAGTATTTTCGTCTGACCCGCGACGGCAAGTCTTTGCGCTCTTATTTGAAAAAGCAGGTCAGGGCTGCCGAAGCCCGGGTTGAAGCAGAGCAACAGGAGTCCGGACGGCAACTGGTAATTGCCTCGGTTGTAGCTGGTGATTCCCTGTCCGAAGCCGATCTGCAGCTTAACCAGAGCATTTATCTGGAGACGGCTGCAGATGAAGTCTCTCAGATGGAAGATGAAGCGGATGTTTTCGGGATGGAAGAAGGAGACTTGCAGGGGCTCCCGGTTGAGGCACTCTCAGGGCTTGATGAGGGATGGCAGCAATCGCCCCGTGGACAGGCTGCTGCCCCGAAAGCTCTTTTCAGCAAGGACGGCGATGCTCAGGGCGCACCGGCTTCCGAGACAATTAACTCCAGTGGCAGCGCGAACTTTTCGGCGGCGTCCGGGGGCTGCGACACCGACGGCAAGATAGTTTAGGCGGTTGCCGGGGAGATGGCAGTTCTTTTGGCAGAACAATGACACCGCCGGTGAAGGCTCGAATCTCTGCGGTGCTTGCTGCCGCCGGTCGGGGTACCCGCCTTGCCGGCTGCATTCCTGAGCAGAAACTACCCAAACAATTCTGGG
>JAHFBI010000134.1 GCA_023250095.1 Candidatus Melainabacteria bacterium
CAGGCCGGCTGGTAGCAAACCGCAAACAAAGAGAGCGGCACGACTAGAGTCTGATCGAGCCCGATAAAATTGTGCGTGAGCCTTTTGAGGAGAGGGGGAGCCGCGGTGCCTCTTGGCATTCCAGGTTCCGAACTCTTTCTAGGTTCTATCTCGTTGATCGAAACACAGATAACAGGAAATGTTTCCAGAATTAGCTTGGGCTAATAGTACGTCCTGGGAGTAGTCCCTGGCAAGTCCCAGAGGCATGCACTACCGGTAGTGCATGCCAGCAAACCAATACGCCACTTGCTGCAAGAAGCACCGCAATTGGTGCAGGGCGATAAACAGCCACCGTAAGCGATGAGAATTGATCAGGCTCTGACGCGCTGAAGGAGGATAAGAACTTCCCGCGAGCGTCTCTTTACATCGGCAGCCTCACTGGATTTGCCCTGGGCAGCCAGCACATCGCCCAGGCTGCCCATGCAGATGGCGCTGATGAAATTCTCCACTCCAAAGATCCTTTCGTAAATCTCCAGAGCACGACGATAAAGGGGCTCCGCCCTGTCGTATGATTTCGATGCAAAGTAGAAGTCGGCCAGGTGAATAAGGCTCGTGACGAGCTCCTGGTCATTAAGTCCGCCTGCTTGCTCGGCAAGAGTCAGAGCTTCTTTATATAGGCGCTCCGACTTTGCGGCCTCACCCTGACGCGATGCCTGCTCAGCCTCGGCTAGTGTGGATCGCCATGTAATGACGCGTTGGTGTGTGTCCATTCCAGCTACTCTCAACATATGTCGACAGAAGGGTACACTAAAGATTCTACGGCAACTTCGCCCCTTGTGTTGAATGAAAGCCTTCTTGCATCAATTTGTGTTGAAGGCTCCCGGGGTTGTCAGGCGGCTCGTCGTGACACTCGGTCCGGTTGCCGGATGCCCTACACAAAAAATTTAATGTGCCGCAGGGTATCCCGAAGCTATTGAGACGAGACCTCTGCATCGGGGAGAAGGGTAGGTGCAAGCCGCCCATGACTCCGAAAAACATCGCTTATCCAGGATAGAGCGTAAATAACCGCCCCCTCAGGGAGAATTTCTCGCTTGTCGCTGGCGGCTCCCGAAAGCGTTGTCGAAAAATCAATTTTCAAGTTGCGGCAACTTCTTGTGTGGAGTATTCACACAAGCCGGTCCAGTCAAGGCTGGCAAGAGTCCTCCTTGCCAGATTCCTTCAGCTGAGAGCCCTGTCTGGGCGAACCGGCAGCCGATGTCTGGTCCTGCCGGAAGACCTTATTCTCTTTGTCTTGATCATTGCCACCGCCGCCCTGCTTGCCTGATTTCTCGCCTGATTCGTTGTCCGGCTCCCCGCCCCCTTTGCCGAAGGAGCGGCGGCGCTTGAAAGCCTTGAGCGACCTGCCCTCCTTACCCTGAGACTCAGCCTGCTTCCCCTTGTCCGACTCTTTGTCTTTGTCCGGCTCTTTGTCCTTTGCCTTACGCTGTTTTTTCTTTTTCTGAGCCAGCGCCTGGATTGGTTTGCCGGATACAAGGGGAATGAGAGCATCGCGGTCTTCACGCACTCCCTGGACCAGAGCGACAAAGGACTCGGGATTGGAAGCATTGTATTTGCGCGCGAGATTGGACTCGCTCAACGCCTTGCGTGCTTTTTTGATCAGAGCCGGGAAACCTATCTGATGTGTCTCCATTGTCACCGCATCCGGTGTGACGTGGAAAATATGATAGGCACAGGGATAAACGGCAAGGCTGGGACAGGAGATATGCCATATGTCCTTTTCTTGCTGGACCTTACTCACATGCACATGACCGCTGATGACCAGTCTCACATTCGGTGCCGTGGCAAGAATCTCTCTGGCGGCAGCCCCATCCGGGATCACGTATTCGTCGAATGGAGGCCCGCCATCGAAAGGTGGAGGTGGCAGGAGCGGATGATGGCAGAAAACGATGGTAAAGAGCCGCTTGGCGCTCAAGAGATCTTGTTTCAACCAGTCGAGCTGGCGGTGGGACAGCATGCCGATTGTCGAATTAGCGAGGCTCGTATCCAGTCCTATGAGATGCACTGAAGGTAACTGATCGAGAGTGTGCGACCAGAACGGAGTCTCCGTCTCGATTCCTCGGCCCTTCCAGTCCGGTCCGAAAATTCGCATCTTGTCGGGCGGGACATCTCCCGAGACGTCCGCCTCTCCGAGAGTGAAAGACCAGGGACTGTTCAGTCCCTGCAGACAGTCGAGAAACAGCTGCCAGTTAGCCTGGTCCCGTCCCACTTCTTCGACTTGATCGCCGCCGAAGATCACAAAGTTGAGGTTATGCTCGTTGAGCTCCTTGATCAGCTCCTGCAGAAACAGCTGGCTTTCATGGACGAGCTTATAAGAATCAGGCATCCCGTTAGCCAGGTGAACGTCGCTGACGAAAGCAAAGCTGAATGGCTCGAAAGGCTGGTAGGCGGCAGCTTCAGGGAGCCTCAATTTCAGCATGCCGCAGCCAGCTGCAAGCATACCAAGAAGAAGTGAGCGCCTGCTGACCCGAAAAGACCCTTGATTGCGCATTGATTCCTTCAACCCCTGCTGATTAGCGACATTATCTCAGCCCTGGTCGCCTGGCTGCTTTGAACGCTCCCGCGCAGAGCCGACGTCACGGTTTTGCTTCCAGGTTTCTTGATGCCCCTGATGGACATACAGAAATGCTCGGCTTCCAGCACGACCACTACACCCAGCGGGTCGAGCCGGCTCATCAAAGCGTCAGCAATCTCGCAGGTCATGCGCTCTTGAACCTGAAGGCGGCGAGCAGCTGTCTCGACAACCCGTGCCAGCTTGGACAGTCCGGTAATCTTTCCGGCTCGCGGAATATAACCAACATGGGCGACACCTATGAATGGCACAAGGTGGTGCTCGCATATGCTGGCAAAAGGGATGTCCCTGACCAGAACAAGCTCGTCGATGTTTTCTTGAAACTGGCAGGTAATCTCGTCAGCTGGGTCTAAGCCCAGCCCGGCAATAAGTTCCTGGTACATGCGCGCCACTCGCGCCGGTGTCTCAAGAAGCCCTTCTCTCTGGGGATTTTCGCCCATACCCTCCAGCATGAGCCGAACGCCTGAGGCGATCTTCTCGGGGTCAACGGTGTTCATTAACGGCAAGGCGCGGACGCAAGCCATCTCAAGAGCGCCTAAGACAGGCCTGTCGGCAGAGGCGCCGGCGCAATCCGGCTGATTGACAGTGGCGGTCGGTCCTCCGAGAACTTCTCCCATATGACTAACTCCTCAAAACCAATGTATCGGCTACTTCAAAGGTGAGCCAAATTTTATGGCTGCGTCGGACAGCAGTTCAGACATTGCTTGAATGTCCTGGTGATGACCTATTAAACCGCAAACCCGACAATTTTCCTCCTGCTTTTAAGCAGGTCCGGCGCCTCTTGCCTGCCAAGACATCGGCAGATGAGGCGGATTGAAGCCGCAGATGACGGATTGTTGATAATCTTTTTAGTGCGTTTGAAATTTCAAGAGGTTTTTGCTGCATGACCGCAACTTTGGAATGCCTGGACATCTGCCAGATCAAGAATATTTTGCCTCATAGGTATCCGTTTCTTCTGGTCGACAGAGTGACCTCGGTGGAGCCGGGTGTCAGAGCCACCGGCTACAAGAATCTCACTGCCAACGAGCAGTTTTTCGAAGGACATTTTCCTTTCAAGCCAATCATGCCTGGCGTTCTGATGGTGGAAGCGCTGGCTCAGCTGGGCTGCATATCCATGTTGCTCAAAGAAGAATATAAGGATTTTCTCGGCGTGTTCACCGGCATCGACGGCTTCAAGTTTCGGGCCATGGTACAGCCGGGAGACCGCCTGGACCTGGAAGTCGAACTCATTAAAATGAAAGGTCCTCTGGGCAAGATGCGAGCAGTCGCAAAAGTCGGCGAGAAAATTGCCTGTGAGGGCGAAATCTCATTTGCTCTGACTAAGAAATAGTCAGGCGCAGTAACTCTGCCAGCGGATCAACGAGGCATTTGAGCATGTCCATTCACAAGACAGCAATCATAGCTGACGGCGCCCGGATTCACCCCGACGCCGAGATCGGTCCTTATGCGGTGATCGGTCCGGAAGTGGAGATAGGGGCCCTCACGAAGATAGGTGCGCATGCTGTCATCGACGGAGTGACGACCATCGGGGAGAACTGCCGCATCTATGCCGGCGCTTCTATAGGACTCGAGCCCCAGGACCTACGCTACAAGGACGAGAAAACAGGCGTCAAGATTGGCAACGGTGTAACCGTCCGCGAATATGTGACTATCCACCGGGCTACCGGTGAAGGTTTCACCCTTATCGGAGACGATTGTTTCTTGATGAATTACGGGCATGTCGCCCACAATTGCCAGCTTGGCAAAGGCGTAATAATGGCCAACAGCACCTGCCTTGCCGGCCACACGATAATTGGTGATTTTGCGGTGCTTTCCGGCTATTGCATCACGCACCAGTGGGTGAGAATCGGGCGTTTCGCCATGATCGGCGGCATGACCGGCACGCGAGTCGACCTGCCCCCTTTCACCATCTGTGACGGCCGTCCTGCCGCTGTGCGAGGCATAAATGTAGTAGGGCTGAGAAGACACAAAGTTCCTGCCAACGTGCGAGCAGCCATCAAACAGGCTTACAAGCTGATCTACCGCTCAGGGCTTAATGTGTCCCAGGCTGTCTTGCGTATCCAGGAAGAGCTGGAGCCTTTTGCCGAAGTAAAAGAAATATGCCAGTTCTTCCAGGCAAGCAAACGCGGTGTGGCCGCTGCCTTCTCCTCGGCAGACGAAGGCAGCGTCATGGAAGAAGTTCCCGTCGAAGTTTTTTAGAGCCAATTCAGACACAGAACAGGTTGTCTCCGCCCGGGCATTCAGGCAAGTTCATACACGAGCCGCACTGCTTGCGGCTCCATTGGGAGGGGCGAAATCCCATGTAAGGACATCGTGCCTTAGCATGCCTTAGGAAAGAGCAGAGCATTAACTGTTTGCCCAGGCAGGCAGTCGTCGAAAAAGGCTGTTAAGAAAGAAGTGGTGGCACGCGGGAGGCTTGATGCTCCATGGGTCGATCAGACCATTTTACTGAGGCAAGGCAGGGCAACCCCTGAATTCTGACACTATGCCTCTGATTAGAGCCCCACGGCAGATCAGTAAGGACCAGTCCCAAGTCAGTGGGGCGCGCACTTACATCCAGTGGTAAAGTATGCAGGTAGTTGTCCGAAAGTGAGCAGAGCAATTACGGAAACCGCAGTCCCAACTCCTGAGCCGACCAGCCATGCCGGTTATGGAACGCTGTTCCGCAACCGGCAGTTCATGACGCTCTGGATTGCCCAGATATTTTCTCAGTTTGGCGACCGGGCGGTGTTCGTTTTATTCGTGGCCGTTTTGACCGCGCAACAAGCAAGTCATGCGACGCTGGCTGAAAGCGGTGCTGCTCAGATGACAAGCTGGCTTTATGTGGCGTTCACCATACCGGCCATTCTCCTCAGCCCGATTGCCGGAGTCTATGTCGATCGCTGGTCGCACCGCTCTGTGCTGGTCCTCTCAAATCTCGTGCGCGGGTTTTGCGTCGCTCTTGTAATTTTGCCCTGGGTATCCCGTTCTCTTATACTGGACTTCGCGCTTGCTTTTCTTACTTCAGTCGGCTGCCAGTTCTTCGGTCCGGCCGAGACATCTTCGATACCGCGCCTGGTCAAGCGACAAGAGCTGTACGCGGCTAACTCCTTGTTTTTCACGACTATGATGATTGCCCTGGGTTTTGGGTTCGCAATTGGCGAGCCTATCATCTCTCACGTCGGACTATCGCGCGCGCCACTGGCAATTGCCTTGCTTTTCTTTATGTCCGCCGTTCTCCTTCTGATGATCAAGGACAACGCTCCAGGTTCCGAATCCCACGATCCCTGGTGGGAGGAGCTGCGTTTCGGGCTGGCTTACATATCCGGGAACGCCCTTGTTTTCAGAGCTATCATGAAGATCACTATCCTTTTCAGCACGATCATTACCCTGAATATCGTTGCCGTTGGACTTGCCCAGCAGGTTCTGCACATCCAGCCTTTCCAGTTCGGTTACATCGTTGCGGCCGCCGGGGTGGGGATGGGCATCGGCAACTTTTGGGTAGCACACTGGGGCCATGGTTTGAAGCCCAATCTTCTTGTTTATTCCGGATTTTCTGGACTGGGACTCTTCATGAGCGCGATGGGCAGCCTTGGCTTCATCCAGGACTATCTCTGTCCGGCGCTTGGGTTTACCAATTTTTCCTGGCATGGAGCTTTGATGTGCGTGCCGCTCTTGATGTCAATGCTGACCGGAGTATCTTGCGCCATGGTGGCCGTGCCCACCCAGGCAGCTCTGCAGGCTGTTGTCCCGGAAGAATTGCGCGGAAAGGTCTTCGGGGCTCAAAATACCGCAATGTCGGCAGCTTCCACCATACCTGTAGTCATGGCCGGGGTGCTCATCGATAACTTGCCCGGTGGAGTATCCTCGACGCTCTTCTTGATCGGCATCCCGACCCTGGCTGCCGGCATTTATCATCTTATCCGCTCGACACGCTCTCAGGGCGAGGGGAGTCCCAAAGGATCACTGTTGACAGACAGGTAATTCAACTCGTGACAACCCCACCCCGTCTGAGAGACCCTAGGACCGAGTACTTCGGGCACTTGACAGTGGCAGCTCTTTCAGCCAGCGCGGCCAGACCAGCCCCAGGTCGTACGAAGAGCAGCCTATCTTCAGGCAACCGCCCTTCCTGCTGCCTGCCCGCTCTTTTAATCAAGCGGACCCATCCTCTGTCTTATAAAATTGTCCTGTCTGCCCGGAATTTAAGTCCTTTAATAAACGGCGTCGATCCCAAAACAATCTCACATGGACTGGCGGCTCTCCGCTAGACTAGGAGATATCAGGTGCGGCTTTCCTCAAGCCCAGGAGCTTATGCGAAATCGTGTTCTTCTTCTTGGACTGACGGTAGCGGCCTGGTTGGGCTTGAAAATTATCGATTATTTCCTGCCCTGGCCTGCTCTTATGTTCCTGCTGTGCCTGACTGTGGTCATAATGGTCATGCACTCAATTTGGCTTCTGGTTGCCCAGAGACGCTGGCGCAAGCGCCTTTTGAAGCAGGGTCAGGAGCCACGTGGCATTGAAGCCGAATCCTGGGAGCCCTGGGTCGATATCTTCATCGCAGCCAAGAACGAGTCGCGGGTTATCGAAAACACCGTACGCAATTTTTTCAAGGTCGACTACAACCAGTTTTATCTCTGGGTAATTGACGATGCCTCTGACGACGCCATGCCGCAAATCCTGGAGAGGCTTAAGGGCGAATTCCCCAGGCTGCGTGTCGTAACGCGCACAGCTGGCTCGCGTCCGGGCAAATCTGCCGCTTTGAACGAAGCGCTTCCTCTTGCCAAGGGTGACGTAATCGCCGTGTTCGATGCCGATGCGTATGTGGCACCGGACTTTTTCCAGTTAATGCTGCCTGTTCTCGCTCCCGAGGGCGTCGGCGCTGTGCAGGCGCAAAAGAGAATCTACCTCCACCAGGAAGGATTCCTTGTGGAATGCCAGTCCTCTGAATATGCCCTCGACACTTATTTCCAGATGGGGCGTGACCTCATCGGCGGTGCTGTTGAGCTACGCGGCAACGGTCAACTGATTAAGCGCTCAGCTTTGATCGATGTCGGCGGCTGGAACAACCGGGCAATTACCGACGACCTGGATCTGACCATGCGCTTGCTCGTCAATAAATGGGACGTGCGATTTTCCCCGCACGCCCATGTTTGGGAAGAAGGGGTCACCACCTGGAAATCCCTGATAAGGCAGCGACGCCGCTGGGCCGAAGGCAGCATCCGCCGTTACCTGGACTACATTTTCCCGCTCAATTCGCCCAAACGTCTCTCTCTTGTTGAACGGCTCGATATTCTGGCTTTCATCTCCGAATTCGCCATACCGGCCCTGATGCTTCTCGAAATAATCAGCGACGCTATCAGCTTTGCCACCGGCGGCGAGACTCATGCGCGTTTCCTGGTCCTGGTGGCGCTGGCGGTGCTAGCCATTTCGCTGGTCAATTTTTTCATCGCCATCCGCATCTACCGTCCGCATCTCACGATCCTCGAAGCGCTCAATCACACGCTGGAAGTGAATTGCTATGTGTATGCGCACTGGGTGCCATGCGTCCTCATTTCCTTCGTCCAGATAATGTCCGGCCGCCAGGCCTCGAAATGGCATCGCACTGAACATGTCGGCGGCATCGGCTAGGCGACTCTCCTTTTGACCTGACCCCTGTCAGGACATGAGCTAAGAACAGATGAGACCCTGCCACCGCGGGCGGAGACACGGCAGCCAGTATTATCGGTCTGTCAAGAAGAAGCAGTTGCGTTGCCAAGGAAGATTAGCTGTTGTCATGTTGGTAAAAAGCGCTTGGAGACTTGAGGTTGCCGAGTGTTCTCGATATCCGAATAATATCTTTTCCTGACCTACCGCTTGATTACGAGGAGGCACACAAAACTTTTTATAGGCTGCGCTTTCGGCAGAGATCCCGAATGGCAGAGCGTTTCGGACACTATGTCCAAGTTTGTCAACAAAAGAGAATGTGGACCAATTCAAGAAAATGGGTAAAATTGTTTTGTCTTAGGGCCGAGCATGGTCCAAGGATAGTTCAGAAGATTGCTAAGAGATGGAGAATTGCATGTTTAAAAAGTTAGCGACCTCTTTTATGCTAGCCTCGGCTCTGGTCGGCGCCATGGTTTCTCCTTCGTTCGCCGCCGATGACGATACTTTCCAGTCCATTTGCTTCTTCCCAGTTCGTTTACTAGGATCAGGTGTAAGCACGGTGGTCGGAGTTCCGGAAGGTGCAGTCAAAGATGGTGTCAAGGGAGCTCAAATGGCGACCAAATGGGTTGCCGGCAAACTTGGTGACGAAGATGGTACATACCAGACCTGGGCAGGTGCTTTGCTTGGCGGGCCATTCGGTATTCTCGGTGGTGGCGCATACGGCTGCTTCGATGGCGGCTGGCATGGGATGAAGACTGGCTACGAGAAGCCTTTCACCAAAGAATCGTTCACCTTCAAGGAAGACTAGGCCTATTAATATGGATCTGGTTGACGAATAATCTTAAGAACAACCGAGGGTGGATTGCACCATCCTCGGTTCCAAGGTGGTAAATACAAATGAAAAAATCCCTGTTGTTGACTGTTGCTTGTGCTCTTTCGCTCTGTACGGCAGCTCCGTCCTACGCGAACGACGCTTTGAATAACGTTGCGAGTTTCTTCGGATCAGTGACAGCCACGATTATCGACGTCCCCGAGGGAATCATCGTTGATTCCCTCTACAACATGCCTCTGAAGACGACGCATGCCCTGGCGGACAAGTTCGGTGACGAAAAAGGCTTTCAACAAAACGTGGCTGGTGCCGCAATTGGCATTCCGGTCGGGTTCCTCTGGGGCATCCCTTACGGAGCAATCCGTGGTGGGCGTCACGGTATGACATCCGGTTGGGAAAAGCCGTTCAGCACCGAATCGTTCATCGTTTCTGAAGAGAAGTAGTTTCTACCAACGCGGCTGCCATTGTGTCAGACGCTAGAAAGACGGTGAGGTAAATGACAAAGTTGACTGTATTGCAAAGAGTGTTTTGTTCCGCTCTGATGTTGGCTTCGGCTGTGGCTCCTGCATTTGCTCTGGACTACGAAGCCAAGCCCGTAAATTTCGTTCTCCAGTCTCCCGTGAGACTCATCGGCGGATTGGCCGGCGGGATCATCACCGGAGGCGTGAGCGCGCCTATAGATGATGGCTATCACTGGTTCCTGAAGGGCACCAAGCACGTTGCCGGTAAATTCGGTGACGAGAAAGGTGCCGGGCAGATTGCCGCTGCCGTTCCGATCGGCGGCTCGGTCGGATTGGTCCTTGGAGCCGCGTACGGCACGTACGACGGATTTTTCCATGGATTCAAGAAGGGCTGGGAAAAGCCGTTCAGCCGTTGGTCGTACATCACGATGGAGGAGAAATAGTCTTACGGCGTTTGGAGCGTACGTACGTCTGAACCTGGAAAGATAATGGTGAAATTTATGCGGAAGAAATTTTTATTTTCAATACTGGCAGCGACTGCCCTGTTTTCCAATCTCTCCCTGGCGTGTTTTGCCTATCCGGAACGTCCGGAAGACTGGCGCGTGCAATACGAGATTTATTACTTCCCTGTTCGTCTCATCTCTATGATCACAACAGTGGCCTGGGATGTTCCGACAGGCGCCTTTGTAGACGGTATCAAAGGCACAATCGGCGGCACCAAGATGGTGGCCCGTAACCTCGGCAACGAGGACGGACCCTACGAGCTGGTCGCCGGCGGACTTACCGGCGGACCGGTCGGCATGGTAAGCGGAGCCGCTTACGGTTTGCTTCACGGCTTCGGCTATGGAATGAACCACGGATTCATGGGCTACGCCAGCCCGCACAACGGCAGTCACGTGAGCCTCTTCCAGGGCCGCGGCTACGTCGTGCCGTACGATGACAACTACTAAGGCTTAGCGCCAGCCGCTGAACCGATGTGGGGGCTCTGACCGTTAATGGTCGGAGCCCTTGTCCTTATGCAGGCAGCTGACGGGATCTCCCTTTTCCAATTGGACGCACATCCGTGATTAGAATTCTCGCTGCTGACTCTCGCGCTTAAGGCGGCAACTATGCTTGACAAAACCGGGTCCATGCCGATGCCCCCTGGGACTTCTGTACATCATCTGCGCGGCAAAGCGCTAAGGCAATGGTGGCAGATCTCTTCGGGCAAGGTACGAGAAATGAGCCGAAATGACCAACTTAGGCAATATGTTGTATTTCTCGTATGCATGCCGTTTTTTGCAGTTGGTTCCTACTATGTAGGTGGTCCGAAGGTGATGACAGCCATCTGGCTGAGCGTTCTCGTATGGCTTGGTATTTTCGTTTTGCTCCTATCGAGCGTGCGCCGTCACCTTTATCGCGTACTCGAAGTACGGGTATCCGAGGATGGACTGGAATTGAGGTCCCTCTTCTTCACCAGAAAAATTCGCTGGCTGGAGATTGTGGATTTTTTTTCAACAGGAAATCTGGAGACCGGGCATAATGATTTTGCGCTCGAGTGCAGCACTGGCGAACAGTTCTTTCTATCGAAAGACTTGACTGACAGCAACCAGCTGTTCGCCACAATCAGTCGATGCATGTCTCGCCCGGGAATTGCATATGATATTACTTACGACATTGGGGATGGCTTAATCGATGGAGCAATTGGCGCATCCTTTGCTGTTATGGTTGCCTTGCTCTTCGGACCGTCCCGATGGCTATTAACCACTTCCCACCCTGGCATCAATGATGTTGTGACGAATCTAGTCATTCCTGTTCTTCTCACCGGACTGCCCTTATTTTGCTGGTGGCTCCATGTCACAAAGGTTCCACGGTTAGTACGTGCTGGGACTTCAGGACTTTATATAAAGACGCGCTCGGGAACCAGAGTCATCGGGTGGGATCAGATAACTAGCATCAAGCGGATCATTGGCTGGATGGTTATTAGATCTCGCTCTGGCTGGTTTGTAATGTACGCTCCAAAGAAGGAACCGATGACAGAAAAACTTCTTGAGTGCCAGCGAAACTTGCTGGCACTCACCCGAACACGCTCGTGAGCGACCCATGCATACAGACTCTCAGCGCTGGCGACCGGCGTCATTCTGTTTCTCGAATACTGCCCCTCTGCTTTCGAGAACCTCTCCAGCCGAACCACACACAGGTGGCAAAGATGAAGGACGTATTTTGACTATTTTTGTGGGTCACTCCTGGTTCCTTTTGTCATAAGGAGCACTGGCTGCAGCGAAACCAGCAAGAAGTCGAAAAATACTGGGACTGTCTTTTGATTCCATGAATGATCCAGGATAATTCCACGTACTCGTCTTCCTAGGTTCACCACTGACAGCCCGCGCCTGGCACCGCTTTGCTCATTCAGCATAATGGCAGTGCAAAAAGAAGAAGCGCAAACGATGAGCGCTGTGATAGGACTGGAAACGCTGATTGCACTGGGATTATCAGGCGACCACTGATTCGAATCACAACCTGCCAGTGGCAAAAAACCGTCTCAAGCGGAACTTCAAAGCAAAGAAAACCAATCAGGTGTGGGTAAGCGACATAACGTATCTCCGTACGGACGAAGGCTGGCTCTATCTTGCCACCTTCGTTGACCTGTTCTCCCGCAAGGTGGTCGGTTGGTCAATGTCCGAGCGCATGACGGCGACCCTGGTGGTAGATGCGTTCCGAATGGCACTCTTCCGGCAGAAACGGCAGGCACCGAACCTGGTGCATTCCGATCGAGGAAGTCAGTACGCGAGTGCGGCTTTCCGGAAAGAACTGAAGGCGCACCGTTGCAAGCAAAGCATGAGCCGCAAAGGCAACTGCTGGGACAACGCTGTCGCGGAAAGCTTCTTCGTCACGCTCAAGACAGAGCTGGTGCATCATGAGAGATATCAAACCAGAGAGCAAGCCCGTCTTAGTGTCTTCGATTACATTGAGACGTTCTATTATAGACGGCGCCTTCACTCATACTTAAATTATGTTTCGCCGGAGGATTTTGAAAAGAGCATGGAGACAGCATAGTGGCGACCGGCTCTAAATTACTGTCCGTAGAAACTGGGGAACATCATGAGCTCGTGTTGGATGATCGCGGACAATGAAAAAAGAACCCGGGGACAATTACTTTTGACCCCGGTTGCCTCACCGAAAATCGAACCCTGACAAGTCCAAAAATGGTCATAGACTGTGCCTGTTACCTCGCACA